>JADKBM010000001.1:0-300000 GCA_016715115.1 Acidobacteriota bacterium
CCCCGGCCGAACGCGCCGACGACCGGATATGATACTTCGTTTGAAAATTCTTCGTGTTGCTTTTTATGAACAGGATCGACGCGAGCGGATCGTACGCTTTCGGAATAACCGCCGTAATTTTCCGTCGCCGAAGAAAGCAGCCGGGACAAAAGAGCGAATGCCACTTCATCAACACTTTGCCCCCGTCGCGGCCGCTGCAGTAGCAGATCTCGCGATCACGGTTTTCGAGTTGCGTGACTTCCGTTGCGCATCCGCAGACGCCTTTCCAACTGTATTTTGCGCCCGCGCCGGCCCAGAGCGATTTAAGACCGTACGGATGGGTCTGATTCTCCATCGCGATCGCCACCGGGAATCGGACGTTATGTCGCCGTTCGATGATTCCGGGGCAATACATTCCGCGCAAAACCGTCTCAGCCGCGCGCCGCCGTTGACGAGCACGAGCGCGTTGAGCGGACGCTCATATCCACGTCGTTGACCCGATTGATGAACCAGGTCGAACTTGCCGCGGCGTAAAGTGGCTGCGTTCGTATTCACATCCAGAGACTGCCGTCGCATTGCCAACGCATCTGCTGATCCGATGGATTTCCGCCACGTGGCGTCCATTTTGTTCAAATAGTAATTTCGATCATCGCCAGCTAAGATTCAAGATATGTCACAATGCCGCAGCGGATCCGGTGGAAGAAGCCGTCGGCATGGTCGTCCGGCGCGATGTAAACCGTTTCTGGGCAATGATCGGTTGCGTCGCGACGTTGATCGCTACAAAAATGCGGCGAAGAGTTTAAAAAATGCCCTTCTACTGGTACGGAACAAGCGGGGAATAACTGATAAACGCGAAAAGCCCCCGGTTTCCGATTTCAACTGAAATTACGTGTTAGCGACTTTTGCTCGCGAATCTTCGCGAATCCGCGCGAAACAGCGTCTGATCCGATGGTATAAAAACCGTCTTTTAACGATTTGTGGGCCAAATTAAAACGCCGTTCACTCGCGTGGCTTTGGACCGGACTTTATTTGGCGCCGATTGGAGAATATTCGCGGGCAAACTCCCATTGCATAATCCGGGTTCAAGGCGAGGTTTTCCGGGTTGCTGCGAACTGATTGGGATTGCGCGGTCGCATCCGCTTGATCAGTCGACCCGGGCAAATCAATCCGCAGCAAACGACTTCTGGGTTCGGGAGATTATGCGATCAACGAATCCATTTGTCGAGTGAAGCTTCGCGGCGGCCGATGCCGACGTTTCGTTGCGCGCGCCGAGTTAATTCGAGATCTTCACCGAGCGTACCGACCTGAACCGCCAACGCGCGCTGGTTTCCTGACGGTTTTTGCCGCCATAGATCGTCCGGATCGACACAAAGAACTCGGCCGTCAAAGTTCGTTCAAATTCTTCTTCGGTGAAAGCAAGCTCGGCGACCGGCGACCGCCCGCGCGGTCGTCTGGAGCAGCTCGTAGGTGATCTTTCGGGTCCGTGTACGCCGTTTTGACGTACTCGCCGACGATCTTGTGAGCGATGCGAAACGGCAGGTTCTTCGCGTGCCGGACGATCGAGTCGGCGGTTCGGTGACGTTGCGAATTCGCCTCGGCCCGTTCACGAAGAACGTCCAGATTGAACCGCCGATTTGAGCGTCGCGGCAAACAGCGAGACCGAACGCACGCATCGCGGAGAGCGTTGTAGATAAGCGGCTGCAGATCATCCTCGACGTCGTTGATGTCGCCAAAGGGCGTGTTGTGAATGCTCGGTCCAGAAACACCGAGGCCTCTGGCCGAGCGCTTGTTTGCGAGCGCGGATACGCCCGGGCGCGACCGGATTCCGCTTCTGCGGCATTATCGACGAGCCTTGGACAAAACCGTCCGGCAGACGCACGACGTTGAACTCCATCATCGCCATCAGCAGGAACTCCTGCGAGAATTTCCCGATATTGACGAGCAGGGCTTTCATTGCGCCGAGCATCTCTATAGAAATAATCCACCAAGCGATCCGAGGCGTAGCGTTGACGGTCGGCGCGGTGAATCCGAGAAGCTCAGAAACGCGGTGGCGGTCGATCGGAAAACCGGTGGTCGTGATCGCGCACGCGCCGAGCGGGCAAAGTTCGCGATTCTCGTACGCGTTCCCGAGGCGCTTGATGTCGCGTCCAAACCTCGGCCACCGCCAGAAGATAGTGCGCGAGCGTCGACGGCTGAGCCGGTTGAAGGTGCGTGTAGGCCGATCAGTGTCTCGTGGTTCGCCGCCGCGAGGTCGAGAAGATTCGTCCGCAGTTCGTTCGCTTCACGGACGAGTTCAGAAAAGCAATTTCGGACGCAGATAGATCCGGTAGATCGTGACGTCGATGTCGTTCCGGCTGCGGGCCGTGTGCAGCTTGCCGGCCGTATCTTCGTCTCGCAGATTGCGGTCATACTCCCACGAAGATAGTAGAAAAGACCTGAACGTGCCGTCATACGTACACCGACCGGCGGATCGCTTCGAAATCCAGGCGCGAAGCGACGTGAGGATCAAACGCTGTGCTTCGGGCGTGATGATTCCCTGTTCGCCGAGCATCACCGCATGCGCAGAA
This sequence comes from Acidobacteriota bacterium, assembly GCA_016715115.1. Lineage (NCBI taxonomy): Bacteria > Pseudomonadati > Acidobacteriota > Acidobacteriota bacterium. The sequence goes on from JADKBM010000001.1 coordinate 2,547, forward strand.
TCAACCTCGACGTAGGCGTCGAGGGAATAATCCTTGGCATCGATGAAGCAGTCTTCAAGTACGTTCTTCTTGTAATTTCGGGCCCGGAAACTTTTCTTGCATTTTTTGTTCTTGATTGGAGCCGAACGCGTCCTGCCTGAAGCGGCGCCACGCGCCATGAAACATTTGAATTCAGAGATCGACCTCACCGCACCCGTTCTTGTGAGCACGCTCCAAGGCAAACGGGACTTTGCGCTCGTTCTATTTCTTGACCGCTTTCGGCAGGCTCAGCAGATTCGCGAAAATGCGATATGCGCCGGGATTGCCGACCGGCAATTGGCGGAACCACGAATACGACGTAAACGTATCTGCCCTTCCCGATCTCAGCGTAGAGCATTCCGCCGAGGCTTTCCTTTTCCGCCCTCGTCGTGGGTTTCGAGCAGCGGCGTGGAATTTGTCGTCCCACGCCGTCAAAGATATAAAGATTCCGCTCCTGGACCCAATTGTCGAAATCGCGGTCGGTGATCTTGTTCGGATAGCTTAGGACCGGATTCATCGGTTGGAGCATCTTCACCGGCGCCGTTTCATCGACCGTACGGATGTTCGATTCCATTTTCGCCGGATACGGCGTCAGATTGAGCCGCGCGAATTCCTGTTGCTGATACTGGACGATCATCGTTCCGCCGTTGCGGACGAATTCGATGAGCCTCCCGTTGTTGGCGACATAGTCGGGCCGACCTGCGATGCGCGGATGCCGATGACGATCGTGTCGAACTGCGACAGATCCCCGGTCGAAAGATAGTCTTCGTCGAGAAGTTTGACGTTGAGTCCAAGCCGTTCGATCGCCTGCGGAACTCCTTGACGCCGCTGCCGTTACGTATCCGACGCGAACCGGCGCAACCTTCAGATCGAGGACGTTGACCTTTCGTCGTCGCGCGCGAATAGAGTCGGTGCGTCTGAATATGCGGATACTCGATCGCCTGCATCGTCGGAGTAGACCGCGCCGCCGACCGAGGCCTGGGCGGCGTAGATCTCGAACGATTCGGCAGCTTTCGCCGACGGCATCTCGACGTCAAAGGTGATCGCCGTTTTCTCGCGCGCGCCTTGAGATCAAAGTGGACGAACTTGCGCGTATTTCAGTTCTTTCGATGCATTCGAATTGAGCGCGACCGAGCCCCTTCAAAGGATTCGGCGAATTGTTCGTTACGCCCAGCACGAGCCGCTTCTTCGGCAGTTTCGGCGCTCATCGGAGCGATCAGGATCTTTTGGTCGAGACTGACCGTCACGGCCGGAACGACACTGACGTCGCGCCGGATCTCGCCGCGGATGTCGTCCGAATATCGGAACTGGACGTCACGCTCGATCGCGACCAGCCGCCCGCCGATCTCGCGAGTTTGACCTCGGCCTTCATCAGCGCCGGTTGAAACGGCAGATTCTTCGACGCCGCGTCCTGCCATTCGAGGAAGTTTTGTTGCGCGGATTCTCAAGCCAATACGGTTCGGTCGGTTTCGCGTCTTTCGCCGAAACAACCGTGAAGAACGCCGCGTGCGAAGCCGTCTCGCGCCGCGGACGGAATCCGCTTTCCTGCTGGACCGGTTCCGGCGACGACTCGGCCGACCATCCGCGCGGCGCCTGGAGCGATACGTCTTTGACCTTCACATCGGCGCTTTGCGCGAAGACGCGAACTCCGACGTTGACCGAATCACCGGGCACGATCGTTTCAGAGTTGCTCAGCGCATCGACGACCACGCCGGCGGCCATTTGCAACGCTTTGGCAAATTCGCGTTCCTTTGCCGGATCAGGAATTTCGAGTCCGGGTTGCGCGTCGAGCCTTCGGCCTCAACGGCCTGGGCGTAGCCTTGGGGAAGGATCGAATCAGCTTTTCAGGCGCGTGATGTCATAACTCTGAGCGCGAGTTCGGCGGTCTCCTGAAGTGCCGCAAGTTTCGGGAACAGCGGATCGTATCTGTCGCCGCTGATCGACGGAATTCCCTTGATCGATGTGTCGAGCCCGTCAAACATACTCGTCTCTTTCTCGACCTTGTCGCCGACCGTTTCAAGAAGGCGCATTCCTGACGTGAACTTTCCGCGGAGTTCGAGCATGCCCATTTCCTGCGATTTATGCTGGCTGCGGCCTTCCATCGCGATCTCGAAATAGGAACGGCTGATCAGAGAATATATTCGCCGGTGTTGACGACGAGCGTCGGCGGATTGCTCGGATTGTTGGTAAACGATTGCGAAACATAGAGTTTTTCGCCCGCTACGGTGTCAGGCCTTCGGCGAAATGCTCCGAAAACTGTTTTGGGTCGGCCGCGGCCTTGAAGGCTATCGGCTTCAGGTAACGGCGAGTTGGTGCTGTCCGTGCCCGTCGGCCGGCGTTCCCGCCAATCCGAAACGATGACCATCGGCCGAAACTTCCTGATCGCGCGGACCATATCGCCGAGCGTCAACCGCTCGCCCCAGATGCGCGCCGCTTCTTCACGCTTCTTCGAGAAACCACAGTCCATAACGCGCGCGTGAAGAGCTGTTCGCCGCCGTCGAGCCGGCGCGCTTGAAAGTTCTTCCGAACGAATGACGCCGAGCGGTTCGAACAGTTCCTCACCGATGACGTTCTGCCCGCCGTCGCCGCGGTTGAGCGAGAGATAAACGGTCCGCGCCTGCTGTTTGCAAACGCGTACGCGATCAATCCGGAATCCTCGTCATCCGGATGCGCCGCCGTATGCATAAAGCTCGCCGTCGTCTGCAACCGTTTCAGAATCTGCCCGAGTCCCGAGGCGGCGTTGTCGGAGATCGGCCGCACCTGGCGGGAAGACAAATGGAAAAAGGAAGAAGGAAAGTAACAGAACGTACGAAATAGTGTTTTTTATGGCCTTATGTTTCATTTGTTTTCTACTTTTGCGACCTCCGATACCGTCAGACTGATACAGTCCGGCGCCGACGGTCACCAGACAACCGACGACGCTGTACCAAAGAAATGCGATCTTGAAATAGCCCTTTTTGGGCGATCAGGATTGCGAACCGATAAGGTCCACGATCTCGGCGAAGTTGTGGATCAACGCGATCGAAAGGATCCCGCACAAGAGCCCATAAAACGCCCGCGGGCCTTGGCGCGCGGGAACACGAACGCAAGCGCGAAAACGCCGAGCAGCGAGCCGTAGAAGAACGATCTGAACTTGTTGACGACCTCGATCAGCGATCCGAGATTCGTCGAATAAATGGCTACGATACAGGCAAACACGCCCCAGCCGAGCGTCGAGATCTTGCCTACGAGCAAATACTGTTTGTCGGTCGCGTCCGGATTGATAAGGCGACGGTAGAAATCGATCGTCGTTGCCGTGGCGAGCGCGTTTAGTTCAGCCGAGATCGACGACATCGCCGCCGCGAAGATCGCCGCGATGATGAGTCCGATGACCCCGATCGGCATATAGCTCAGAACAAACGTCGGAAACACGTAGTTGACGTCGTTGAATTTTTCGTCGCTTTCTTCTTGACGAAATCGACCGCGGTCGCCCGCGCGTCGTTGAACCCCTTTGTTCGCCTCGATATACTTCTGCCGCGCTTCCGGGAGAATCAGACGCCAGATACTCGACCGCCGATGCCTTTCTGTTTTCGAAGGCCGCGCCGTATTTCGTCTCGATCGCCTTGAACTCTTCCGGAAGTCGCCGCCTTGGTCGCCTCGATGTTGTTGAAGATCGCCGGAGCGCTGGAATTGGTAGAAGACGAAGACCATAATGCCGATCATCAGAATGAAGAACTGCATCGGAATCTTCAAAAACGCGGACATCAGGAGCGACGTCCGGCCCTGATCGACCGATTTTGCGGTCAAAAGCGTTGGACCTGGCTTTGATCGCATCCAAAATACGGGAGCGCGAGAAAGGTGCCGCCGATCAGCCCCGACCAGAAGGTGTATTGCTCGGTGAAATCGACTTTGAAATCGACCGTGTTGAGCTTTCCGACCGCACCGGCAAGCTGCGGCCCGTCACCGACGCCGACTCCCGTCGGAAAATTACCGACGATTATGACGAGACAAACGCCGAGCCCGAAGAAGATGACGACCATTTGCTTGACGTCCGTCCACGTCACGGCCTGGACGCCGCCGAACATCGTATAGATGGTCGTTGAAAGCCCCATCGCGAAGATCGTGTAAATGAGATTCCAGCCGAGAACGATCGACAGAATGATCGACGGCGCGGCGATGACGACGCCGGCCGCGAGTCCGCGCGAGATCAGGGAAAGAAGCTCGTGAGCGTCCGGACCCGAACGTCGAAGCGCTTCTCGAGATATTCGTAAGCCGTGTAAACATTCGCGTTATGGAAAAACTTGACGACCGTGATGCAGAGGATGATCATCGCGACCGGGAGTCCGAAATAGAACTGGATGAAGCGCATCCCGTCGGAATAGGCTTGACCGGTCGTTCCGACGAGAGTGATCGCCGATAGTTGGGTCGCCATTACAGACAGCCCCACGGCCCACCACGGCAGGCTTTTGTTGGCGAGAAAATAACCCTGCACGCTCTTGCTGTGCTTGGTCATTCTGATCCCGTCAAAGATCATAAACGCCAGATATGCGACAATTATCGCCCAATCAAGCCAAGACATAACGATTTCGGATTTGCGATTTTCGATTTGCGATTCTTCCGCGGCCGCCGGGGATTTGCATCAGCCCAAGACCAGAAATCACAAACCCTCATTCAAGAGAAGTATTTCGAGAAAGACCAAAGCAGCAAAATGACCACGACAAGGGTGAGTATCACGCCTGCGTAGACGGGATACCACCACGAGTCGGGTCTGTCTTTGATTCGTCTTCCATACTAGAAAAATGAATTTGAATCCAACCTGGAACTGACGGCTGTCAAGCGACGTTACCGGACGGTTCTGAACCGTCGGCAAAGCCTGCGTCAGATTTCCGAGCGCGTCGGTCGTTACCGTCAAACTATTGATCTGGAACTTGCTGTTGATATTGAAGACGTTGAGAAACTCGCCAAACGCTTCGAGTTTCAACCTCTCGTTGAAATTGAAAAACCGCGAGTAGCGCAGATCGGTATTGAACTGGTACGGCGTGACGCCGGAATTCCGGCGGATTCCGACCGGGTTGTCCGATCCGGTGAAACCATCCAGATTGATGTCGTTGACCGCAATGATGTTGAACCGCTCGCCGCTGTTCGCCGTCATTATGATCCCGAGCTGGTGTTGTTGACGAGGTAACGCAACGCCTTGTTCGCGAAGTTGAACTGCGGCCGGCCGACAAAGCTCACAACGAACGTATGACGCTGGTCCGCGAGCGACGGCCCCAGATCGCGGCGGCGGCTCGTCGGATCCTGGGTTACAAGGTTTCCGACCTGGGGTCGCGACGAGATTCTGTTCCGGAGCGTCGTCTTCCGATTTCGACAAAGTGTAATTGACGCTGAACTGGTATCCTTCGAAAACCGCTTCGAAAGCTGCAGCGTCATCGCGTTGTAATTTGAATTTCCGACGGACTCGGCCATCAGGATATTGTTGAAACGGGGATCAAGACGGGTCGCCGCACTCACCGTGTTGCTGAAGATCGGACGGCCGTCGGCAAGCGACGACGTCGGATTGATTCGATTGATGTTGCGGTAAAGCGGAATGTGACGGCCGCCCGAACGAATGTAGCCGACAGTGAACGCGAGATCCTTGGTCAGCGCCTGTTCAAGCTGAAAATTCATATGGATCGCATACATATTCTCAAAGTCAGGCGACATCGTCTCGATGCTCTGCACGGGCAAAACCGCTCCGGCGGGCAATGAACCGAGGGTTGTCGGGAACGCCGGCGATCCGGCGGTTGCCGGCGCAAACGTAAAGTTGAACAGGATCGGGCTGCCGTTATTGAGCAACGCGCGCTGGTAAAAATCGAGATAGACCGTATCGTAATAGAGTCCGGCGCTGGCACGGAACACCGTCGGGCGATCCCCCTCGCGGACCGAATAAACAACTCCGAGACGCGGCGCGAAGTTGTTCTTGTCCACCTTGAACGACTGCGATGCCGCAAACGGCGAGTTCGCAAACGCCTCAGGAATATCGTAAAGGTCGTAGCGGAGTCCGTAATTGATCTTCAAACGGCGGGTCGCCTTCCAGTCGTCCTGAGCGAAAAAGTTGTAGAACGTCGATTGATATACGATATCCGGATTGCCGAACGCTTCGACGTAATTGGTATAGCCGCGCGGCGTCAATCCGCTTCTTGCATCGAGATACGACTGCAGCGTCGGGAACGTGTAGCGCGCGAATTGATTCGAACGACGCGTATCGTCGATGCGGTTCAAACCACCGCCGATCTTGATTCCGTGGTCGCCGCGCGTCCACGTCAGGTTGTCCTGAAACTGGTTCGTCACCTGAAGCGGCGCGATCGTGTCGTCGTTTTCCGGGGCGCCGAAATTGGCGACGCCGGTGATGACGACGCTGATTCCGGTGCCCGAATTGCTGTTCGCGATGTTGCGTGAATCGCGTTTCGCGTACTGATAACGAAACTCGTTGATGACCGTCGGGGAGAAGATCGACGCCAGCTGCAGTCCGATCGAATACGATTTGTCGTCAAAGTCGATGCTTCGCTGCAAAGTGTTCAATCCGCCGGCGATGTTGTTCGGCGAAAGATTAGTGAAATAGTTGAACCTGCCCGTCAGACGGTTCGCATCGTTGAGTTGGGCGTCGGTGCGGAAAATGAAAAAGTTGACTTTCTGGGATGCCGGGATAGCCGTCGGAAAAGCATCTGCCGGAACGCCGGCGGCGATCAGCGCGGCCTTATTGGCGTCGGTGATCGTGATCGTCCGCTGCGGTTCGCCGGCGAGATCGCGTTTGACCCATTCGTATCCGGTGTAGAACTGCCAGCGATCCTTGATGATCGGCCCGCCGAGAGCGCCGGTGAAGTTGTCGACCTTGGTTTCAGGCTTGATCGCCGTCGGCGAGATGTTGAACGGCCGCGACGACATCGACGTCCGGCGGAATCGGTAGCTGGCCGAACCGTGGAAACCATTTGTTCCCGAGGGCGTGACGGCGTTCATGATCAGTCCGGGCGTGTTGCCGAATTCAGCCGAAAATCCGTTCGTCACGAGCTGAACTTCGGCGACGAACGTATCCGAGATCGGCATCAGGCGAATCCCGCCGCGGTCGGCCTGGGTGTTGTTGTTGCCGTCGAGCTGATAGTTCGTGCGGCGCGTATAACCATTGGCGTTGATTCGCGGAACTCCGAATTCGACGTTCGGGCGTCCCGTGACGTTGCTCTGCAAGAGCGCGAAGTTGTACGGGTTGCGCGAGACGTTCGGAAGATTCTGAACCTCGCGGGTATTCATCACGCGGCCGAGGTCGATCTTTCCCGGATCGGCGATCGGCGCATCGGACGTGATCGTGATCGTTTCATTAACTCCGCCAGGCGTCAGGGGAGACATTGATCGTCGCGGTTGAACCCGTCGTCAGAGTCACTCCTTCCTGCACGAACTTCTTGAAGTTCGGCGCTTCGACGGTAACGCGGTACTTGCCGAGCGGAAGCAACGGAAGCCGATAACTGCCTTCCGAATCGGTCGTTACGCTGCGTTCGGCGCCGGTATCGAGATTGCGAACCGAAACGGTCGCGCCGGCGACGGCAGCCGAATTGGCGTCCGTCACCGTTCCTTCGATCTGGCCGTTGAGCGCCTGTGATTGAGCCGTCGCCCCGGCGACGGCCAGAACCAGCGTCAGCAGGGTTAATAAGAACAACGTGAATGGTTTACGCGAATAGTTATCCATCGACATCCGGGAAATCTCCTTGTTTGTTTTGAAAAATATGCGGAATAATTCGTTACACGAATATAACATTATTGGTACGAAAGCGTAACCGTGAAGGTTACACTTTGTGCGACAGATCGTTGATCTGTTTCCGAATCTTGCGAGCGGAATCGGGATCAGGATCGATGAAAGCCGCGTTCGATGTCCTTCATCGTGAGACGAAGAATTACCGGCCGGCCGTGCGGGCAGGTCGTCGGCGAAGATGTCAGGAGAAGGCGGTCGATAAGCCATTGCATCTTCTCCATCGTCAACGGCATATTGATCTTGACGGCGGCTTTGCAGGCCAGGCTCGCGGCGATCTCGTCACGCAAGGTCGCGCGCGCACCGCCGCGTTTCTCGGCATCGACCGTGTCAAGCAATTCCGCCAGCAAGTTGCGTGCGTCCTTCGGTGCGACATCCGTCGGAACGGCCTTGATCGCGACCGTCCGTCCGGAAAGCCGCATTACATCAAAACCGCATTCCTCAAGTTCCTTGCTGACGATCTCGAACGCGGCCGCCTGCGCCGGTGTCAGATCGAACGTTTCGGGAATCAGAAGGTTCTGCGACCCAGCCGGCCGATCGGCTTCCTTGCGCCGGAACTTGTCGAAAAGGATCCGCTCATGCGCGACATGTTGATCGACGAGCAGAAGACCTTCATCGTCGACGGCGATGATAAAACTCTCGTGAAGCTGACCGACCGGTCGGATCTTCGAGGCCGAAACCTGTTCGACGTCAACGGCCTTGACGGCCTTGAGCGCGGGATCGGCGAATAGTTTCGGATCCGGGCCGGGCATCTCGGATCCTTCGAGCCGGAAACTTTGATTTCCGGTTTTGAAAACCGCGAGGTCGGAATCCGGCTCTCGGACCTCAGACGGTTTGGTGAAACCACGGAGATCCGGATGATCCGCCGTTGCCGGTCCCGACTCGGGCCCCGGTGGTTCGGATTCGACGGCGACGTCGATCTCAACGGCCGAGATCATCGCTTCGACTTCTGCGCGTTCGGCAGCTTCAGGAATATGAAACTCGATTCTCGACTGCTCCGGACGCGGCCGTTCGTCGCGGATCGGGACGACAGACGGCTCACGCGGTTGCGGAGCGACTCCGACCGATGCAAGCGAACTACGGACGGCTTCGGCGATGACTTCTTTGACCGCTTCCGAACGCCTGAAACGAACTTCGGTCTTCGCCGGATGGACGTTGACGTCGACCTCTTCGAGCGGAATCTCGACAAACAGGAAGGCGACCGGGTAAACGCCGTGCGGCAAAATCGAGCGAAACCCTTCGAGCAATCCGCCGGCGATCACGCGGTCGCGGACAAAACGCCCGTTGATGAAGAAATACTGCGCGTCGCGGGTCGTCCGCCGCTCGCGCGGCGCGGAGACGAATCCCGAAATGGCGGCGACGAACTCGCGCCCGCCCGCGACCGGCAAGAGGCTCTCGACCATCTCGGCGCCAAAGATTTGATAGGCGCGCTCGCGCAGGTCGCGCGCGGGCGCCAGGTTCAGACTTTCCACGACCGTTGCTGACGAGCGCGAAGGCGATCTCGGGATGCGCAAGCGCGTAATGGGTGACGATCGACGTCAGGTGAAAATTCTCGGTCGCCTCGGACCGCATAAACTTGCGCCGCGCCGGCGTGTTGAAAAATAGATCGCGGACGCTGATCGTCGTCCCGGTCGTCCGTGCCGCGTCGCGGACATCGACGAGCCTTCCGCCCTCGATGTCGACGCGGACCGCTGTTTCGGCATCGTCCGTCTTGGTGACGAGTTCGACGCGCGCGACCGAGGCGATCGACGCCAACGCCTCGCCGCGAAATCCGAGCGTCGCAATACGTCCGAGATCCTCGAGCGACGCTATCTTCGAAGTCGCGTGTCGTTCGAACGCGAGCAGCGCGTCATCACGATTCATCCCGACGCCGTCGTCCGTGATCCGCATCAGTCGCCGTCCGCCGAGTTCGATCTCGACCCGTATCCGCGTCGCGCCGGCATCGATGGAGTTTTCGATCAGCTCCTTGACGACAGACGCCGGCCGCTCGACGACTTCGCCGGCCGCAATCTGATTGGCAAGATTGTCGGGGAGGATTCGGATGGTATTCATCGTGGTTCGATGTTAACAAATTCGGGCGGAATCAGCATCAAGTACAGTGCAGAGTGCATAGTGCAGAGTGCATAGTTCCGCGAAGAACATCCCGCGCTATGCACTTTGCACTGTGCACTACTCTGCACTCTGCACTATGCACTAATAACCCGATGGCCCTTGTCGTCGAGATCGGTCGCCTGGTAGATCCAGTCGATGAAGTACGGTCCGTAATGATTCAGAAGCGAGAGGACGTTGAGTGTTCGTTCCTGCAGGTGATCGTGCGGCATCAACGCCGCGTACGCAGTTTCGATTTGGCGCCGGATCGATTCGTCTTTTTGGTATTGCGCGCGATAGAACTTCCGTCGCAGATTTCCGATGTGGTAAATGATCTTTTTGCGGCGCTTCGCAAGTCCATCCGCGAGCGTCGGCTCGACGGTCGCGAGATTCCGGTCGAGCCGGTTAAGTTCGATGTTTATCTTGTCTTCAACCTCGGCGAAAAGCTCCGAAGTGTCCGCGTTCAGAAACCGCTTGACCAACTCGGGAATCAGCGCTTCGCGCCCCTGAAACAGATCTTTCAGCGCGAGTTCGTAGCGGGACAGGGTTTTGCCGTGTTTCGATTCGACGAAAGTGAAACTCTGTCGATGGAGTATCGTCGTGATGGGGCGGTCAAGTATCCTGTAAACTTCCGCGCTTTGAGCAAAATATGCGATCTCGGCCGCGCCGCCGTAATAGCAGACGGTTGGCAGAATATAGTCCTGGACGACCGACCGCAGAACGACGCTCGGACTGAACCGGTGCGGCTCGGCCCTGGCGATCGCCGCGAGTTCCTCACGTGTAAACTCCCGCTCGAGATCCTTCGCCTTGTAGGTTCCTTCAGCAGTTTTCTTGAGCGCGTGGCGCGTCCGGTTCTTGGCTTGCCAGAAAAGCGGAAAATAGTCTTCCTCGATCAGAACCTGCGCGTGATAACCGTTTTGAACGAGCAACGCGCTGCGTTCACGGAGCCGTGCGACGATCTCTTCGGCGTGTTCTATCGCGCCGCTGTAAATGGGCTCGGCGATGCGCTTCAAACGCTCGTCGAGCGGGCACAGCAGGATCAGGCCGTATTTGCCCATTAGGCGTGTCATCAAACGGGCAAAGGCGTCGCCGTAATCGACACCGGAAGCCCAGGTTTCTTCGATCTGCGCGCGAAGTTCGTCGGTGAATTCCGTGTGCGGCAAAAGACGAAACAACTCGTCGATCGTCTGTTTGATCGAACCGTCGAGTTTGACGTAACCGACAGGCAGATTCTCGTAACAACGCTTGGGCTCGTTGCGAACTTCGGCGAGGTCGCCCGATTTATCGATCACAAAGGTGTTCGAGACTTCGAGAAAGTCGTGGTCCTCGGTCGCGATCCAAAAAACCGGAACCGCCTTAAAACCGCGGCCGCGAAGACATTCGGCGTGTTTGACCGCGGAGAGCGCCTTGTAGATAGTATAGAGCGGGCCGGAAAAGAGCCCCGCCTGCTGACCCGAAACGACGGCAACACAGTCGCCATCGCGCAGGAGCGTGATGTTCCGAATCGTTTCATCGCCAGCGCCAGCCGCCCGGTTCGCCTGTTCGAGAACATCGCACACGGCGCTGCGGTCAGCCTTGTAATTGGCGAGCACATCGCCGATACGGGAGGAAATGTCAGTATGGCCAACGATCGCATTCGGGTAAAACTCGCGCAACGCCGCCGGATCCTTTTGATACTCGATAAACAGCTTTGACTGGTGCGGGATCTCTGAGAACGGAACGCTTTCGGTTCCGAGAACAACGTTTCCGGTCGGACAGGGACAGACGATTTCTTGTTTCACCTAACTTAAGCTCCTGTGAAACTTGATTATAGATTTCCGCGTCCGAAGTGCAAAATTCGATTGGGGATTTTCGATTTGCGATTTGCGATTTGCGATTTGCGATTTGCGATTGAACCCAAATTACGTAATAGAAAATTTCTTTCCCGCGAACCACGCCAAAAAAGCGAAAAATGCCATTTTTGATGTTGTTTTTCGCGTTTTCGCGTATTTCGCGGGAAATTGCTTTTAATGAGTAATCTGGGTTGAATGCGGCTTGCCGCCCGGATTTGCGGAATGGCCGCCTTTCCGGCAATGGCCTTCTTGGTAACGCGGCTGCGCCGCGGTCCACCGATTGGCGGCATAGCCGCAGAAAACGTAGAATCAAGCACACGGAAAGGCCGCCTTCCGGCAATTGCATGCTCTCAAAAAGAAACGCGGCCTTCGAAGGCCGCGTCAATCGAAAATCCACAATCCGCAATCCGTGTTCAGTTTCCGGGGACCGAGATTCGCGGTCGCGTGGGTTCGGTCGTCGCCGCAGCCGACGGTGCGCGCTCTATTCGGTACACGCCCGACGAATGAGTTGCAGCGAAGATCCGGTCGGAATTGGTCGGGTCGAAGATCATCGCCCATACCCGGCGGCTCGGAAGTTTCATTTCCTTGGAGTCAACCCGTTTCCAGTCATTTCCTGCATTGGCCGAATAATAGATTCCTCCGTCTATTTCGAGCGAACTCGAAACGAAGATCTCATCGGTGTTCGACGGATTGATCAGAATGCTGGTGTAATTTCCGAGCGGAAGGTTGCCGCCGCGACGCTTCCAGGTGATACCGCCATCGCGGCTGACATAAAACGTCTGCGAAGTTCCGACATAAACGACATCGCCGTTCTTCGGATCCGTCGTGATCGAACTGATCGGCACGTCCGGCGGAATCGTCGCTGTCTTCGTCCAGGTCTTTCCGCTATCCCGGCTGACCAAAACACCCGAACGGTCAGTCCCGACGAAGATCGTTCCCGGCTGCAACGGATTCGCGTGAATCGCAAAAACGTTGATACTCCCCAACTCGCCGAAGCTCAGTTTCTCCCAACCTTTGGTGATATCGTACGTACGAAACAACCCCGAATCGGTGCCGGCAAAGATACCGTTCTTGCCGTCATCGGTATAGGCCAGAACCTTAACTTTCTCTTGAATCACCGGCACGATAACCGGACCGGTCGGCGTCGTTGGTTTTGCCACGACCGTCTTCTTCGCGGGAGCCTTCTTTACCGGCGCTTTGACGGCAGGCTTCTTCACGCCGACCAAACGGGTCCAGTTTCCGCCACGGTCAACCGACTTGAAAACACCCAGATTGGTTCCCATATAGAGAAGATTCGGATTAACCTTATCCTGCAGCATCGCATACGGCGACGTCCGGATGACGTCGTAGTTCTTCGGCTGTTTCCACGAAAGCCCGGCATCGTCGCTAATAAAGACGAACCCGCCGCCCGTCGCGGTGTTGCGCGTCGTCGCGTAGATCCGATTGGGACGTTCGACATCAGCCGTGATCGTGTAGGTGAAGCGACTCGTAAAATTATCGTTGGTCTGCGCGAAATTGCGCCCGCCGTCGGTGGAAACCATCACGCCGTAGTTGTTGGTGCCGATAAAGACCCGGTTGGGATCGTCCGGGTGAACGGCGATGGAATTGATCTCGAGGTCCTTCTGGGTCGTGATCGCCCACGATTTGCCGCCATTGCTGGACATCCAGAATCCTTCGGTAGTCGCGGCGTAAACCACGCCGGGCAGCGTCGGATGCTGAAGGATGTCGCGCGTTCGCCGCGACTGCGACGGGATCCCCTGGATCTTAGCCCATTTCTCGCCCTTGTTGAACGATTCGTAAATGCCGCTGCACGCGGACGCGATGATGTGATTCGGGTCGCGCGGATCGATGTTAATTGCAAAGACATCCGAGTCATCGATCATCCCGTTTTTGATCAGACGCCAATTCTTGCCGCCGTCGGTGGTTTTGTATGCTCGCCACCAGGTCCCCGCGTAGATGATGTTGGTATCGGTCGGGTCGATCGCGAGCGAGTCGATGTTGATCGGATTCGTTTTCGAATCGAGTTTCTTCCAGTCGTCGCCCGAGTTTTCCGATTTCCAGACGCCGTCAACGGTTCCAACAAGAATCAGATTCGGGTCTTTTGACGATTGGACCATCGCGTGAATCGATTCGTTTCGGAGTTCCTTCGATTCCTTCCAACTCTTGCCGCCGTCCGACGACTTAAAAAACCCGCCCGGCATCTTATGCCTGTGGCCCGACGTATAAATTACATTCGAGTCGCGCGAATCGGTCAGGAGTTGGTCGAGCACCAGCAGTGGCTTGTTCAAATTGACCAGCATTTCCCATGATTTGCCGCCGTCCAATGAAAAATGAAGCTGACCGTCGAGGGTGCTGACATAGATCTTTTGTTTGTCCTTCGGGTCGAACGCGACGACGCGAACATCACCGCCGCTTGGTCCGACGATCTGCCACCCACTCAGTTTAATTGGATCGCTCGGCGGCGTAATCGCCGCAATACTAATAATTGATCCAAATACAATCGCCGCAACCGCGGCCATTTTCGAAATCGACATAATGTTTTTCATACGTTCAATCTCCGCCACCTGGAACTCGCCGCGCTCCGCGCTGCGACCAACAGTCAGATGACGGATTTCCGCTCGTTTGTTGCACAAGAAAGCGCCCTTTCTCGGATCTAACACAGATATGAGCAAAGTGCCGGCGCCCGTTATCGAGGCCAACTTCTTACCATTCTAAACAAATCGGTCTTGAAATCACAAAGTGAATTCTCTGGAAAGCTCACAGACTGTCCGGCGGCGGTCACCAAACACGGGAAAAGCGGGCGGAGTTCGTAAGAACTTCGCCCGCTTCTGAAGTTTGCGTTTCGTGCGAAACGCAAGTCTAAGGTTTACGGATTCGGATTGTCAGCACCCGGCGGTACGATCCAGAACTTGGTCCAGACACCCGCACCGTTCGGATTTGCTCCGCCTCTGACGATCGTCACACGGCTGGAATCATACTTACGGAAGGTGATCGCTTTCTGAATTTGTTTTTCACGAGCAGCGACTTCCTTGTCGGTTCCGTAGTTGATGATGTAGCCCTGTGCATTCGGGTTGTTGCCGAGCGCGATATAAAGCGCGTCAACACGAGCCTTGACTTCGTCGTCCGGAAGCTTGCCGAATTCGTCAATAATGAACGGCTTGATAATACCGGCAACGCTACCGTTGTTGGACGCCGTCTTCTGGCACGAAGCACAGAGATTGCTGCCGCTGATCTCAACGGTTGCCGTGATATTCTGACCTTCCATTTCACGCGTCGTCGCAACTCGGATTGCCGGGGTTCCCTGTCCGCCAACGATCGTACCATTCGAAACGGTCCAATTGTAGCTCAGGTCTCCGCTGCCGCCGCCCGCAGTAGCCACGAAGTTCATTTCGTCCCCAGGTCTCACGACGCCGCCGTCGCTCACACTGATCGTCGCGCAGCTGCATTCCGGAACGCAGTCGCACTCAACGACTTCGATCGTTTCCGTAACGGTTTTGCCGCAATAGCCGCAACCGTTGTCGACCGCCGAAGTGATGGTGTAGGTTCCCGGGCGAACGCCGCTAAGGTCCCACGTAACATTCGCGCCCTGACCGACAATGCGTCCCGCCGAAACGGTGTGCTGGTAAGTCAGAACTTCATTACCCGGGTTCTCAACGCTCGTGCCGACCGAAATGTTCGTTCCATCGGGGCAGCTCGTACCTTCGCGCGGTTTGTAGCCCGGTTTACACGGAATGACGATCTTCTTGTTGTTCAGGCTGACTCCCGTAACGTTCGCCACCGGGCGCGGAATATCGCCCTGAAGCTTGTTTCGCCGACCGGCCGTGAACTGGAAGATGAAGCCGTGCGGATCGCTCGACGGAGTGAATCCGGCCGGAACGCCGCGGAAGCTCGTCGAGATCACCGACGGAACACGGCCGACGACATTTACGTTGCCGGTAAAGTCGGTATCAAAGCTGTCTCGATCCTGCTGATTGAAGTGGTGGCGATAGGCCATACCAAGACTCATCCAGCGATACGGGAACCAACGGGCTCCGACAAGTCCTTCGACCGGGCTGTTTTCGAACGCGTTCGGCGTGCGGCCGCCAACGTATTGGAGCGTGCGGAATTCAGCGATCGGCTGGAAATACTTGTTGACCGGGAAGTCAACCGCGAATGACGCCATCAGTTCGTCACCGCGATCAAGCATCGTAAACGAGCCGCCCGGGAAATCTCCCTTGACCTTGCTCGTATATTTGTAGCCAATGTTGGCCGAAACGTTCATCCACTTGCGGACACGTGCGTCCGTAAAGAACACGACGCCGATGTCGCCATTGTTGCCGCCCGGACTTGCTCCGCGCTGCATCTGGTTGAAACCGGTAATGTCGTTGCCCTTATCCGCATACCATTGATAATACGCGATGATTCCGGCACCGATCGGATTGGTCGGTCCCGTCCAACGCCATTTGGCACCCGCTGAAAAAGTGCTGAACGCCGACTCACCGTAACCACGGTTGATGAACGGAGCGTCCGGCAAGTAGGTCGGCGCAATGGTGAACACGGTCGGAGCCGTTCCTGCGGCCGCGCCGGCCTGGTTCGTCAGAGTAACCGTCTGAAGAACGATTCCCGGCAGGATGCTTCCGTAAACCGATCCGATTCCCGGGAAGTTATCGGCACCGTTTCCACCCGCACGCGGCGGGCCGAGCAGAGCGTTCCCCGTTGTCGGGCTCGGAAATCCGAAGATCGGGCCCGAGTAGAACGGCGGCAGAAGGTTGTACGTACCGGCGTTGCCGCCGACGTACGGGAACGGTGTAAATGTCTGATTGCCCTGCGGACGGAAGACCGCCCAACCGGGATATTGGCTGGTTCCTGAGCCTTGCGGCGCCATTACGATCGCCGGCGCGGTCTGCAGCGCGCTTCCGAATCGGAACTGCGAATTCGGAAGGTAGAAACCCGAGAGGTGCCGGGGTGAATTGACTTTCACTCCACGATACATGTCGGTGTTGAAGAACAATTCGAGATAGTCACTCAGACCAATCTGAAAACTCACCGGAACCTCGACAAAATCAGCGTTGCCGGGATCGCGGTCAAAGTTGCTGTAAGCAAGACTTAACGTCCATTCGCCCTTGCGCAGGGTCTGTCCGTCATAGACCGTAAAGAGACCGGTAGGACCGCCAACGGGACCGCCCGTGCCGACAGTCGGGGCGATATTTCTGGGGTCTTTCTCGGATCTCAAAGTTTGGGCCGGCACTGAGATCATCATTGCCAGCATTGTAAGCGTAACTAAGAACGCCCATTTAGCGAGTTTCATCACTTTCCTCCGCCGAAAAAATAAAATTTCAATCTTCAAACGTAACCCGACCGAATAATTGTCCCATGAACAAAGCCGTTCAGGTTACTCAAATTATTGCGTCAGGCAAAAAATCAATGTGCTCAATTTCTTGACCAAAACCAATACAAGTCAAACTATTGTAATAATTTATAAGGGAGAAGCGGCGAAAAGTCAATAAATAAAAACTTAAACGTCCAGCGCTCCCGTTAAGAACGATACTTCAGATTGCTTGGAAAATCAAGTATTTTCAGGTTTTAGCGACAATTTATTTCATTTGCCAGGAGTAAATTCCGCACATTCGCGGATCGCAGGCGAAGCGGTCGGTCGCCCGCGTATATCCCGCAGTTCGTGTATCCACGTTGTATTTTTCCGCGACCTGGTACGCCTCATTGAAAGCCACCGCCATTTTTTCTTCGAGCCTTTGATTGACGTCGTCATCGCACCAGAATTACCAGATTCGGGCCCTGGTCCACTCTAAAGTACGACAAAGTCACGCCCCCCCGGCGTTCGCCGCAATCCGGAATCACGAAGATGCTCTTGTCGAGCAATATCTTATCCGCTTTCGGTGTCGTGGCACAGTTCGCTCCTTCCGCGAGGATCTTGCAGCACGATCAGCACTCTCTGAAGGAATCTGACTCTCGGTCGCGCAAGGTGTTGCATTCGAGCGTTTTGTGTTCGTTCAAATAGCGGAGCAGGTCCGGACCGAACCGAGCAACTTCGCCGTGCGGTCGGACCTTTCGCACAAAAACTCGTACGGACTCTTCTCGACGGTCCCGGCAAAACGCCGCATTCCGCCGGCCATCGGTTCAGCTTTCGCAACGTATATATAATGTAGACTCCCATAAAAACGCCGGAGCAAAAAAGAAGGCCCGCAGATTTCGGGCCTTATTAACTCGTGCCGTTGGCAATCTAACTAATCGATCTATTTTTCAAGCACTTCATTCATCGCGCCGCTCCGGAATCCTCTCAGGTCCAAAGTCACGAATCGGAATCCAAGCTTCGTGAATGCATCCGAAACGGTCGCCGCAAACTCCGGATCAAGCGCCTTCGCAAGTTCAGACGGCGCGATCTCGATACGTGCAAGCTCCGCGTGCACCCGGACGCGGAACTCGCGAAAGCCCAACTCACGCAACATCGCCTCGCCGCGTTCGATCTTCGACAAACGTTCGATTGTCACCGGAACGCCGTACGCGATCCGCGACGACAGGCACGGACTCGCCGGCTTGTCCCATCCGGGCAGTCCGGCCGTTTTGCTCAGTTCGCGAATCTCATCTTTCGTCATTCCAACTTCCCTCAAGGGGCTGACGACTCCCTTTTCAGCCGCCGCCGACATCCCCGGCCGGTAATCGCCCGCGTCATCGGCATTTGAACCGTCGACTACGAAAGCGATCGATTCAGCCTTCGCGATCGCTCCAAGTTTTGAGTAGAGTTCTGATTTGCAGTGAAAGCATCGATCGCTTGGGTTGGCCGTATAGTTCACATCTTCGAGCTCGTCCGTTGCGACAAACCGATGATTGAAACCGAATTTGACGGCGACGGCGTTGGCTTCGTCGCGCTGAACCTGCGGAACGCTCGGCGAGATGCCGGTGATGCAAACTGCGTCCGGTCCGAGTTCGTCGTTGGCGACGTACGCCAGATAGGCGCTGTCGACGCCGCCGGAATAGGCGACCAACACACGTCCATATCCGCGCATCAAACTGCGAAGTTGGAGTTCTTTGCTTTCGTTCGCGGAGATCGCTGAAGCTGTTTGCGGTTCGGCCATTGGTTTGAAAATAGGAATTGTCGAGCGCGGGCCCGAATGAAAAATGTTAGCTCAGCGTTTTGAGGTTGGCAACCGGTTGCGGAAGAAAAGTCCGGAGCCACCGCGAGCGAAAAAAATAGACGCTTCGGCGGACAAATGTTAGAATCCGTATACCCTCGGATATCCTGGCGAAGAGATGTTGAAGTTTGCAAAAATTTTCGGCGCGTTGTTCTTGATTCTGGTTGCGGGAATCGTCTTCGGCGCGCGGGCTCAGGATGATCCGGCCGCCGCGGCGATCGAGTTCTTCAATGCCGGACAGGACGCGCACGAGAGAGGCGACATCAGGAAAGCGATCGAACTATACGGCGCCGCGCTCAAACAACTGCCTGAGTTCCCTGAGGCAGAGTACCAACTCGGAACCGCGTTTCTCGCCCTCGAGCAAAGATCCGAAGCCGAAGATGCCTTTCGTCGGGCGATCAAACTTCGTGAAGACTGGACCCTGCCGATGGCCGCGCTCGGTTCGCTGCTCGTGCAGCGAGCCGAATTCGCCGAAGCTGAGACATTATTGTTGAAAGCGGTCGAGCTCGACCCGCAAAACTCACCGGCATTCACGGCGCTCGCCGATTTGCGATTGCGGACCAGGGCCCGGCCGGAGGTTCTCTCGGATCTGCTGACGAAAATCAGGATTCTGACCGGCAAGGCAAAACCGACCTCGGGGATCTTGATCGCCCAAGCGTCGATCGAGCGCGCCCTGAATGACATCGCCGGCGCAAAGTTGAGCGTCGAACGCGCGCTCTCGATCGAGCCGAACAGTCGGACAGCGCTTGCCGAACGCGCCGAGATCGCGCTCGTGGCGAATGACGCGAAGAGCGCCGTGGTTGACGCACAATCGCTGGTGAGGTCGTCCCCATCGGCGGCGAACAAATTTCTGCTGGCCCGCGCACTCGCGGCGGGCGGCAGTGTTGAAGAGGCGTTGAAACTCATCGACTCGATTCCCGAGAGGACAAAGGAAGTCGAGGCGTTTCGGCAGATACTCGTCGATGCGGCGTCGGTCGACCCGGCCAGCCTCGAGAAGCAACTCGCCGCGGACCCGAAGAATGTTGTCGTCCTCGGACGGCTTTGTTCGCTGTTGCGGACATCTGACCCGCAAAAGGCGCTCGACTACTGTCGCCGGGCGTACGACGAAGATCCGAAGAACATTGATTATGTGATCGGTTTCGGCGCAGCGTTGGTTCAGGCCAAGCAGTACGAAAACGCGATCACTGTCCTGGACAAGGTCTTGAGGGTCGCGCCGGACAACTTCACGGCGCGCGCAAATCTGGCGGTCGCCCTGTTTCAGCTCAAGCGATTCGCCGAGGCGAAGACCGCTTACCGGTGGCTGGCCGACAGACGGCCGGACCTCGCGATCGCGCATTATTTTCTCGGGATCATACACGACCAGCTGCAGGAATATATGGACGCGATGGCGAACTATCAGAGATTTCTTAAACTTGCGGATCCGGAAGCGCAAAGGCTCGAGATCGATAAGGTGAACTTGCGCCTTCCGATCTTGCAGAAACAGATCAAGAAAAAGGTGTGATTCGGGAGGGTTGTCGAGCAATGGCCTGCAATTTGGAGCTTTCGAAGACTCGATCAGACCCGGGCCGATTCGGCCCGACGGTCTTTGCGATTTTATTGGCGGTCTGCGCGGTCGCCGTAGTGCCGCAGATCGCGTTCGCTCAGGATGATGATTTTCCGGAGTTTCGGCCGACCCCAAAGATCGAACTATCCAAGGACGAGAAGACGACACTTGACGGACAGCCGGATGTTAAGAAGTATCTGAGGGCGGCATTGGATCTGATGGACGCGCGCATCAAAGCCGCGGAGGCACAAAACGAGGCCGGCGATTTCGATCAGATGCTGGAGAATCTCGGAGGATTTCACGCGCTGATAGATGCGACGCTGGAGCATTTGAACAAGATCGAAGCGCGCCGCGGAAAAGTGCTCGACACATTCAAGAAGTACGAGATAGCACTTCGCGGATTTACGCCGCGGATCGAGAACATCCGCCGCGAAGCGCCGGACCGATACGGGGCATATGTCTTGAAGCTTCTGAAACGCGTTCGCGATAACCGTTCAAGGGCGATCGAGCCGTTCTTCGGCGATTCTGTGATCACTGAGAGAAAACCGATATGACCATTCGAAGAACTGCCATTTTGACCTTCGCTTTTTTGATCGTTGCGGCGACCGTCGTGAACGTCCAGGCTCAGCGGCGCGACTATATGACGGAGGCCGAGATCGAGCTGATTCGCGACGCGCAGGAGATCGATCTGCGCATTATGGTGTTGACGACCGCCGTTGAACGCCGATTCGTGGTCCTCAATAATCAAACACCCCCCAAGGAGAACGAAAAGTGGGGACCTCTGCCGAAAGGATCGCGGCGCGACCTTATTATGGACATTCAAAAGATCATCCAGAAGGCCGTTGACGATATTGACGACGTTGCGGCGCGCAATATGGAATCGAAGATCTTTCCGAAAGCGATCTGGAAACTCGCCGATTCCTGCACGGCCTACGGACCGAAGTTCAAGACGCTCCTTGACAGCGTCACTGAAGACAAAGAGCGGGGTTCGATTCTCACTTCCCTCGACCTTTGCTCGCAGGTCGCCGAAGCTGCGACGAAGGTTCCCCGGGAGCCCGTGAAAGAAGACAAAAAGAAGAAGAAATCGGACAATTGAAGACTCGGCAGGCATCAGAATGCGTGCCGAAATCAACAGCGATTTCACAGACTGATTTTTTTGACGCTCGCAAATTGTGAGTGTCATTTTTTTGCTTTACACTTCTATTGAATGCTTCTCTTAAATTATTGAATACTTCTATCGAATTATGTCCACAGAATATTTGAAGAAAACTCCGCTAAATGAAGTTCACCGCCGGTCGGGCGGAAAAATGGTCGATTTCGGCGGCTGGGACATGCCGGTGCAATACGAGGCCGGCGTCATCGCCGAACATATGGCAACACGTGAGCGAGCCGGGCTTTTCGACGTCTCGCATATGGGCGAAATATGGGTCGACGGGCCCGACGCGATCCGCTTCGTCAACCATTTGACGACCAACGATGTCGCCAGGCTCGTTGACGGCCAGGCCCATTATTCGGCGCTGACGAATGAGTCCGGCGGCGTTGTCGATGATCTGCTTGTTTACCGCTTTGCCGAAGACCGTTTGTTTCTGGTCGTCAACGCCGGCACTCAGGACAAGGACTGGGCTTGGATCGCGCCGAAAGCCGCCGACTTCGACGTCAAATTGCGGCACGCTTCGGTCGAGTATTGCCAGATCGCGATCCAGGGCCCGAAAGCGCTCGGAATTCTCCAGACCCTGACACCGACGGATCTCTCGTCAATCAAGTATTACCATTTCACGACCGGAACCGTAGACGGCGTCGATTCGATCATCTCGCGCACCGGATATACCGGTGAAGACGGGTTTGAAGTTTACGCCGAAGCGTCGAAAGCGGAACAGCTTTGGAACAAGGTGATGGAGGCGGGCGCCGGTGTTGGAATTCTTCCCTGCGGACTCGCCGCCCGAAATACGCTGCGGCTTGAATCGGCGATGTCGCTTTACGGACACGAACTGAGCGACACGATCTCGCCGCTCGAGGCGAACCTCGGCTGGATCTGCAAACTCGACAAAGGCGACTTCATTGGCCGCGAACCGATGCAAAAACTCAAGGAAGAAGGCCTTAAGCGCAAACTGGTCGGGTTCGAAATGACCGACCGCGGCATTGCCCGCGACGGGTTTGAGGTTTTTATCGGCGACGAGAAGGTTGGCAATGTCACTTCGGCCAGTCCGGCGCCGTTTCTGAAGAAGAATATCGGGCTCGCGTTTCTTCCGACCGAATTTGCAAAAACCGGTCAAGAAATTACAATTGATGTGAGAGGAAAAAAGCTGGCGGCAGTTGTCGTTCCGACGCCGTTTTACAAGAGAGAAAAGTAATTGATCGGAAACGGTTAATGGTTAACTTAAAAGAACCGTTAACGTAGGAATCAATTAACGAATAACAATTGACACTAAAATTATGGCAAACATCCCTGAAAATTTACGTTATTCAAAAGACCACGAATGGGTTTTGGTTGACGGCGACATTGCAACGATCGGCATTACCGATTACGCGCAGCATTCGCTCGGCGACGTCGTTTACGTCGATCTGCCGCGCGCCGGTGACGCTTTTGCGACGCACGAGGCCTTTGGTTCGGTCGAATCGGTGAAGGCCGTTTCCGAGATCTTCACGCCGGTCGCCGGCGAAGTCACCGAAGTCAACGATGGATTGAACGACGCCCCTGAGGGCGTCAACACCGATCCATACGGAGCGGGTTGGATGCTGAAGGTCAAGATGACCAATCCGCACGAAGCCGACGGTATGATGTCGGCCGTCGAATACGAAGAGTACCTTAGCGCGAACGCTTGATTTTGGATTCTTGATTTTGGATTTTGGGTCGCATTGTTCGATTCGAGTTCAGAACCATCTATCCGGGCCGTTCGCCACGATAATCATCGGCGGTTTCTGATTTTGGACCCACGAATCCAAAATCAGAAATCCATAATCCAAAATCGAAATGCGTTATATTCCAAATTCACCTGAAGAACGCGCCGAAATGCTCGAGGTGATCGGCCTCGGATCGGCCGACGATTTGTTTCGGACGATCCCGTCCGACGTCCAGCTGAACCGTTCCTTGAACGTCACGGAACCGCTCGCCGAACCTGAGGTCATCGCGGCAATGGAAGCGATGGCCGCGAGAAATTCGGGCGCCGGCAAACCATCATTTCTGGGCGCGGGCGTTTACTCGCATTACAGCCCGACGGTCGTCGATTATCTGATCCAGCGGAGCGAGTTTTTCACGAGCTACACGCCGTACCAACCCGAAGTTTCGCAGGGCACGCTCCAGTATATCTTCGAATTCCAGACGCTGATCTGCCAACTGACGGGTATGGACGTCGCGAACGCGTCGATGTACGACGGCTCGACGTCGACCGCCGAAGCCGTCCTGATGGCCCAGCGCGTGACGCGCCGCGACAAGGTTCTCGTCGCCGAGACGGTTCATTTCGAATACGAAGAGGTCACGAAAACCTATACCCAGCACGGGGATTCGACGTTCGAAACGGTGGCCTTCGATACCGTGACCGGTCGCGTTTCCGAAGAAGACCTGAGCAAACTCGATGACAAAACGGCGTGTCTCGTCGTTCAGTCTCCGAATTTTTTCGGATGCATCGAGGACCTTGAGCATCTTGCCGAACGGGTTCACGCCGTCGGCGCGCTGCTGATCGTCGTCGTCACCGAGGCGATCTCGTTGGGAATGCTGAAAACACCGGGCCAATGCGGTGCTGACATCGTGGTCGGCGAAGGCCAGTCGTTCGGGATACCGATGAGTTTCGGCGGCCCGCACGTCGGGCTTTTCGCGTGCAAGGAAAAATACGTCAGAAATATGCCGGGACGCCTCGTCGGCATCGCCTACGACAAGAACGGCAACCGCGGTTTCGTGCTGACGCTCGCGACGCGCGAACAGCACATCCGGCGCGAGAAGGCGACCTCGAACATTTGTACGAATCAGGGACTGATCGCGCTCGCCGCAACGATCTATATGGAATCGATGGGACGGAAAGGGTTGCAGGAGGTCGCGATGCAGAACGCCCAGAAGGCGGCTTACGCCCGGAAGCGGATCGCGTCGCTGAGCGGGTATTCGATTCCCTTTTCGACGCCGACTTTCAATGAATTCGTCGTCCGCGGCCCCAAGCCGGCGGACGAAACGCTTGAAGCCGTTCGGGTTAAACACGGGATCGTCGGCGGCCTCGCGTTGTCAAAATACTATCGCAACAATCCGAACGACATTCTGATTTGCGTCACCGAAACGAATTCCAAGGCGCAGATCGACGCGCTCGTCGCGGCGTTGGCCGATGCTTGCGCGTGACCTTGAAGGTTTGATGCTGAGACTCTCCTTTTTCCTGATCTTTGCATTGTCGCTCGCGGCCGTCGACGTTTCCGGCCAAAAACTGCGCGTCGTCTTTTTCGGCGATTCGATAACCGAACTCGGAGTCAAAGAGGGCGGTTATGTTACGAGAATCACGGAAATCGCCAAGAACGAAGGAAAAGGGGAGACCTTCGAGTTTTTCGGTTCCGGAATCGGCGGAAACAAGATCTACGACCTTTTTCTCCGGGCCGAAGAGGACATCGTCAAGAATTCGCCCGATATAGTCGTTATCTACGTCGGCGTGAACGATGTCTGGCACAAGCGTTTGCTCGGAACGGGAACCGATTTTGACAAATTCGGAAAGTTCTACGAGGCGCTCGTCAAGAAACTCGAGGACGGGAAGATCAAGGTGGTCGTCTGTACGCCGGCGGTGATCGGCGAACGGACCGATTTTTCGAACGATTCGGACGGCGATCTGAATCTCTACGCCAAGTGGATCCGCGATTTTGCGGCGCGAAGGAAACTGCCGTTGGTCGATCTGCGAAAGGCGTTTCTCGAGCATAATTTGAAAAGCAACCCGGAGAACAAACCGTCGGGGATTTTGACGACGGATCGGGTCCACCTCAACGCTGCAGGCAACGAACTGGTCGCGCGCGAGATGTGGAAAGTTTTGAAGGCACAGTGATGCGTTTTTTTTGAGTCGGAGGCGAATCGATGAATTTTGAGATGGACGTCAACCGCCGAAAGTTTCTCGGCGCCGTCGGAAAGGGAGTCGGAATGATGGCGATGTCGTCGGGCGTCGTCGCCTCGCTCCTTGAAACGGTCCGCGCCAAGTCGCGCGCGGTTGAACATCTTTCTCCGGAAACGGTCGCCGCTGACGAAGACTTCTGGGCCGTGATCCAGCAATCGTTCTCGGTCACCCGCGGGATCGTCAATCTCAACAACGGCGGCGTCAGTCCGAGTCCGCGCATCGTCACCGAAGCTTTCGTGCGTTACACCTGGCAGCAGGAAGACGCGACTGCCTACACGATGTGGCAGATCCTCGAACCGCAGTCGGAAACGATCCGCGCCGGACTTGCCGAGATATTTGGCTGCGACACGGAGGAGATCGCGATCACGCGCAACGCGAGCGAGTCGCTCGAAACGCTTCTGCTCGGCCTGGATTTCAAGCCCGGTGACGAGATCCTGACAACGACTCAGGACTACGGCCGGATGCTGAATACGCTCAAGCAGCGCGAACTTCGCGAGGGACTGAAGCTGAATCTGATCAAGATCCCGATCGCGCCGACGGACATCAACGATCTCGCGACGCCGTTTGAACGAGCGATCACGCCGAAGACGAAATTGATTATGGTCGCGCATCAGATCAACCTGACAGGTCAGATAATGCCTGTACGGAAAGTCTGCGAGATGGCCCGCGCTCGCGGGATCGAGACGATCGTCGACGGCGCGCACGCGTTCGCGCAGTTCGATTTCAAACGCGACGATCTGCAGTGCGATTATTACGGAACGTCCCTTCATAAATGGCTTTACGCGCCGAAGGGGACCGGGCTTCTGTACGTCAAGAAGGACAAGATCCCGAAGGTTTGGCCGCTGATGGCTTCGGACGAAAAGCAAAAAAGCGACATTCGCAAGTTTGAGGAGATCGGAACGCATTCGGCCGCGATGCGGCTCGCGATCGGCGAGTCGATCGCGTATCACAACGCCATCGGCGGAAAACGCAAAGAAGCCCGGCTGCGGTATCTATCGCGCTACTGGATGAACAAACTCAAGGACGTTCCGAAGATCGGCTTCAACACGTCGTTCGATGAGAATCAGTCCTGCGCGATCGCCAACGTCAAAGTGGACGGCATTGATCCGGTCAAGATCGGAAGCTATCTGATGGCGAAGCACAAGATCTACACGACGCCGATCGTTCACGAGGAATTTACTGGAATCCGGATCACGCCGAATGTCTATACGACGCTCTGGGAACTCGACCGGTTCTGCGCTCTGATGACGCAGATCGCGACGAAGGGACTTCCGGCGTAGACCGATTTCGGATTTTCGATTTGGGAATTCGGATTTTGGATCTTAGATTTGCGATTGAAGAAGGCAATCCGCGATTAGGGACGCGGGAAGTGAGAATTGAGATTGGGTTTTCTGATTGTGGTTTGTGGTTTTTGAATTCTCGTGACCGCGGTCTACCGTCTACCGTCTACCGACTACTTTTAATATGACTATCAAGAAAGTTACACAGCATCCGACACAGAACGAGGCATTGATCTTCGATCGCTCGCAGACCGGTCGCATCGGCTACTCCCTGCCGAAACTCGATGTCGAAGAAACGAACATTGACGATCTGATCCCGGCGGCGCTGCGCCGCTCCGACGATCTCGAAGGGGTTCCGGAGGTTTCAGAAGTTGACGTCATCCGCCATTTTACACGGATGTCAACGTGGAACTTTTCGATCGATCTCGGAATGTATCCGTTAGGCAGCTGCACGATGAAGTACAACTCGCGCCTCAACGAGAAGGTCGCGAGGATCGGCGGATTTGCCGGTCTTCATCCGCTCGCCCCGGAAGAAGAATCGCAGGGCGCGCTCGAACTGATCTGGCGTCTTCAGGAAGACCTGATCGAGATCACCGGTCTTCCCGGCGTTTCGCTGCAGCCGGCGGCCGGCGCTCAGGGCGAGATGACCGGGGTTCTTCTGATTCGCGCCTTTCTCGACAAACGCGACGGCGACGAGGCGCATAACCGGCGTGTGATGCTTATTCCCGACTCGGCCCACGGCACGAATCCGGCGTCGGCGGCGCTCGCGGGATTTTCTGTAAAGACGATTCGATCGACGGAGGAAGGATTGACTGATCTTGGCCATCTGCGCGAACTCTGCGCCGAGGGCGGCGTCGCGGGATTAATGCTGACGAACCCGAACACCGTCGGTATTTTTGAGAAGAACATCAAGGAGATTTGCGACATCATTCACGGGGCCGGCGGCCTGGTCTATATGGACGGCGCGAATATGAACGCGCTCGTCGGCGTCGCGCGTCCGGGCGATATGGGCGTCGATGTCATCCACCTTAACCTGCACAAGACGTTTTCGACGCCTCACGGCGGCGGCGGTCCGGGCTGCGGTCCGTGTTGCTGTTCAGCTGAACTGAAGCCGTTCCTGCCGGTTCCGAGCGTCGAAAAGAACGGCGGTCGTTTTCACTTGAACTACGATCACCCGGAATCGATCGGACGCGTCAAGGCGTTTTTCGGAAATTTCGGAATGATGATCCGCGCGCTCGCCTACGTTTACACGCACGGCGCGAGCGGCTTGCGCGAAGCAACGGAAACGGCGGTTTTGAACGCGCGGTATCTTGCGCATCACCTTGCCGACGATTTCGACAAGCCGTTCGATAGCGACTGTATGCACGAAGTCATCTTTTCGCACAAGAACCAGTCGCGGAAAGGCGTGCACACGCTCGACATCGCCAAGCGCCTGATCGACTACGGATTCCATCCGATGACCATCTACTTCCCGTTAATTGTTGAAGGGGCGATGCTTATCGAACCGACCGAATCAGTCGGCCGGGCCGATCTCGACGCTTTCATCGAAGCGATGAAGGATATCAATGAGGAAGCTCAGACCGATCCGCAACTTGTCATCGACGCACCGCATTCGACCCGCATCGGCCGGCTCGACGAAGCCACTGCGGCCCGTAAACCGGTCCTCAAATGGCAGAAGGATATGGAGTCGATGGGAACGAGCGCTTAGCGAATCAGGCCGGCGCACGAGATTCCGACTGGAGCGCAAGCGTCCCGCTTGCCTTGAGCGCAAAGCGCGAAGAAACCGCTGGTTAGGGTAACGAGAATGCAGTTCCCGAAAATCCGAGTGCCGACTGGCACCCAAACGAATATGTTGAGACAAACGCTTAGCGAACTGTTCACGCGGGACCTGAACGCTCTTAAAGACGAGATCGGCAAATATGAAAACGAGGCCGATATGTGGAAAATAGCCGGCGGGGTAACCAATTCCGCCGGCAACCTGTGCCTTCACTTGATCGGAAACATCAACCACTTTTTTGGAGCGTTGATAGCAAAGAACGGTTTCGTGCGCGATCGCGACGCGGAATTCACGTCGAAAAATGTCCCCCGTGAGCAAATGTCGGAGAGCATTGACCGTGCGATCGAGGTTCTGCGCGAAGCAATCGACGGATTGAGCGACGCTGATCTTGAAACGAACTTCGCAGTCCAACATCGTGACCGCAATGTTTCGACGCTTCAGATGCTTCTTCATCTATCGACGCATCTTAATTACCATCTCGGCCAGATAAATTACCACCGCCGCCTGCTCGGATAGTCAGAAAGGCGGCGGGAATCCGAATCGATTCCACGCCGCCCTTTTTCATTTGTTGAACTAGCAAAGCAAATAAGAGCTATCAACCCATCCAACTGAGACCCAACGCCGCCCGCGCTTGACGCTCACTCGTGCCCAATCGCCCGAGTATTCGTTCACCCAGACAGTCGTCCCGTGCGCGAGTTTTCCGATAACGCGTCCTTCCCAGGTTCTGACGTTCAGGTGGCTTCGCGGATTTGCCAGCGAAACCGTGCAGTATTCGAAAAACGATGCGCCCGATAGAAAAACCGTCTCGGCGGAGCTGTTGTTCACGCTGACCGCCGTGCTGTTGACCCGTTCGCCGGCAAAGATCGTCAAACTGACGAACAACAGGACGTTGATCAGGAGAATCGAAATTACGTGTCGTTTCATATTTGTTCACCTCCTAAGTAAACAAGAATCGCCAACAAGAGCTACCTTCCCTTTTCTCGTAATTCGACTTCAGTCTAGCAGATTTTCCTCAATAATCCGAATTTTAGGCGATCGGCAGGGTTTGCCCTCGTATCACGCGAAAAAACGCTGAAGCCACTACTTTCAGGCACGTTTTCCTGTCGGAAACGGCATTGCCCAGTGCTTCGGGATCGTCCAGTAACTTACGCGGGACCAACTCCCTTATCATTCGCAGAACCGGTAACCCAGCCCGTGTACGGTTTGGATATACTTCGGGTGCTTAGGATTCTCTTCGAGCTTCTGACGAAGCCACGCGATATGAACGTCAACCGTCCGCGTTGACGGCATCGCGTCATACCCCCAAACCGCGTCGAGCAGGTGATCGCGCGAATGGACCGTTCCCGGATTCTCGATGAGGAACTGCAGAAGCTTGAACTCCATCGCCGACAGATCGACAGGCTCGCCACGGCGCGAAATCTCGGCGCGGCGAAAATCGACAGTGACATCCCCGAAAGCAACGCGACCGGCGCTTTTGGCCGTCGACTGCGGCACCCGTCTGAGAAGGGCTTCGATGCGGGCCAGAAGTTCGATTACCTCGAACGGCTTCGTCAGATAATCGTCGGCTCCGAGTTTAAGCCCGAGAACCTTGTCGATGGTCTCGCCCTTCGCGGTCAGCATCAGAATCGGGGTTGAGACGTTCTTTTGCCGGAGGTCCCGGCACACGTCGTAGCCGTTCTTTTTCGGAAGCATTACGTCAAGAATGATCAGGTCAAAGCTCTCGCCGAGCGCCAACGCGAGGCCGGCTTCACCGTCGGTCGCGCTCTTGACGCTGAAACCCTCGCTCACCAATCGGTCGGTCAGCGTCAAAATGAGACCTTGTTCGTCCTCGACAAGAAGTACGTTCATACGATTTCGGAATTGCGATTTCGGATTTTCAGGATTTCCGCGATCACTAATCGCAAAACCCAATTCCTAAACTGTCGGCAGCTGGATCACGAACCGACTTCCCTTGCCGACCTCGCTCTCGACTTCGATCGACCCGCGGTGCGCTTCGACGGTCTCTTTGACCAGGCTCAAACCGAGTCCGTTGCCGTGTATCTGCTCGTCGACAACTGACCTCGCCCGGAAGAACGGTTCAAATATCTGCTTCAGATCGACCGGCGCGATGCCGATTCCCTCGTCCTCAAACTCGATCGACACTTTTCCGTCGTGTCGGACGCATCCGATACGCATCCACTTCGAACCATTCGAGTATTTGACCGAATTCGAGATCAGGTTCTGAAACGCTCCCGTCAGCGCCGCCCTGTCAGCCGACACGATCGCGCTTCCGCAACGCTCGCGCTCGATCGTGAATTTCTCACGGTCGATCAGGGGACGGCTCTCGTCGATCGCATCGTCGATCAGATCATCCAGGTTCAGCTCTTCAAAGTCATATCTGCGCTTCCCGGAACGCGCGCCGGCAAACTCGAGGATCTGTTCGACCATCGCCGATAATTTTCGCCCCTCGTTCTTGATCAGTTCGCCGTATCGCGTGATCTGCCCGGGTTCGCGCGCAACGCCGTCGGCGAGGTTCTCACTTGCCGAATAGATGACCGCGAGCGGCGTCCGAAACTCGTGCGATACGCTCGAAACGAAATCAACCTGCCGCTGCGCCAATGTTCGGGCCCGCTGCGCCGAAAGAAAAATGATCAAAATGCTCGCGCCTATCAGCGACAGAATGCCGAAACTGACACCGAGATTCCGGCGCCGCGTGCTCGTAATGAAATTCTCGATCGAACCCGAACTGTGCTGAACGTTGAGAACCCACGCTGCTTCGCCGCCGTCCCGGGGTTTCGATTCACGGATATCGATTCGCGGCTTGATATCGTCGGTCAGAATATGAAGGTCAATGTTCGAATTGCTGTTCGTTTTGGCCGACTTCGTCTCGATCTTTTGCGTCGTCGCGCTGAAGACCACGCTGCGCGTTACCCCCGTTCGGGGCAGCGTGTCGCGGTTCTGGTAAAAAACGAAATTGTCCATCTGAAGATCCAGCAATTTCGCGGTAGAATCGGACCCGGCGAGCACCGGCGTGTCAAAAACCGGACGGTTTTGCGCGTCGACGATCGCCAGATCGTAGTTCGCTCCGTCGCTTTCGGAAAAGTACTTTTTCGTCAGATCCGCGACAATTCCGTCTTTTACGACGGACTTATCCAATTCAATGACAAGAAAGCCTTTACGGTCCGGCATCTGAGGCTTGATCGGCTCCGGCGGCGAATCCGACGAACGTACGATGATCTTCTTGATCGATTCGTGAACATCATATACCGGCATCAACAATGCCGGGACCTCGCTTGCGACCGCCGGAACTTCACCGCTTTGTTTCAACATTGTCCGTACGCCCGCGACGTTTTCCGGCAACGTCCCCGGCACGAACGACTTTGACGCGGAATCGTAAACCAGGATCGAATCCCGCTTGAGATCGACGAACGAGAAACTCCTGATCAAGTTCGGATACGCCGAACGCCCGCGCCAGAAATCGTAGCGGTCATTGAACTCGGACCAGTCGTTGCTTTCCCAGATGTTGATCGGAAGCTGAAAATTGAAGTACGCGCTCTGCATCTCGCGGTTGAAGTCGTCGGCAAATCGGCGGGTGTCCGATTCCAGCCGCGCTTTGAGCCGTTCGCGTTCGCCGTCGCTGACCTGCCCGAGCCAAACATACTGCAACACGGCCAGAACCGCGAGAAGAGCGATCATCACAACGACAAAAACCAACGAATGCGAAACACGTTTCATATGAGCCAAACGCATTATGCGGTCTGCGAACTTCGATAATCAATGGCTTTACAAAACATTTTACATTCTTAACATTCTCTTTGCGTTCTCTTAACCACTTGCGCCTGATGTTCAGGCAGAATCCAAACTGTCACAGTTCATTGTGTCCGTGACGGCGTACAAAATCAGTGCAATAATCAACCAGCAAGGAGAAAGAAAATGAAAAGATTCATCGGTTCAGTTTTATTCGCAACGCTATTATTCATAGGGGTCGGCGGCCTTATCGAACAGGCCGGAGCGAAATTCAAATCGGACGAACGCGCGCTCGCGTTGCTTCAAAAGGCTCGCCAGGCGATTGGCGGAGAGTCCGAGATCAGTCGCGTCAAGAGTATGACGATCGTCGGAAAGACAACGAAGACGTTTGAAGCCGAAGGTTTCTCGCGCACGGAAGGCGGCGATGTCGAGATCAATTTCGAACTGCCGAACCGGATGAGCAAAATGCTCAAGTTCGGAGCCGGTGAAGGCGGCGACGCGATGGTCGAAAAGAAAGTCGATGTCATCGTGTTGAAAAAAGGCGACGGCGACAACGTGCAGTGGAGAACCCAAAGCAATGAAGATGTCAAAACCGACGGCGTGAAGCGCGTGGTCGTTAAGAAAAAGGACGGAACGGAAGAAGTCGTAACCGAAGACATCAAGCCGATCATCATCCGCAAGGTTGACGGCAACGGCGGCGCGGTCACGACCGATGACAACAAGACGATCGTCATCCGTAAGGGCGACGGCGGTCCGGAGGCGGGCGGACATCACGACACCGAACTCTTCCGCACGACGCTATCGTTGCTTCTTTCGGCGCCCGAAGGCCTCGACGTGAGCTACACATACGCCGGCGAAGGAAACGTTGACGGTGCGGCGGTCGAGATCGTCGACGCGACGATCGGCCAGAGCGGCGTCAAACTCTACTTGGACAAGTCCACGAGCCTTCCGCGGATGATCAGTTTCCGGAACCACAAGCCGATGATGATCTTTATGGCGAGAACGAAAGATCCCAACGCCGATCCGGCAAAAGAAATCAAAGTCTTCGAACGACGTTTGGAAGAACCGCAAATGGCTGAATTCCAGGTCAAGTATTCCGACTTTCGAAGTGTCGGCGGGCTCTTGCTGCCGTTCAAATGGACGCAGACCGTTGACGGCAAGACCGACGAAACAACCGACATCGTGAGCTACGAAGTGAATCCGTCGAACATCGCGGACAAGTTCAAGGAAGCGCCGACGAAGGTCATCGTCAAGGTGAACAAGGACAAGTAACCGGTTTTCCAACCAGGAAAAAGGCTGTCGTTCATCGGCAGCCTTTTTCTTCGTTCGAAAACAACCGGGGCCTCAGGGCAATTTGCCATTGGACAGCGCGACGATCACCGCCCGGATCTCGCCGTAGTTGTAATCGCCGCCGAGTTTCTCAAGGATCGGCGAGAGGCTTTCGTCATCGCCGGCTTCTGCAAGCGCGCGGCGAATCGGCTCGATCTTGTCTTTTTCAACGAGATCCCCGATCTCAACTTCACCCGTCGGCAGATACCGCATCAAGTGGTTTTGGATAGTGCTCAACGTGAACCCTCGTTCGCGGGCGACCTCCGACGGCGTCATTCCGGATTCGAACATCTCGAGCGAGATCTGGTGCGTGTTCTGACCTTTGGCATTTCTTATCGTCCGCGGCTTTCGTGTCCGGCGAACGGACTTCAACATCATCCGCGATGTCAATCCGTTGTCCTCGCAGAATCCACTGACGCAGGCGACAAAATCGGCCCCGTATCGCTCGAGTTTGATCTCGCCGACTCCCGAAATACGTCCAAGATCCTCGAGACTCGTCGGCAGATAGGTCGCCATTTCGACGAGCGCGGCGTCGGAAAACACAATGTATGGCGGTACATTCTCAGCCTGCGCGAGTTTCGACCGAAGGGCGCGAAGTTCCCTGAAAAGTCCGTCGTTGTAGTCGGGAACGCCGGACGCGGCAGCCTTGGACTCTTCGATTTTCGTGATCTTTATCAGTTCAACGGGCGTTGACCCGTCAAGCACGCCGCGGCTCCGTGCGGTCAGTTTCAGCGTCGGAAACTGATCGTCTGTTTTGACCAGATAACCCTGCCCGATCAGTTCGCGGATGTACTCGAACCAGTCGTCCTTTGAAACGTCGGCGCCGACGCCGTAGGTTTTGAGTTCCTTGTGCCGGTCCCAGATCTTTTGCGATTTCGAACCGCGCAAAAAGTCTACGATATAGTTGACGCCCATTCTCTCGCCCGTCCGGGCGACCGCGCTCAGCGCTTTTTGGGCGATCACGGTGCCGTCGAAGCGATCGTAGGCCTTGAGGCAATTGTCGCAGTTTCCGCAGTTCTCGTTTAATTCCTCGCCAAAGTAATTGAGCAGAAAGCGTCGGCGACAGGTCCGCAATTCCCCGAATTCCCCCATCGTCTGCAGCTTGCGAAGCATAATCTCCGACTGCTGCGGATTTCCTTCGACCTCCGCGAAACCGCGAAGTTTGGTGACGTCGCCCCAACCGAAAAACAGAAGCGCATCGCTCGGCAGACCGTCGCGCCCGGCACGCCCTGTTTCCTGGTAATAGCTTTCGATGTTCTTCGGGAGATCGCAATGAACGACGAACCGGACATTCGACTTGTCGATCCCCATCCCGAACGCGATCGTCGCGACGATTATCTTCGTGTCGTCGTTCAGGAAACTCTCCTGGTGCCTGTCGCGCGTCGCCTTATCGTGTCCGGCGTGATAGGCGAGTGCGGAAAAGCCCTCGTCACGCAAGTCGGCGGCCAGCGAATCAACCGCAACTCGGCTCAGGCAGTAAATGATGCCGCTCTCCTCGCGGCGCGATTCCAGATATTCGAGCAACTGATCGAACGAGTTTCGCTTCGGCTCGACGCGATAAAAGATGTTCGGACGGTTGAAACTCGAGATGAACAGTTCGGCCTTCGGAATGTTCAAACGCTCAAAGATGTCCTTGCGAACGAGCTTGTCGGCGGTCGCCGTCAGCGCGATCACCGGAACATTCGGGAAATATGTCTTGAGCTTCCCGAGTTGGATGTACTCGGGCCGAAAGTCGTGCCCCCAACTCGAGATACAATGCGCCTCGTCGATCGCGAAGAGCGAGACTTTGATCTGTTTCAGAAAATCGATGAACAGGTCGCCCGATTGCAGCAAACGCTCCGGAGCAACGTAAAGGATCTTTGTCGTGCCGGCGCGCACCCGCCCGAAAACCTCGGTCTGTTCGCGGCTCGTCTGCGACGAATTAAGGAACTCGGCTTCGACCCCGTTGAGCCGGAGCGAATCGACCTGATCCTTCATCAGCGCGATGAGCGGTGAAACGACGAGCGTCAGGCCGTCGAGCATCAGCGCCGGAATCTGGTAACACAGCGATTTGCCGCCGCCGGTCGGCATCAAGACAACGGAATCGCGCCCGTCGAGAACCGCTTCGATCGCGGCCCTCTGATTCATCCGGAACTCGTCGTATCCGAACTTTGCTTTGAGGATTTCAGAGGCTCTTTCTATATTCATTTCTTCGTTTTGGCGGCGCTCTGCAAAACCTGCATCGCCGGGCTTCCGACTATCGGTGTCGAATCCGCGCTATCCGCTTTCATCTGCGGCCAAACCGATCAATCTGTCTTGAGGCTTTTCGCGATCAACGGGACGATCTTGCGCGGCATCTGGATCGCGCCGGCAATGTGGCGCGCTTCGGTGAAGTGCCCGACGACGTAAACGCCGGAAACGTTGGTCTCAAAAGTCTCCTCGTCATAATCCGGCACATCGCCGTATTTTCCGGCGTGCGTCGTGACGCCGAGATCGGTGAGCAGGCCAAGTTCGGCGTCGGCGCCGATAAGGATAAAGACGACATCATTCGGAAAAGTCTCGACGCGTCCGTCTTCGCTTTCGAGCTCGATCTCATTTTCGCGAATCTCGAGGACGCGTTTGAGGAAATAGACGTTGAGGCAATCCTTCGACAGTTCCTCTTCGAGCGGCTGCTTCACCCAGTATTTGATACATCCTTGCTTTGGATCGTTGTTTTCCCAGTCATCGCGAAAGATCGCAAGGATCGCGTGAGCGCCTTCCTGAGCGAGGAAAAGCGCTGCTTCACCGGCCGAATTCCCGCCGCCGATGACCATCGCGTTTTTTCGCACATAAGGATATGTTTCGCGGAACAGATGGTGAACCTTGGGCAGATCTTCGCCCGGGACATTCAACTTGCGGGTGTATTCCATTGCGCCGATCGCAAAGAGGACCGCGCGCGACTCGTAGACGCCTTTCGAGGTCGAAGTCCGAAAATTCGATTCGGCGAGTTTCTCGACCTTCAAGACCTTTTCCTCGGTTTGAACGTTCAGCCCGTTCTCGAGAACGAATCGCGTGTAGTAGGAAAGAAGTTCCTCGCGCGTCGGCTTTTCGCGCGCCGGTTTGAGCGTTCCTTCGACCATCTCGAGTTCGGGAACCGTCGAAAAGACGGTCAATCCGACCGGATACTGATAGATCGTGCTGCCGATCAGGCTTTTTTCGATGACGAGATAATCGAGCCCGAGTTTTTGCGCCTCGAACGCCGCCGAGATACCGGCCGGACCGGCACCGATGATTAGTAGGTCAAGCATTTAGGTAATTCTAGATTGTTGCCTGAGAATTGTTAATCCGGAATAGTTGGAAATTGACGGTTCACAGTCGATAGTCGGGACTCCGAAACCATCAACTGCCAACTATCAGCTATTCCGGAAATGCCCCGGAATCATCCGGAAGCGCGGTTTTCCTGAATCTCACCGGAATAGTTGAGAACTGATAGTTCATAGTTGATAGTCGGCTACCGAAACCGTCAAATGCCATCTGTCAACTATCCGCTATTCCGAAAATGCCCCGAAATCACCCGGAAGCGCGGTTTTCCAACGCCAACAGTTCTTCTGTGAATTTCTCGATCTGGACCTTTGTATTTTCAAGCGAGCGTTTCGCCTCGAGATACTTTTCCCACTCGTTCGTGTTCGTCAGTGCCTTCGCCACGTCTTCGTCGAGCGCGTGCGCCATCACGGCGAGAAGATCGCTCAGCGCTTCGTGGTTGTCGAGCAGCGACTGAATGATCGTGTACGCGAGTTTTGCATTCGGCAGATCGATGTCGA
Source organism: Acidobacteriota bacterium (assembly GCA_016715115.1). Lineage (NCBI taxonomy): Bacteria > Pseudomonadati > Acidobacteriota > Acidobacteriota bacterium. The sequence goes on from JADKBM010000001.1 coordinate 39,874, forward strand.
ATGCCTCAGTGTTGATTTGAGATACGTTCATATCGAGTTGATTTTACCAAATCTCCGCCAGATCAAGCACAAAGCCGACCAAAACATCCTCGCCCGAGATCGTCGCCGGTTTTTCGAGGGTCTCGACCGAACCATCGGCCCGGTAAACCTGGACACGCTCGGTTTCGGGGTCGATCAGCCAACCGAGCCGTACGCCGTTGGCGATATACTCGGCCATCTTCCGCTCGAGAATCGGCAACCGATCTGAAACCGAACGAAGTTCGATAACGAAATCCGGTACGATCCGCGCGAATCTTTTCGAACGTTCAGTCTTCGATAGGGCGTAATAGCGATCTTTAAGAATCCACGAGACATCAGGCATTCGTTTTGCGCCATTGGGAAGGGTGAACTTCGCTGACGATTCAAAACACAGCCCGGTTTTGTCTTTTTTCGACCAAGCCATGAGTTGATAGTCAAGTTCTATGTTCTTGCGACTGGTTTCAGGAAATGGTGGAGGCATGAATTCGAGGTCCCCATTTGAGTTTAGTTCGATTCGAAAATCGTCGTTTTCGCGATCGATCCCTTCAAGTTCTTCATCGGTGAAAGAATGGCCCGGAAAACTGACCACGAAAAACAGAGGTTGCGGTAATTTCAACGAAGGCTCCGTGAGTTCCATCGACTTGAGTTTCGCTGAAATCTCTTCTACTGCTTGCATAATCCCAAATTCTAATTCAATTCTTGGATGAAAGGAAGAGTTTTCACGATCATTCGATTCTCGTCGGCAAACAGTTCCGTTCCGTCTGCGAGAAAGTCGTATCGGACATACGCGAGAGCGATCGTTTTCCCGATCTTCGGAGAAAATGTCACTGAAGTTACGCGGCCCGCGTTCTTGCCGTCGCCGGTCCTGACCTCTGATCCCGCTATGATCCCGCCATCGCAAATCAATCCGGTCAGGCGCTTTGCGACATGACCGCGAAAGTGGATCCGCGCGATGATCTCCTGGCCGATGTAGCAGCCTTTGTTGTAGCTGATCAGACCCTCAAGCCCCAGTTCCGGGACGATCGTCGTCTCGTCGCAATCGATTCCGTAAAGCGGGATTCCGCATTCGATGCGAAGCGTTTCCCAGAGTTCGCCGGAGATTCGAACCGCCTGTTGCGACGCGATCGCGGCTTCAAACTCGCTTGCGGCCGACTTCGCGGCGAAGAAATCCCTTCCGGCCAACGACGAAAACGAATGAGCGTTTGAAAATTGGAAATTGAAAGTTGAAAAAAAATCGAGGGATTCAGACAGGTCCTCGACGAAAAAGTCGCCGGCGAACGTGAATCGGTAAAGATTCTGAAACACCTTGTCGCGCGTCGCGGCTTCGGTTTCAAATAAAAACCGATCGCCGTCGCGGCGGACGCGGACGATCGCGAGCAGTCTTCCCTGAGCGTTGGGAAACGCCGCGAGCATCTCGCCGCCGTCTTCAAGGCTGGCGACATCATTGGTGATGAGTCCGTTCAGAAACTGCGTCGATTCCCTGCCCCAAACCGCGATCAGTCCGCGCTCCTGTGGATAAAACGCCGCGGCTCCGTTGCTGATCTTGTTGTATTCGTCAATTTCCATCTAAACGTATTCTGCAAGTTCGATCGCCGATTTCAAAGCGGAGAAATCTTCCAGTTGCTGCGCGATGCTCCTGACGGTGATGACGACCTGCGGACTCGGATGGTAGAGCGGAACGAGTTTCCGGCCGTTCCAGTCGACCGGCTTCGCGGCATCGGTCTTAAGCGCAAGTTGATGCGGCTCAACGATCTTCAGCGCGTCGAGCGCGACCGTTCCGAGCGTTGCGATGACCTTCGGCGCGATCAGTTCGATCTGGCGTTTCAAAAACGCCGAACAGTTACTGATCTCGCGGCGCGAAGGTTTCCGGTTCGCTCCCGTTTCGGAACGCGGGCTGCACATCACGCTGTTGGTGATAAAGATATCCTCACGCGCGAGACCGATCGAATCGAGCAGCACCTGAAAATTGTCGCCCGATCTGTCACCCCAGAATGGTCGCCTCGTCCGGTCGGCACCCTGGCGTCCCGGCGCTTCGGCCAAAAACAGGACCTTTGGGAAGATCGACCCGTTAAGTTCGCTGAGCACTGCGGTTTTGTCCTGCATTTTTTCGCATATACGGCAGCATTTCGCCTCTTCGGCGAGTTCCTGAAATAGTTTCAGTTTCCGGTCTTTGTTCATCGTGCGTCAATTTTAGTAAAATCAATTTTCAATAAATCAGCAAACAAGTTATGAGTAATATTTCCGAAAAGTCAGTATTGGACGCTCTCAGCAACATCACGGATCCGGACCTTCGAAAGGATATTGTGAGTCTCGGATTCGTTAAAGATCTTGTCATCAATGGCGGCGAGGTTTCGTTTCGGCTCGTCTTGACGACGCCGGCCTGCCCGGTCAAGGAGGCTTTCGAGGCCGAGGCCAGATCGCTGGTCGGCGCGATAGAAGGCGTGACCGAGGTCAAAGTGACGATGGATGCCGTCGTTCCGCAAGGTCGCGGAATCGCCGGAAACCAGGCGTTGCCGAACGTCAAGAACATCATCGCCGTGTCATCCGGCAAGGGCGGCGTCGGCAAATCGACGGTCGCCGTCAACCTCGCGGTTTCGCTGGCTCTCGACGGCGCCAAAGTCGGACTGATGGACGCCGACGTTTATGGTCCGAACGTGCCTCTGATGCTCGGCGTCGAGCAGAAACAGCCGGTCGTCGAGAACGGAAAGATCCTGCCGATCCGAGCGCACGGGGTGAAAATGATCTCGATGGCGGTCCTCGCGCCGCCCGACAAACCGATGATCCTCCGCGGGCCGATGCTTCACGGAATCGTGCGCCAGTTTCTGACGGATGTGAATTGGGGAGAACTTGATTATCTGATCGTCGATATGCCTCCCGGAACGGGCGATGTGCAATTGTCGCTCGCGCAGCTTGTACCGGTGCAGGGCGCGGTTTTGGTGACGACGCCGCAGATCGTTTCGCTGGCGGACGTCCGGCGTGCGCTAAAGATGTTCGAAACGGTCGCCGTTCCGGTCATCGGAGTTATCGAGAATATGTCGTATTTCGTGCCGCCGGATATGCCCGAGAAGCGCTACGACATCTTCGGGCGCGGCGGCGGCAGTTCATTCGCGGATGAAATGGGCGTTCCGTTCCTCGGCGAGGTCCCGCTCGGGATCGAGGTTCGCGAAGCCGGCGACAAAGGCACGCCGGTGGTCGTCAGCAACCCGGATTCGCCGCAGGCCAAGGCCTTCCGCAAGACGGCGGAGGAAGTCGCGCGCCAGGTTTCGATCGAAGCGATGAAGCCGGAATTGGTGATCCTTTCGAAAGCGAAGTAATTCGGTCGCCAAGAAAAGTCGTTATTTTTGAAGATCGTTGAAGCGATCGCGGATGCACTTTCTTGCGCGACCGGCGGGATCGCAAACAGCTTGTTCTCCTTTGTTTGAGGACATTTATCTCAGGTTTGAATCTTGAGACTTGTAAAATTTAATTGAGATACGTAAAATTGACATTAAAGTAAAGATTCGTTTGAATCTTGCGAATTCATAAAGAGGAGAAATCATTAGATATTATGTCAGCAGTTGCAGCACCTACGGTTGAAATGAACGTCACGGCGTCGGCGATCGAAGAGATCAAGAAATTCCTTGCGAGCGAAGACGACCTGCCGGAAACGGCCGGACTTCGCGTGCGCGTCGTTCCGGGCGGATGTTCGGGATTTCAATACAGCTTGAATATCGAAGAAGAATCGCGCCAGGGGGATTTCGTGCTCGACAAAGGCGGCGTGAAGATGTTCGTCGATATGTTCTCGGCGCAATACCTGAACGGCATCACGGTCGACTACCAGTCGAATATGATGGGTTCTGGTTTCACCTTCGAGAATCCGAATGCGACCGGCGGCTGCGGCTGCGGCACATCTTTTTCGGCTTAGTTTCGAGCTGATAAATGAAGTTTACAAAGCAAAGATCCGAATGCGTTCGGATCTTTGTTTTTTTGTGGAACGCAATGCCGATTGAGTCTGTCTAATGGCATACGGACAACTTAATAGGACAGCGAAGGCGGAGAAGCGGGGGCGGACGGGGGTCTTCGGTATCGGCGGGAGATCCGCCGATTTTCGGACCGAAGGAACTTTAGCGGCAACCTCACAACGGCGCTTCGGCAACAAATGATCGGTTGCGGCAATGGCCGTTTACCGACATAGATGCTTTTTCCGTTTGCCTTTTTAATTTCAATAAGCGACAATTCGTTTAGCAAACCAAGCACCAAAGCAAAATAACTTTAATAATTTGTTTTCCTGAGAAGCTCTAACGGGCAAAAATCCGCTTACCGCCTTTTCAATTGTTTGGCTCGCGGGCTGAATCAAAACTACGATTCGCCACCTTTCCCACGAAAAAGAATATGGAGTAATTTTTTTGATGAATTTTTTCAAACAACCTGTCGTCGTGGTCTGCTTTCTGTTGCTCGCATTCTCTGCGGTGACGGAGACGATGGCACAGGAACAACGGCCGCGGGTCGTCAAGACGGTTGACAGCCGCCCGACTTCGAATCCATCGGTCAATCGTACGGTCGTCACAACACCGAATTCGAGCCGTCCGACGCTGTCTAACGAAGTCGTCGTGGTCGGTGGCCAGAATAGTCAGCCGCTGGTGAAAAAGACCGGTTCGACGCGTCCGCTGATGGAAGTTCCTTCGAACAAAGCGCCTTACACCGGCAGCATCGTTTCGAATATGCTTCAGTCGATCCGTTCGAAATACGGGATTCCGTATCGTCTCGGAACGACGGGTCCGAACCGTTACGACTGTTCAGGATTTGTCTGGGCCGTTTTCAACGAATCCGGGATCTATTTCGAGCGTTCGAGCGCGCGAAGTTATTGGGCTCAGTTCGAACCTGTTTCGGGCGATGACCGCTACAAATTCGGCACGCTCGTGTTCCTGAACAAACTCGGACACGTCGGCATCGTCGCGGACGAGAAAGGTTTTTATCACGCATCTTCAAGCAAAGGAATCACATATTCGCCTTTTGCCGGTTACTGGGAAAAGCGAATCGTCGGATTCCGTCGTGTTCCTGTCAACTAAAAAGCCAGGTTCGTTCGGCTAATTGCCGCCTGAATCACTTTGTTGACGAAAAAGCCCGAGGCTCTCAAAAAGCTTCGGGCTTTTTCGTGTCTTCGAAGACGGTTCGCGGCTAAACGACGAAGCCGGGCCGCGATGAATTCTCTTTCGCTTCGGTGATCATTGCGATCTTGTCGATTACGACATAGGCGACGCGCTCGTCATCGTCACGCAAAAACAGAACGCCGCGCTTGACGTCGACCACGTCCCCGCGAAAAGCGGCACCCGAGCCACAGGAAACGTCGATGCGCTTCCCCATCAATTGTTTCAAGAATTCTTCCATCACCCTGTATTCCCCTCCAACGGTTACTTCCAACCGATTTTACACAATTACCCGTCAACTCAAAATCCGCTAACAAGATCGGCAGGTGTTTTAGAAAAACCTATTGTATTTCGCACAAACTTGTTGTACATTCTTGAGAGGCGCCTTTTTGGCCGAAATCCTACCTTTGACAGTTCGTCCCCCGAATTATGTACCCGGAGTAAAAAATGAAAAAACTATTGTTATCGATGCTGTTGATTGCATTCGGCGTGTTGTCTCTCGCGACCTCTTTTTCCGCCGTCTCAGCAACGGATTCCAAGTTCGTCAAATCCGCACGTTCCGTACCGCAACGATTCATCGTCGCGCTTGTCAGTGAACCCGGCAGTTTCGCCTTGGAATCAGATATTGAAGTGGAAGCAGAGTCCCTGACATCGTCGTACGGCGGAAAGGTCGACCGCATTTATTCGCGAGCGTTGAAGGGCTTCGCTGTCGAAATGGATATCGAAAGCGCGATCAGCCTCAGCACCGATCCACGGGTCTTCCTTGTCGAACAGGATTCCGAAGTTTCGATTGACGCCACTCAAACTAACGCGACCTGGGGACTCGACCGCGTCGATCAGATGGCACTCCCCTTGAACAACTCCTACAGCTACGACACCGCAGGCAGCGGAGTTCACGTCTATATAATCGACACCGGCATCCGCGTTACCCATTCCGAGTTTGCGGGTCGCGCCGTTTCGAGCTTTGACGCCCTGCTCGACGGTCAAAACGGAAATGATTGCAACGGTCACGGCACACACGTCGCGGGTACCATCGGCGGCGCGACGTATGGCGTCGCAAAGAACGTCAGTTTGCACGGCGTTCGAGTCCTTGGTTGCAACGGCAGCGGACTGGTCTCCGATGTGCTTGCGGGCATCGACTGGGTAACCGCAAACCACTCGATGCCGGCAGTCGCGAATATGAGCATCGGCGGCGGCGCTTCCCCGCTCCTCGACTGGGCGGTTGAAAACTCGATATCTTCCGGAATCACGTATGTCGTGGCGGCCGGAAACGCTTCCTATGATGCCTGCGAGATGTCGCCGGCCCGGACGCCGGGCGCCCTGACGGTCGGCGCGACCGACAACCTGGACAAGCGCGCCGACTTCTCGAACTTCGGCGCCTGCCTCGATCTCTTTGCTCCGGGCGTCAACGTCACATCGGCTTGGATCTTCGGCGATTCAGGCGTCAACACAATCAGCGGAACGTCAATGGCAACGCCCCACGTCTCCGGCGTCGCGGCTCTTTACCTCGGTTCGAATCCGACCGCGTCCGCAAGCCAGGTGGCGACGGAGATCAAATCGAAGGCGACCGCCAACGTCGTGACTAACATCGATTCAACGACTGCGAACCTTCTGCTATACGCCCGGCTGACCCCTCCGCCGTCCGTTTGCGATAGCGGTCGTGTATTCACCGGTACGCTTTTGGCAAATCAATCGGTCTACCAGGCGAACGCACTTGGGTTCTCCGCCAATGCGGGGACCTTCTCCGCGCTCCTCAGATCAACAAGCAAATCCGCGCCGACTTTGAAGTTGGAAAAGAAGGATCGTTCGACCTGGAGGTCGGTCGCCAGCGTGAGGACGTCGAACGGAAATCTGAATTACAATGGGACCGCCGGCACATATCGTTGGAAGGTTCAATCCGCATCGACCGGCGGATCTTACACGCTTTGTTCCGGGACCCCGTAAACAAGACATAACTCTTTTCTTGCCAGGGCCTGTTCGCTGAATGCGGACAGGCCCTTTTTTTGGTATTCGTGACTCATTGGGACTTTTCTCCGATATCGAATAAGTATTCAGCGCCTTGGCGCATAGATTTCGTGGGGAAAATCCCCCGAATGGTCGAACGGTCTGCGTGAATTCACCCGGCCGAAAAGACTGCAGGATGTCACCGTTGGAGCGAAATTTTTTGCGGACGAAGAAAATAAGTTGTTTACATTGAGAAGTTACTATGTTAAACATATACGCAAGTAAACAATTTTCGTTTTGTTAGTGCCCGTTCCGCACCTGATTGCGCGGAAACGACTAATGGCATTATTGAACCCGGCATTCGGGCATGCCGGTGCTTATATTTGAGGAGTTAAGATTATGAAATCCCCCTTGTCGATTAATTTTCCAAGGTTTTTTGGAGAGCTTTTATTGGCATTTTGCACGACCGCGATATTAGCGACGGTGACGTTCGCGCAAGATCTGCCGCCGACCGTGGCCAATCTGCAGTCAATCCCCGCGGGTTCGTATGTGATCCCGATGGACAACACCAACCAGGCGGTTGTTTCACCTTTCAACCTGAAGGCTTATGGATTAGCCAACAGATTGCTGCAAAACGGCATTCCGCTTTTATGGGCAATCAAATCCGGCAAGTCGAAAGACGCGACGGATTTTACGGTCGCTGCAAAACGCATTCAACCGAGCGCGGTTGCTTCGGCGTCGAAGACTTTTTCGGCTGGTCCATTCATCGTCCCGATCGCATATTCGGCCCAGGCACTGCCGATCATAAATGCGTTCGGCAACAATGTCGCGGTCTTTGAAACGACGGCGGCGGCTACGGTCGATATTCGTTATACGTTAACGCACAAGCCACTCATCGCCGTTGGCATCGCAAACTCGGGCAATGCCACTATCCATAAGAACCTTTATGACTTTGCGATGATTCCCAATTACGTCGACGTCGATGATTCGACGGTCAACGCCAACACCTGCGTGACGGTCGTGACGCAGCCGCACGTTGAGGCGACGAACTTTATCAACAACTACAAGACGTTCGTGCAGAGCGGCGGAAACTTGCTTCTGCAATGTCATGCCGTGGAAACGTATGAAAATGCGTCCGCCGGACGATTTCAAACCACGCTCGGCTGGGATCGTGACGACATCAACACGACGTTCACCTATCCAAACGCGGATATGCCGTTCTCGCAATTCATCGGCGCGGTCGATCCGGCACCGAGCGGCTATATGGAAGACTGGCAACTGAGCTCCGGAGCACTCCAGAACGGCACCTTTATCAGCCTTCAAAACAGCGGCGGCGGCAACACGGGGCATTACGCGGCAACCGTCTCGAAGCTCTATAACGGCGGCGCCGGCGGTATGGTCTTTGAATTGGGCGGCCATAATTACGGTGCCGGCGGCTCGACGCTTGCCAGTATCAATGGACAGAGGATGATCCTGAATGCTGTTTTTCAGCCGCCGACCCGCCCGCAGGCCTGCGGAATCCAGCTTGGATTCCCTCTCGTCTACGGATACAAATCGGTGCGGATGACGAACGACGTCAACGGCAACAACCAGATCAACCCGGGCGACCAGATCACGTGGACGGTCAATTATGTTAACATCGGCTCGGTTGGCGTCAGCAACTTCCAGATTGCGGACGTCCTGCCGGCGGGTGTTACATTTGCCGGCCCGCTTTCGGTGTCGTTTGCGGGCGGCGTGACGTCCGCGACGGCCAACGGCTCATACAATGGAGTCGCTCCGAATCAGAACTTGCTTGGCGCCGGAGCGTATCTCGCCCCCAACGGACGGATCACCGTGCAAATTCCGGTTACGATCAACCCGAATCTCGTGGCACCCGCTACGTTGAGCAATCAAACGAACGCTTCGGGAACGGAACTCAATGCGGCGATCATCAATTCGGATAACATCGACAGCACGACTATCGGAACCCAAGGGACGATCATTCCTCCCCCGGCCGGCAGTGTATCGCAGACCCAGGGAGCCGGTATCGATCCGACAACTGTTCCGATCATTGCAGCTCCGACGGCCGCGAACGCAAGCGTGACAGGCTCCGTGCTGTCACCGGGCGGGAACGGCATCAGCCGTGCAACGGTAACGATTTACAACGCTAACACTCTTGAGTCCAGAAGTACGATGACCAACCAGTTCGGTTACTTTACGTTCCCGGATCTGGAAGTTGGAAACTTCTACTACCTGAGCGTTTGGCACAAACGTTATCAGTTCCCGAGCGGAATCGGCTTTAGCCTCGATGAGGATGTCACCGGACTCCAGATCGTAGCGGAACCGGCTCAGTCGATCTGGTCTCCGAGGTCGTCGTCCAAAATTGACGAGCTTCTAATCAAGCCGTGATGACGGACACGAACCAAAACGCCAAAAGGGCGGCCGAATCGGCCGCCCTTTTCTTTCGATCGAAGCTTCGTTGACGGTTCACATTCTCGCCGATAGATTTGAGATCCGACCGGCCAAGGCCCATTTCGAGATCCCGTTGCCTCCGTGATCCGCTTCGACGGCGGCAGCCGGCTTTTTCGTTTGCGCCAAAGCCGCGGCAATCAGCGCCATATCGCGTTCGGTCGTTTCAATCTCGCGCTTCGAATGTCGTTCCTTGAAACGCGGGATAAAACCCGTGTCAAGCGTTCCTGAAATAAACTCCTCGTCCTCGACGACATCCCGGAAAAACGGAAGCGTCGTCTTGATACCCCCGACCTCGTATTCGGCGAGCGCGCGCCGCATTCGATCGATCGCTTCCTCGCGGTTGCGCCCGTGGGTCGCGAATTTCGAAATCATCGGATCGTAATAGATCGATATCTCCTGACCTTCGTAGATCCCGCCGTCGTCGCGAACGCCGCCGCCGTGCGGAAGTTTGAGACGCGTGATCGTTCCAGGCGAGGGCAAAAAGTTGTTATCCGGGTCTTCGGCGTAGACGCGGCATTCGATCGCGTGTCCGTTCATCACGATATCTTCCTGTGAAAACGACAGCTTCTCGCCCCAAGCGACGGTTATCTGTTCCCGTACGAGGTCGATGCCCGTGACCAGTTCGGTGACCGGATGCTCGACCTGGAGACGAGTGTTCATCTCGAGGAAATAGAATGACCGGTCGAGATCGGAAACCAGAAACTCGACCGTTCCGGCGCCGACGTAGTTCACCGCCTTCGAGACCATCACGGCGCACTCGCCCATTTGTTTGCGAAGCTCGGCGGAGTTGATCGGCGACGGGCACTCTTCGATTACCTTTTGGTGGCGGCGCTGGATCGAACACTCGCGCTCGCCGAGGTAAACGTGATTCCCGTGCTTGTCGCTGAAAACCTGAATCTCAATGTGACGCGGGCGAACGACTCCCTTTTCGACGTATACCGAATCATCGCCGAAACTGGCCATTGCTTCGCTTTGGGCCGCGGCGAGCGCGTTCTTGAGGTCCTCTTCGCGATGAACGAGTCGCATTCCCTTGCCTCCGCCGCCCGCCGAGGCTTTGAGCATCACCGGAAATCCGATCTCCCGCGAGACCGCGAGCGCTTCGTCTGCCGAGTTCAGCGGTTCGGTTGTGCCGGGAACGATCGGAACGCCGGCGTCGGTCGCGATCTTACGTGCCGACATCTTTCCGCCCATCGCTTCCATCGCTTCCGGCGAAGGCCCGATGAAAACCAAACCTGAGTCGGTCACCGTCCGTACAAATCCGGCGTTCTCGGACAAGAATCCGTAGCCCGGATGAATCGCTTCGGCACCCGACTTCTTGGCGACTTCGAGAATCTTGTCTCCGCGAAGATAGCTCTCCGACGACGGCGGCGGACCTATGTGGTACGCCTCATCGGCCATTCGAACGTGGAGCGCGTTGCGGTCGGCGTCCGAGTAAACGGCGACGGTCCCGATCTTCATTTCACGACACGCCCTGATAACCCGGCAGGCGATCTCTCCGCGATTTGCAATCAAAATCTTCTTAAACATAATGAATTCCCGACCTTTATTCTAATCTGCGTTTCACTCCTAAACGACGATCGCATTCCCGTGATTCCTGGTGTCGAACCTGATGCTTACCTTCGCGCCCGGCGCATAGCTTACACGATCCAATCGCTGTATCTCGGTCAGCCGATCAGAGGACTCAAAGTCGACACCGTTGATCGTGTAGATAAAGTAGATAACTTCGTCACCGTCACCGTTTATCTCCGAATCGATGATGGTCCCGTCGGTCATCCTGCCGTTCTTGAGCAACGCGCTGCGACGCTCGTCCGCTGTCAAATTCTTGGCACGTCTTTTGAAAATCCCCAGTATTCCCATTTCAATCCATTATCAGCGGCGGCTTGTCATACTTCGCGCGCAGAGCGTTTACCGCGGAGAGAATCGCCGGGCGGCTGATGATTCGCGCCTCGAGCGGACGTTTCCCCGGAATATCGAGCATTATCAAGCCGAGCAGGATCGTCAGAACACCTTGCCCGGGAACTCCCGGAAGCGACAGCACGATCCCCAAAAGAATTAGAAAGACGCCGAGGATGTTTTTCACGATCACCGCGCCCCAGCGCACGAGCCAGCTGCTGTTCGGCAGAAAATCCCTTTGATAGTGAGTGCTGAAATAGTTCTCCGGGATCTTGATCATCACGATGGCGATCGCCCCGAAACTGAGTCCGAGCGAGAGAAGGAAAAGTCCGACACCCAATAGAACCTTGTTCAGCGTGAGGGACGCCCAGATCTCCAAAAACCACTCCATAATTCCCTACCCTTTTTCGTCGAGTTTCCGAAATTCGTTCCAAACAAAGTACATCCGGTGAACGAAAGTCCAAAGCGATCCGATCGCAAGCACCCACAAGACCTGCGGCATGCGGTTGAAAAGGAAAAACTCGGAGTTCCAATCCCAGGTCGAGAGCGCGCCGATGATGAAAAGAACGATTCGCTCCGGCCGCGCCAGAAATCCGACGTTGGCCTTCACGCCAAAAGCTTCCGCACGAGCGGTGGTATAGCTGACCATCACCGAACCGATCCAGCCGACGCCGGCAAGAAAAACGTTCAAGATCGAATGCTGGGGCGTGTTCCCGGCATAGAAGACCATAATGCCGAGGAAGCAAACCATATCCGAAACGCGATCGAGCGATGAATCCAGAAAGCCGCCGAACCGGGTCACATTTCCGGTCAGTCGGGCGACGTTTCCGTCGAGCATATCGAAGAGATTGGCGACGAGCAGCACGATTCCGGCCCAGAAAAACTCGCCAATGCCGAACAGCACTCCGCATCCGGCATTGATCAGAACGCCGATCGCGGTCAGGATGTTCGGATGGACGCCGGCGGACGCAAGGGATCGGACCATCCAGTTGATGATTTTCATCGCCCCTCTTCCAATGCTTGCTCCGAACATAATTCGATTTTGGATTTTGGATTTCGGATTTTAGATTTCGCGTTCGGGATCATAAAGCCGGAACGCTTCGGTGTTTCCAGGTCGGAAACAATCCAAAATCTAAAATCGAAAATCCAAAATCAATTCAGCCGTCGTGGATCGTCGTCAGGCGGACGATCTCGAAATTTCGAAACCCGTTTGGCGTTTTGACCTTAACTTCGTCGCCTTCCCGCTTGCCCATCAAACCTTGTCCGATCGGCGAAACCGTTGAGATCAAACCGTTTTCGGGATCGCTTTCCTCTGACGTCACGAGCTTGTAAGTCACTTTTTCGTCTCGGTCAAGATCGTAAAGAACAACCTTCGAGCCGTACGCGACGCGGTCCGTCGGTATCTTCGTTAGATCGATCGACTCGACCTCGCTCAAACGCTGACGCAGTTGAACGATACGGCTCGAAACAACCGACTGCCGCTCAAGCGCCGCTTTGTATTCCGCATTTTCGCGCAAATCTCCGAACTCCCGAGCCTTCTGGATCTCCTTCGGCAGCTTGAAATGAAGCTCGTCTTCGAGTTCATTGAGTTCGGCCTGTAATTTTTGTCTGACTAATTCCATAAAATACTCTGGCGGTGAGCCGGGAGCGGTGAGCGGTAAGCAGTGAGCGGTAAGCAGTGAGCCGTAAGCGGTCAACGCTTGCGATCTGTCAATCTCCTTTCTTTGCTGCCGTCTGAAAATTGCTCACTGCTTCCTACTTCCTGCTCACCGCTCACCGCTCACCGCTCACCGCTCACCGCTCACTGACAACTGCTTCCTGCTCACCGCTCACCGCTCACTGCTCACCGCTCACTGCTCACCGCTCACTGCTTCCTGCTCACCGCTCACCGCTCACCGCTCACCGCTCACCGCTCACCGCTCACCGCTCACTGACAACTGCTTCCTGCTCACCGCTCACTGCTCACCGCTCACTGCTCACCGCTCACTGCTTCCTGCTCACCGCTCACCGCTCACTGCTCTCCGCTCTCCACTCACCGTTCTAAAGCTTCGACTCATTCGGCGCCGCGAACGATATTCCGATATCCCGCGCCGTTCTCACAAGTTGGCCGTCGATACTGACCCGCTTGATGTTCGCGATCGCTTCGGCGAGCGGGACCGTCGATACCGTTCCGGCCTGGAGCGCGACCATCTTGCCGGTCTGCCCGTTCAGCAGAGCGCGAACCGCGCATGCACCGAAGTTCGTTCCGAGCATCCGATCGAAAGCGTTCGGACTTCCGCCGCGCTGCAAATGTCCAAGAACGACACAGCGCGATTCCTTGCCGGTTTCAGCCTCGATCCGACGCCGAAGATGACTGCCTACTCCGCCTAAACGCAACGCTTCTTTGTCGAGATAGATCGGCGGCGTTCCAACCTCGACCGCGCCTTCGGCGACGACCACAACCGTAAAACGCGAACCGCTCTTTTCCCGGGCTTTGATCTTGGCGACGATCGACTCGAACGCAAAAGGAATCTCCGGGATCAGAATCACGTCCGCACTTCCGGCAAGTCCGGCGTGAAGCGCGATCCAACCCGTGTTCCGCCCCATCACTTCGAGAATCATTACGCGATCGTGCGACGCAGCGGTTGTGTGCAATCGATCAAGCGCTTCCGTTGCGATGTCGATCGCGGTCATAAATCCGAAAGTGAGTTCGGTTGCCGAAAGATCGTTGTCGATGGTTTTCGGAACGCCGATCACCGGAAACCCGTGTTCGTGAAACTGTTCGGCGATGGCGAGTGTGCCTTCGCCGCCGATCACGATCAGCGCCTCGATCTCAAGTTTGTGAAGATTGGCTATTGCTTCGTTGATCGGCATCTCGGGAATAACGACCTTTCCGTCGATGACTTTCATAAAGCTCCCCTTGTTTCGGGTCCCGAGGATCGTTCCGCCCCGGGGCAAGATACCGCTGACCGCCTTCATTCCGAGCCGGATCACCTGCGGTTCGCCGAGAATCCCTTCGAAGCTGTCCTCGATCCCAATACATTTGATCCCAAACTCGCCGTGCGCGGTACGCACAACGGCTCGAATGACGGCGTTTAGCCCGGGCGCATCGCCGCCACCGGTTAAGACTCCAATTTGCTTGTACATAAAGAAACGTGATTCTAATTCACAAAGCAAGTATTTTACATTATGAAGCGGGAAACACTAAAACCGCGAAACGCTTCGGTGTGTTACATCCGCGAAAACTTTCTTGACAAATCAATCCGCCGACCCGATAACTGAACCAACGTGAAAGACACAGTCAAGTTCAGCGATGCACTGAGGTTTTGGCTCCGGCTCGGCCTGATCTCTTTCGGCGGACCGGCCGGGCAGATCGCGATAATGCAGAAGGAACTGGTCGAAACCAGAAAATGGATCGCCCACGACGAGTTTCTTCACGCTTTGAATTTCTGTATGCTGCTGCCCGGTCCGGAAGCACAGCAACTTGCGACCTACATCGGTTGGAAGCTGCATGGTTACCGCGGCGGACTTGCGGCCGGGGCATTGTTCGTGATTCCGTCGATCATCCTTTTACTCGGATTATCATTCGTTTACGCCGCGTTCGGACACATCGCCGAAGTCGGCGCCGTACTGAACGGCTTCAAGGCGGTAGTAGTCGCGATCGTGGTCGAAGCCGTATTCAAGATCGCCGGGCGTTCGCTCAGTTCGGCGCGTCACATTCTGGTTGCGATCACTGCGTTTGCCGCGATCTTCGTCTTCGGAATCCCTTTTCCGCTGATCGTGATCGGTGCCGCGGCGTTCGGGATTTTCGTTCTGCGGACATCGAATCCGATGGTGTCCGAAACGCCGACGGCTCAACCCCGCCGAACATCGCTAATGAAGTTGTTCGTCTTGTTTGCATTCCTTTGGTTTCTCCCGTTTTCAATTTTCATTGCCGTTTTCGGATTCGAGAACCGCGCGACCGAAAGCTATCTGTTCTTCTCGAAAGCCGCGTTCGTCACCTTCGGCGGCGCTTACGCCGTGCTCGCATATGTCAATCAAGCCGTGGTCGCGGCCGGTTGGATAACTTCGACCCAGGCCGTGGACGGTCTGGCTCTGGCCGAAACAACGCCCGGGCCGTTGATTATGGTCCTTCAGTTCATCGGGTTTATGTCCGGTTGGAACGCGGCGGATGAAGAGAACCGGATCGTTTTTGCGATCATCTGCGCGCTGGTGGCGACCTACGCCACATTTCTCCCGTCCTTTTTCTTTATCTTCGCGGGTGCGCCGCACGTTGAGCGATTGCGGACCAACCGACTGATCACATCGGCCCTTTCCGGTGTCTCCGCAGCCATCGTTGGCGTCATCGTCAACCTAGCGCTCGTTTTCGGCGTCGCGGTCTTCTTTCACTCCGGAACGATCGATGCCTTTGCGGTGGCCCTCGCCGCTGCGGCATTCGTGGCACTCAGGATCTTCAAGCTCAATGTCCTATTCATCGTCATTGCCGGCGGCTTGTGCGGTTTTGCGAAACAGCTCCTGGTCGGTTAGATTCATCTCTATGAAAAGAGCGGTTGTCACGAAAAACGGTGCGCGGCGAGTTCGCGGGGGACATCTTTGGATTTACAGAAGCGACGTCAAAAAGGTAACTGCCGATGGCGGCGATCAGGTGACGGTCTTCGATGAATCCGGGAACTTTGTCGGCCAAGCATTCTACAGTGACTCCTCGGAGATCACGTTAAGAATCTTCACAACGTCCGACGAAACGATTGGCGACGATTTCTGGCGCGGACGCATTCGGGCCGCACACGCCCGACGAAACCTGTTGGCGACGAACGCGTTTCGGGTCGTCAACTCCGAAGCCGATCTCGTCCCGTCGCTGATTATCGATAACTACAATGGGGTCTTCGTCATCCAGACACTCACCCAAGGCACTGAAAAACTGAAGGACGTGTTCACGCGCATCATCGTCGAGGAGTTCGCTCCCATTGCCGTCGTTGAAAGAAATGACGCCAAGGTCCGAATGCGGGAGAACCTTCCGCTCGTGAGCGGCGTTCTTTTTGGTGAGGTCCCGGGCGAACTCTTCATCGAACAGGACGGGATCGCCTTTCGAATCGCGCCGCTCGACGGACAGAAGACCGGCTCGTTCCTCGATCAGCGCGAAAATCATCTTGCCGTACGCCGTTTCGCCAAGGGCCGGGCGCTCGATTGTTTCACTTTCAACGGCGGATTCGCGATGAATTTCGCGCGGGTCTGTGACGATGTCCTGGCGATCGACATTTCGGAGGATGCGATCCAACTGGCGAAGGCGAATGCCGCGGCGAACGGGCTATCGAACATCAGGTTCGAGGCGGCGAACGTCTTTGATGCACTTCGCGAACTTGAAAAATCGGGCGAGAAGTTCGACACGATCGTGCTCGACCCGCCGGCGTTCGTCAAAACCAAAGCGGCTTTGAGATCTGCCGTGCGCGGCTACAAGGAAATCAATCTCCGGGCGCTCAAGCTCTTGAATGACGACGGAATTCTGGTCACGTGCAGCTGCTCCTTTCACTTTTCCGAGGCGATCTTTCTCGAAACGCTCGAGTCCGCCGCGCGCGACGCTAAACGCCGGATCCATCTCCTCGAGAAACGGACACAATCTTCCGACCACCCGATCCTGCTCGGCGTTCCCGAGACCTACTATCTGAAGTGTTTGGTTTTGCGTGTATTGCAGCAGTGAGCAGCGAGCGGAGAGCAGTGAGCAGTAGACGGTAGACGGTAGGCGGAAAACCGTAGACGGTAGACGGTAGACGGTAGACGAGTAGACGGTAGACGGTAGGCGGTAGACGGTAGACGGTAGGCGGTAGACGGTAGACGTTAGACGGTAGACGGTAGGCTGTAGACGGTAGACCGTTGACGATACAAACAATGGACAACACTCTGCCCACTACCTCACTGCTTACCGCTCACTGCTAACCGCTCACCGCTCACTGCTAACCGCTCACCGCTCACTGCTCACTGCTCACTGCTCACCGCTCACCGCTTACCGCTCACTGCTCACCGTCTACCGTCTACCGTCTACCGTTTACCCTCTACCACAAGCTTCTTCGCTTCGGCCATCGCTTCGATCGCCTTCAGGACCTGCGGATCGACCTCAAGAAAGACCTGCGTTCCCGCCTCTGACGAATAACTCGCGGTTGCGAGTTCCTGACGCAGACGCGACTTCGCGTATTCGGCTTGACTGTTGATATTCTCGACCGTCAATCCATTCTTCTTGTCCGCCGCGGCGAACGTGCGAAACGCTTCGAAAAGACGCTCGTTAACGGCGAGATCATTCGGAGCGATAACGAGCGCGAAGGTCTGTTTCGGGCGCCGATAATCCTCAAATCCATTCACCTCTCCGGCAACCAACTGCCGCGCAAAATAGAATGCCGCCTCGTTGAGCCGTCCGCGAAGCGCGTTGAAAGCGAGCGGCGTCGCTTTAACGTCGGGTTCGATCCCGCGGCCGCCGTAAAGCGTCCGTCCGTCTGCCGTCGTGACAGGACTCCCGACCGGTTTCGGTTTGCTCTCGTCGCCTGCCTCTCCCTCGCCGTTGTGCGTGTAATAGTCGTAGATCGAACCGTTCGAATAATCGCGCTGGAGAGAACGTCCGAGCGGGGTGTAATACCTCGCCGTCGTCAGTGTCAATCCGGTACCGAACGGAAGCTGAAAGATGCGCTGAACAAGTCCCTTGCCGAAACTGTCGCTGCCGACGATCACGCCGCGGTTATAATCCTGAACCGCGCCGGCGACGATCTCCGAGGCCGAGGCCGAACCGCCGTTGATCATAACCACCAGCGGAAAGTCGTGAATATTGCCGCCTTCCGACAGCAGTTCCTGCGATTTCGCATAGCGCGAGCGGCCCTTTACGGAGACGACCGTTTTGTCTTCGGGCACGAATCGGCTGACGACCTTGATCGCCTGCGGGAGAAGCCCGCCCGGGTTGTTGCGCAGGTCGAGAATGAGGCTCTTCATCCCCTGTTTCGAAAGGTTCCCGATGGCCTCGTCGAGTTCGTCCGCCGTCGTTTCCTGAAATCCGCCGCTCAGCCCGACATAACCGATGCCGTCGCGGAGCATAAAGTAGTTTCTGATCGACGGCAGCGGAACGCCGCCTCGGACGATCTGAAAATCGAGCGGTTTCGAGTTTCCGATGCGTTCGACCTTGACATTGACGCTTGTTCCTTGGATTCCGCGAACGTTCTTGGAAACTTCCTGGCTCGTCCAATCCTTGGCGTCTTTGCCGTCGACTTCCAGAAACCGGTCGCCATACCGAAGCCCTGCCTTGTCGGCGGGGGTGTTCGGAATGATCGACTGGATGTAAACGCCGTCGCGATGCTGCAGAATCGAAACGCCGATTCCGAAAAACTGCGACTGCTGGTCCTCAAACAGTTTCCGAAACTCTTCGGTCGTGAAATACGACGAGTGCGGATCGAGCGACCAGAGCATACTCTGGATAGACTTCTCGGACACCTCTTCGTGGCTGACTTCGCTGACGTAATTGGCGTCGATAACGTCGAGCGCTTCGCGATAGTCGGCCGCGATCGACGCCGCCGAGACCGAATCACCGGCCGTCGAACTGCGTATTTTGCCGAACAGCCCGCCGGCCACGGCGCTCACCGCGATCAGTATCAAGACTCCGAAAACTGCCTTTTTGCTCATCTCAAAAACTCCGAATCAGTAAAAAACTATAGCACATTTGCAGACCGCCAAAACAGGGGACGTCTTTTCCATCCTGCTGAACAGACTGTTAAACGATTGGGCGATGCAAGTCGTTTCAAAATCAACGGTTTTTTGAGTTTCGCCGGCACACGAGATTTACTTTTCGAACGCCAGAACTTAACATCTATTTCTTTGCTGATGAAACCTGAACTCTCCATCGTGATTCCGGCATTCGAAGAGCAGGGCCGGCTCGGCGATTCGGCGCGGACGATTCTCAAATTCATCGCCGACAATCAGCTCGCGGCCGAGCTAATCATCGTCGACGACGGGTCAAACGATTCTACCGCCGAGGTCGCTCGCGCGGTCTGCGGCGAGTTTCCCGAAATCAAATCGCAAGTCATACGCTACGAGCAAAATCGGGGCAAGGGCTACGCGGTCAAAACCGGACTGCTGGCTGCGGAAGGCGACATCGCGCTGTTCAGCGACGCCGATCTCTCGACGCCGATCGGGGAACTCTCCAAACTGGTCGATCCGATCCGCGACGACCGCTTCGATCTGACTTTCGGCTCGCGCGCGCTCGACCGCAGCCTGATCGGAACGCACCAGCCCTGGCGCCGCGAACAGGGCGGAAAGGTCTTCAATCTGATCGTCCGCACCTTGACCGGATTGCCGTTCTGGGACACGCAGTGCGGCTTCAAGGCGTTCAATATGAAGAAGTTCCGGCCGCTTCTCGAAAAGATGACGATCGAGCGATTCGGCTTCGACGTCGAGTTTCTGTTTGTCGCGCAGCTCAAAGGACTGCGCCTCGCCGAAATTCCGGTCCGCTGGGATCACGATGAACGCACAAAGGTCGACGTCTTTCGGGACAGCCGGCGGATGTTCAACGAAGTCCGCGAGATCAGGCGGAATGCGAAACGCGGAGTGTACTGATTTGCGATTCTCGATTTGCGATTTGCGATTAGACCAATTGCGAAATCTGAATCGAAATCCTGATTCACGGGCCACGGGCCGAAAATCGAAAATCGCAAATCGAAAATCGAAAATGAAAAGACTTAACGTAAACATCGACCACGTCGCGACGATCCGCGAGGCGCGCAAGACCATCGAACCGAGCATCATCACCGCGGCGGTGATCTGCGAACAAGCGGGAGCGAACGGCATCACGGTGCATCTGCGCGGAGATCGCCGGCACATTCAGGACCGCGATATAGAACTCCTTCGCGACGTCGTCACGACTTACCTCAACGTCGAGATGGCGGCGACCGATGAGATGGTCGGGATCGCCCTGCGCACCAAGCCCGACGCCGTTTCGCTCGTCCCCGAAAGTCCGAACGAAGTGACCACGGAGGGCGGACTCGATGTCGTTTCGAATTTTGACGTCATAAGATCGGCGATCGAGAAGCTTCGCGATGCGGGGATTTTCGTGAGTATTTTCATCGATCCCGACCGCGATCAGATCGACGCCGCACGGCGCGCAGGCGCGCAACAGGTTGAACTCTGCACCGCCGAATTCGCCGAACTGACGCTTAGTTCCCGAGCCGCGCACGGCGAGGGCCAAGCACGCGCCTCGGCCGAGGTCGAGCGCATCAAACGCGCTTCGGAGTTCGCCGCGGAACTCGGAATGATCGTCGCCGCGGGCCACGGCCTGACTTATCGAAACATCGGATCGCTGGCGAATGTCTCGGAGATCGTCGAGTTCAACATCGGCCACAATATCATTTCAAGAGCGGTTTTCGTCGGATTGAACCAGGCGGTTCGGGAGATGATCGAGGCGATCAGGGCGAGAGCCTAAAGGAATCTCATCTGCGTCAGGCAGGTTTTCGAGATCGTTCAAGTCCTTTGGACGCCCGCTGGCAATTTTATTGGTTCTGAGGTCGGCAAGGCCGATCAGATTCGCTTCGATGCCGTCCAGCGCCGCACAAACACGTCGAATGTAGCAGGAATCGAAGTCAACTCCGTCGACGAAAGTAATGATCTCAAGTTTGAAAGGCGGAACCCCCATTCGCAGAATACTCCGCTTTCCAATAAACAGATCTGCGGTCACTTCCGGTGTTGAAATCCCAAAATCAGAAAGTGCCTTAACAATTCGGCGCGCGTTTTGCGGCGAGTTTGCGATCCAGATATCCATATCGCCGGTCGGCCGCGGATAACCGTAATATCCGACAGCGTATCCGCCAACAATGAGATACTGAACATCATTCGACGATAATGATTTCAAAAACTCTTTGAAGTCGTCGGGAAGTTGAATACTCATAACCGTAAGCGCTTTGCCGCATCAATTCGAGAGCTAGAAGACGTTCATCGGGGCTACGCTCTTGCCAGTAATGCCGATCAGCGTCGTCGGCATCCCTGAACGTCGAGAAAACAGTAACTGCGGTTCGATCAATTTTCACATCCTTTAGCTTCATAGACGCGTTTCAATATTATCATAAGCCCGTTTATCCGAAACCCGGCAACGGGGCAGAAACCCGAAAGCGGCGACTGACCCAAATTCCAAAACTTCAACGGGCCGACTCCGAGACTCCGCGCCTTTGCCCAGATACCAACGCTAACCAACCTGCCACATCGGATCGAAGTTGCAAAAACGGAATTGATCCGATTCACGCGAACGTCCAATCCAAAACTCCGCGGTCTTGGCGAGCTTTGCACGAAACACCGGCGCCTATCATCGCCGATTAGTTGTCTCGGGCGCGGAGATCGCAGGGAGCGCAACGTCTTCGCGTTTCTTTCCCTGGACGCTCAACGCCGTCAGTATTTGCGCTCACAAAACACGCAATTCTTTGACACCAAATCCAAGGCGTAATATCCTCAAGCTTACGTTTCGCGATCAATCCGATTTTCACAATCCAGGGGATTTTCGAATGAACTTTGGTTTCATCATCGACAACCGAAAATGCATCGGTTGCCACGCCTGCACGGTCGCGTGCAAGTCCGAACATCAGGTTCCGGTCGGAGTCAATCGGACTTGGGTAAAATACATAGAAAAAGGCGAGTTTCCCGACACGCGCAGGCTTTTTTCCGTGATGCGCTGCAATCATTGCGCCGACGCGCCGTGCGTCGAGATCTGTCCGGTGACGGCGCTTTACACCCGAGAGGACGGCATCGTCGACTTCGACAATCGCCGATGCATCGGCTGCAAGGCCTGCACGCAGGCGTGTCCGTACGACGCTTTGTTTATGGAACCGTCGAATCACACGGCGTCGAAGTGCAATTACTGCGCGCACCGCGTCGATATCGGTTTGGAACCGGCGTGCGTCGTCGTTTGCCCGGAACACGCCATCATTTCGGGTGATATGGACAATCCCGAAACCGAGATTTCGCGCCTTCTCGCGCGTGAGACGGTTTCGGTCCGAAAACCCGAGAAAGGCACCGACCCGAAGCTCTTTTACATCGACGGCGACCGCGTTTCGCTCAACCCGACTGCGGCGAACACCGAAACGGATTATATGTGGTCGAGCCAGGCGGCGGGCGTCGGCCACTTTGCGAAGTATGCTGAAGAACGCATTGCGAACTCGCCGGTCGTCGAAGCCGAACTCCGCAAATCGGGATTCGTCCAGATCGAAGGCCGGCAGAAGAAAGCGCGGCGGGTTTACGATGCGCCGAACAAAGGCGTGCTCTGGGGCTGGGAAGTCTCGGCGTATGTTTTGACGAAGGCGATCGCGACCGGAGCATTCGTTGTTCCGATAATCGCCTCGTATCTTATGTTCGTCCCGCCCGAGATCAGGCGGATCAGCGCCGCCATCGCATTCTTTTTCCTGTGCGTGACGGGTGTTTTGCTGATCCTTGACCTCGGCCGGCCCGACAGGTTCCTCAACGTTCTTTTTCGCCCGCAATGGCGCTCGTGGTTGTCGCGGGGAGCCTATTTCATAACGATCTACGGCGGTTTGCTGACGGGTTGGCTGGTTGCCGACTGGTTCGAAATGGAACGTTTATTGAAGGTCATCGAACCGCTCGGGATCGTTTTCGCGTTGCTGACCGCGGTTTACACGGCTTTTCTCTTCGCGCAGGCGAAGGGGCGCGATTTTTGGCAGTCGCCGATGCTCGGACTGCATATGATCCTGCACGCGCTGATGGCCGGATTCGCGGTCCTGCTGCTGATCACGTATCTGATGCCGGCGACGGTCGGAATGATGATGATGGTCGGATTTTTCACGATCGCGCTGCTCGCGTTTCATCTGATCACGCTCGCGATCGAATTGACGACGACACATTCGACCGAAGACGCGCACGCGACTGTCAGATCGATCGTCAAGGGTGAATTTGCAAAACAGTTCTGGTTCGGAATGATCGCCGTCGGCAACATTTTGCCTATCGTCGCGATCTTGACCGGACAACCCGTTTTCTACGCGTTCGCCGGCGCGTTCATTCTGATCGGACTTTGGTTCGCCGAAGACATATGGGTCAAAGCCCCGCAACGAATCCCGTTGAGTTAGTGCTTGTTTTTGCCCGCGAATTTACGCGAATATTCGCCAATTAAAGATCTGACTGGCGGACAACCAAGGGCGAAGTACAAATTAACGATTGCTTGTTCATTGAAAAGAAACCGCGGAGCTGATTCTTGGCAAATCTTCAAAATTTGTTTTATTTTGGATTAATCAAAATGATACCCACTATCACAAACGAAAACAGGGGGACAATCTCATGTCAGAAATCATCCTCAAGGAGGAGAGTTATCGAATAATCGGGGCATGTTTCGAGGTCTACAATCAGAAAGGCTTTGGATTCACCGAACCGATTTATCAGGAATGCCTGGCGATCGAACTTGAACTCAAGTCCATCCCATTCGTCGCTCAGCCGAAGCTGGAAATCGATTACAAAGGAAGGATATTAACGAATTTTTTCAAGCCGGACTTTATTTGTTTTGACGAGATCGTCATTGAGATCAAAGCAGCATCGACGATCGCAAAGGAGCACGTGTCGCAAACCCTGAATTACTTGGCAGCAACTCGCTTCAAACTGGCGTGGCTGATCAATGTTGGCAACCCGAACGGGCTCGAGCGCAAGCGCATCGTCAATGAAAGGCCCAAGTCGGGCCGGAAACTTTTGGACTGAAGTTATCGTTGCAGCGGGGCAGCCGCATAACGATAGAGCAACCATCATCGCAGAGTCACATGATCTGTTCACTTCAGGCGAACCGTAATGCATGCGAGAACCAATTAGCGAAAATTAGCGAATATTCGCGGGCAAACAAAAATGCACAAACCTTCATTGATCGAAGCAATTGCCGAGAAACTCGGCCTGATCGAAAACCTTCATTCGTTCGAGGCGGAAGAACTTCCCCGTTTGAACGAGCCTGGCGAATTGACGAATTACCCGCCGCCGGAACAATGGGACGATTGGACCGAGTATGAGGCGACGAGCGGGCACAGGCGTGAACGGCGCAATTATATGATCGTGCCGACGACCTGTTTCAATTGCGAGGCGGGCTGCGGTCTGTTGAGCTACATCGAAAAGGATTCGATGAAGATCCGCAAGTTCGAGGGGAATCCGTATCATCCCGGCTCGCGCGGACGCAACTGCGCGAAGGGCCCGGCGACGATCAACCAGATCAACGACGTCGAACGCATCTTGCATCCGATGAAACGAACGGGAACGCGCGGCGACGGCGCCTGGGAACGCGTTACTTGGGACGAGGCGCTCGACGACATCGCGGGCCGCATCCGCAAGGCTTTGCAGGAAGATGCGCGCAACGAGGTCGTCTATCACGTCGGACGCCCCGGACACGAAGGATTTATGGACCGCATCCTGCAATCCTGGGGAGTCGACGGCCATAATTCGCACACGAACATCTGCTCAGCCGGCGCGCGGCTCGGCTACGCGCTGTGGCAGAATTACGACCGTCCGTCGCCGGACCACGCGAACGCGCAGTTCATCTTGCTGATCTCGTCGCATCTCGAAGCGGGCCATTATTTCAATCCGCACGCGCAGCGGATCATCGAAGGCCTGATGAACGGCGCGAAGATGGCGGTAATGGACCCGCGCCTTTCGAACACGGCGTCGATGGCCGATTACTGGATGCCGACGCATCCCGGCAGCGAGGCCGCCGTTCTGCTCGCGATGGCGAAGATCATCCTCGACGAAGGCCTCTACAACCGCGAATATATCGAAAACTGGGTCAACTGGCGGGAATCGCTGGCGGAACTCCGCGCGGCCAATGACAATTCCAAGGATTCCAAGGATTCCATCGATTCCAAGGATTCCAAGGATTCCAAGGATTCCAGTTCGAGCGTTGACCTGGAATCGTTGGAATCTCTGGAATCGGCCCGGAGGGCCATGGAATCCGTGGAATTGACGTTCGACGACTTCATAAGCGAATTGAAATCGTTGTACAACGACTACACGCCCGAGTTCGCCGAACAGGAGTCAGGCGTCAAGGCGGAAGTCATTAAAGAAGTCGCGCTCAAGGTCGGACAGGCCGGTTCAAAGCTCGCGACGCACAACTGGCGCGCGGCCGGCGCCGGCAATCTCGGCGGCTGGGCCGTCGCGCGGTGCCTGCATTTTCTGAACGTCCTGACCGGATCGGTCGGAACCGTCGGCGGCACGTCGCCGTCAGCGTGGGGCAAATTCAAACCGGCCGGATTCTCGAAGCCACCGGCACAGAAGTTCTGGAACGAACTCCATTTCCCGAAGGAATATCCGCTCTCGCATTACGAAATGAGTTTCCTGCTTCCGCATTTCCTCAAAGAAGGCCGCGGCAAATTGCAGGTTTATTTCACACGCGTTTTCAATCCGGTTTGGACCTATCCCGACGGATTCACCTGGATCGAAGCCTTGTCGGACGAATCGAAGATCGGCCTCCACGTCGCGCTCACGCCGACCTGGAACGAAACGGCGTATTTCGCCGATTACGTCCTGCCGATGGGCCATTCGGGAGAGCGCCACGACCTGACGAGCTACGAAACGCATTCGGGGATGTGGATTTCGTTCCGTCAACCCGTCCTGCGCGAGGCGATGCGGCGGATGGGCAAACCCGTCGAATACACCTATGAGGCGAATGTCGGCGAGGTCTGGGAAGAAGACGAATTCTGGATCGAACTGTCGTGGCGCGTCGATCCCGACGGCAGCCTCGGCATCCGCGAGCATTTCCACTCGCCGTATCGCCCCGGCGAGAAGATCACGATCGACGAATACTATCAGTACATCTTCGAACACACCAAAGGATTGCCCGAAAAGGCGGCCGAAGAGGGCTTGACGGCGCTCGACTATATGCGCAAATACGGCGCGTTCGAAGTTGAGCAAGCCGTTTACAATCAGCATCTTAACGAGATTCCGGCGAGCGATCTCGAAGGCGCCGCGATCGACGAGACGACGGGAGAGGTCCGCAAGGGTGAAAAAGTGATCGGGATCGTCGACGGCGGAAAGGCCCGCGTCGGATTCCCGACCCCGTCGCGCCGGCAGGAGTTTTTCTCGACCACAATGAAGGATTGGGGCTGGCCCGAATATGCCGCGCCGGTTTACATCAAGAGCCATATCCATCCCGAAACGATGGACGCGTCAAAGAACGAACTCGTGCTCGTCCCGACGTTCCGGCTGCCGACGCTCATCCATACGCGGAGCGGCAACGCCAAATGGCTCGCCGAGATCTCGCACCGGAATCCGCTCTGGATGTCGGTCGAAGACGCCAAGCGCTGGGAGATCAAAACCGGCGATCTCGTCCGGATCAACACCGACATCGGCTATTTCGTCAACCGCGCGTGGGTCACCGAAGGGATGAAACCCGGCGTCGTCGCCTGCTCTCACCACATCGGCCGCTGGCGCCGCAAGGAAGACCCTTCGGCGAATCGCTGGTCGACGAATCAGGTAAAGATATTCGAAACCGAAAAAGGCAAATGGAAGATGACGGTCGAAGACGGAATCCGTCCGTACAAATCCGACGACCCCGACACGTCCCGCGTCTTCTGGTCCGACGGCGGCGTCCATCAGAACATCACCTTCCCGGTCCATCCCGACCCGCTTTCGGGAATGCACTGCTGGCACCAAAAGGTCTCGATCGAAAAGGCCCACGATTCAGACCGCTACGGCGACGTCTTCGTCGATACGGAAAAATCATTCGCGATCTACAAAGAATGGCTCAAAATGACCAAACCCGCCCCGGGCCCCGGCGGTTTGCGAAGACCGTTATGGATGGGAAGACCGCTTAGGCCGAGTGAGGAGATGTTTTACGTTTCTGGGTAAGTTAAACAGATTCAGGGCGTTAGGAATTTGTTTGCCGTGGCGACTCCAAAAGCCGATGAGTTAATGAACTAAAACACTGAGCAGCTAATCCCAAAAATCCCAAATTGATCTCTTGATCTTCAGATCATATTTCTCAGCAAGCGAATGTAGTCGGCCTCGATACGTCGGATCTGAACGAAAATCGTCAACAAGCGCCTTGAATCGTTGCGTCAATTCGCCCTTTCGTTGATGGGGATGACGTTTCGAATAATAGAAGTCAAAAACGTCAATTGCCAATTTCTTTTGAGCGATTGATCCATTCATTAAGTTGAAGAATAGATCATTTATTTTGTTGTTTTTGTCGTAATCCTTATCTCGCAAGACAATCAGCACTGTTAAAAGGTTTCTACTAATATCGATATTTGATTCGCTCCGAAGCTCATTGACCGTTGTCATTACGATTTGATCCTTGATATCAGTTGGTAGATCAGTTATTCCACCTGAAACGACTTGAGCAAATAAAGTTCGTTCATCCTCTGTTCCGGAGAAACCAACCGCTAGTTCGTGCAAGAATGATTGAGATCCGCCCTGAGCAGTCGTTATCAGTTCATCAACGATTCGAGGAGCAATTGTAATTCGTACTCGTTTGAGAACCTCCTGATCGTCACTGACAAGCAATTTGCAAACAAGGGCAATCTTCGAATCTGACGTAAGTTCTCCCCATTGCGAAACTAAGACCTTGGATGCTAAATCAAGGTTGGAGCCAGCGTGTTCCGTGAGAAGTCCAACTAGTTCGTTAAGCTGATCTTCGGTGAGCGCCGATCTGGCCGAAAACAGGATATCGATCAATTCTAGTCTACGCGCATCTGAGGCTGCGATTGGAATCATGCCGTAAAGCAGACTCGCTAAATTACTAAGCGGATTATTCGAATGGAACTTACTCCGTATAGACGAAATTGACTCAACGACGTAATCAGTATTCGCCGCGTTCGGATTAGTAGTGAACGGAGAGAGAAGATTTATGTATGACGTTTGCTCTGATTCCGTCAATCGCTCGAAATTATCTCGAAGGAATCCGCTGAATTTGATGCGATCCGAATTTTGGGCCATCGGATGACTTGATGACAACACATTCTGTGGAGTATCCCCTCCAACCATCGCCCCCCAACCAGCATCGGCCAAAGCGACGGAGCATTCGTCGACAAGATGCTTCCAAAACTCAAGTATTTGATCATTTCGCAAAAAATCGAGATCCGAAATTCCACTCGTCAGTTTCTTGATTAATCGCTTCTTGTTTTCGTCATTGAGCAGCATCTGCTCATGAACAATCAGTTTCCGAAGACTAATAGCTTTTTCGAGTTCAGAGTTTGGGTTTAAATTAACGACACAATCTGAAACGAACTTCGACCTCAGGTCAATCGGCAAATGTTCCGCGATCATGGGATATAACACGTTGAAAGAACCAATGGGTTCAGCCGACGTGTGCCCAAATGACGCATCGAAAAGTTCGCTCAATTCGCTCGTGCAGGATTCCACATTCTTCGGGTAAGTTTCAAATCCGTTCACTAACATCCGATTGATTCTCGCTAATAGGTCGACATTACCAATACTGATGATTTCGGTAATCAAACTCCTTGAAATCGTGAGTACTTGGTCTTTTGTTAGTTCAGCGGAAACCTCTTCGATATCGTCAATTACCTGTTCAAAGTACTCATCAGTGGTTGTCAACTTGGAAAGAACGTTCGAATATCGATTTAGATCTGAATCACGTAAACACCCCTTCAAAGCGTCAAAACACTGCTTGCAAGTTCCAAATTTCGCGGGTTCCTCATCAGCAAGTTTATCCGCTTCCAAAAGAGTCTCAACCATAATATCGACATAATTACCCATAAAAAACGCTTCGAGGATTCGCATGTTCAGCTTGTTTTTCACAACCTCATTGCTACAGTAATCCAAGAAAGTCGTTTCCGCGCCTTTTTCAGTTTCGCGTGATTCACTGGAAAGCTTGTCAATAAGTTTACTAATTTCGGACTGTAAGCCTATTCTAAAAATTAGTTCGAAACGTTCAATGGAATTGCTAATGAACTCTCGCACAAAAGGATCATCCGTATCGAGCTTGTCGACACAACTGTTCAGAATGAGCTTGGCATCTGATTCGTCCAAAGCGGAGGCAATCGAGAACACACCGCCAATCGAAAATCCGCTGAGTTCGGAATAACCGACCGCAGATTGGCGGAAATGTCTGAAGAAGCACCTTGAGATCGCGCCCTTGGCCGAATTCGGGCACAAGTCCCAATGTTTCGAAATCATCTGCAGAGCCTTTCTTTTCTCAACTCCCGTCAACCGGGAATCAATCGAGTTCGCCAAATGTTCAAAAAGTGATTCCTTTGTGTCACTATTAGCTTCTCGAAGAATTTTTTCTGTTTTCGATTCTATGCCATTCCTAATCGCATCGTTGAATTCCTGTAGAAATTGATCACCAACCAAATAGCTTGTTGAGTCAAGTCCAAGGTAAAGAAAGGGCGTTAAATCGGTCGCCATGTAAAAGTACTCTTTTGTCGATTCGAGGAATTCTCGAAGTTGTCGCTGATAGACTACGTCCTTTCGACTCAAACCGGGAACAGGAATATGGTTACTACAAATTGACCGCTGCCGTTCTGAAAGTTCCCCTGTCCTGTCTTCGATCACCGCGATGAGCCAATGCAGCAATTCGTTATTTACCAATAGATCCGCAAAAAGCGATGGATATTGAATTCGAGTCGTCGAAACTAATGCCAACAGTGGCAAGTTCTGAGTGACAATTCTATCCGGAAGTTGCGAACGTTTGTCTGATTCTCGTTTTCTTGCAAGAAAGTACAATGCTGCGAATTCGTTGAGAGCTGAGATTGCGTTTCGAGGACTCTTTACGTTCGGATTGATAAGTATGAACAAGATATCGTCAAATCGATCCAACTCAACAAGCTCGTTTTTGTTTCTCTCCAACGAGGTTCGGACAAAACGTCTCATGTCCGGAATCATGAAAGGCGGAATTCGTATTGTGTACTGAAAGAACTTCTCGAGGTATTCGGTTCCTTCGCTTGCGGCGGGCCCATAGAGTTCAAGACTTCTGTTCACTGCTTGTTTAATAATTTCGTCGTCGCAAGCGATGATAAAGATGCAAGTCTCAACATCCAGAAACGTCTTGATCGTCTCAAGTGTCGATAGTACTTTTTCCTTTGAACATCGATCAAGGTCATCGATGAAAATCAACTTTGGCGTCGAATCCCGTTTGACAAGTTCGCAGAAGCGCGTCTCGAACTGTTCCTCGGAATCCAATTTGGGACGCTTGATTTTCGCTTTAGCGCCCTTTATTAGGCTAAATACCCAATTGACGGCAGCCAGATAGAGTGGAACGGCCACCAGCTTCTCGAAGCGCCAGCCCCAAACCGAAAAATCTGATTCGTTTGCAGTTACGAGGAGAACTAGATTGAAAATGACTACGACGGCGAACGAAATGATCAAGAACCAAAGTGCTACGCTCCTGATGTCAAAAATCGTACTAACGATTCCGTGAATGTCAACCAAAGCCGTTTCCGTTTCACGATCAGAATACATTTCGTCAGCAATTGCTGAGAGTTGATTCGTGAATCCCAGTTCGTTCGCTATGCTAATGATGAATTTGCGTCGGAGCGAATTCTCGTCAAACTTCCAAACCTTAATTTCGATGAACTTCACTTTGCTGCCCAAACGCTGCCTTAACAAGTTCACAATCGTAGACTTTCCGACACCCCATTTACCGTAGATCCCGATATTGAATGGGGTTGGTTGGTTCAGCACCAATTGCTCAAGAACACGCGCATAGTCCAAATGCCCAAACGCGTCGAATTCTTCGGACTCTAGGGCTCGATCATCAATAAAAAGAGTCTTCGTTTCGTCTAGTTTTTTCGTCGCTTTCGCCATCGTCCGAACCCGCTTCAATCCCTGATGAATTTGGAGAACATTCAAGACTTGCTGGTAGCCATACAACGCTGGTATGCCGAGAACACCAAGGTCTAATTTAGATCTACACTTTCGCCTTCCTTACGGGCACGTTTTCTTGGCGTTCGCTTCGGTCTAACCGCTTCAGCACCCGGAAAAACAACGGTCGGGAGCATTACCGGCCCAATTCCTGACCGACTACTAACCATCAACAATAACTCGCGCGTCGCAGTAAAAAGAATCGACGGCGCGGTAATTTGGAGCAGCTTTTCTCGAAGTTCCTCCGGACAATCTTCTTTGAGACCAAAGAAACCGAGGAGGGTTATCTTGAACTCGAACGGCAAGGACTTCGATTTCCCGTCAAGTCCGATCGTCAATCGGCACAGTTTCTTCAGAGGATCAGACTTGTTTTGGCCGATCGTTACTTCTGCGTTGAGATCACTTCCCAGCAATTCAACACCGGTTTTGATTCCCTTATTTATCGGCTTGACCCGAAAAGTCAACTCCTCAACGAAATAGTTCTCAAGCTGCAAATTCGCCTGGTTCATAGCATTTCTCCGTCATTATCAAACCGGACATCAGCGAACGATTGAGATTGCCCCAAATAACATCGAAGTCGCGTTGGATGCTAATTTGAAAACGATCCAGATGAACCGTTTCAGTGAGCATATCGTCGTAAACATACTCGGCGTCCAAAACATCGCTCTCATGCGCATCGGTTGAAGCGAATGCGAACGTAAACTCACGATCAAGCGCGAATCCGATTCTGACAAGCGATTCGATCGTCAAATTCGCCGTTCCTTTCAGGATCTTGTTCACGTAGGCGCGGCTCACATCCAATCGCCGGGCGAGTTCGGCTTCGGTGACGCCGGATTCTTCCATCGCATTGTAGATCTGCTCGGAAAGCTCGAGTTTTGCTGCATCGATCTTGAAATCGATCCGGGATTCGGCGGACGCGAGCATTTCTTTGAATTCCTGCGCTGCACTTGGTTTCTTCTTCTCAGCCATTGTCTTGTTTCCTTTCCTTGAAATAGTCATCACGTATTTTGGATGCTTTTTTGAGTTGATTTGCAACGTCCCTTTTCTCGCTTCCGCGTTTCCCTGTGAATCCGTGCGAACAGATAATCAATTTCCCTTCGTCGTAAAAGAACAATATGCGGGACGTTTTTGTTCCCTTCAGTTCGAATATCCCGTCTCCAAGCGGGCGTATGTGATTGATATTCTTAGTTGGACCGTTGTCGCCCGTCCTCTGTATGAGATTCATTAATCGCGAATGGTCCGAATTTTCATCGCGTCGCAACTCGTTCAGAAAATCCATCACAAGACACCGCCCCTCAACGACCCAAGCGCGGATCTCGAATTTGCGGCCTTCGTAAATCGTTTCAACGGGCATATTGTTAACCTATAGGTTGACACACTTAGACAATAGCAATTACCGTGAACCGCGTCAAGAGTGTTTGTTTGGTCCAAGTTCTGCAAGAAGTATCAACCCCAATATGATTGACAATTTGCGGCGAAATCTTACATATTATTTTCCCGCGGGTTGAGTCCACAAATTTCAGATCCGTAACAATCGAAATCTTCGTAGGGCTTACTTGAAGTAGACGGTTGCATAGAGCCGCAGCCTTGTCGGCTAGTGGCTGCGTTGAAAGACCGCCGCGTTCTGCCCTGACGACCCGACAGACAAATTCGGACGCCATGATTTTCGCCAATGTGCCGTCGCTCTGCGACTCGGGTTCAATAATACCGTTTGACCGTGGGCTCACGCCCACGTCTAATGTCTGCCGCCGCTCCGCGGCTCGTTGAAATGCGGACTCGCCGTCGCCAATCGATTTTGAGCCCTCGTAGAGGGCGGCAGCGTGTAGCCACGGGCGCGAGCCCGTGGTGAGTCGCCCGTTCGCTTTTGAGCCCTCGTAGAGGGCGACAGAAGACGGAGTCCCGCAAATTGCGACTCCGGCCCCGGGCTCGCGCGTCCCGAGGCCGCGGAACGGGTGCGACGCCAGCTTTTCTGTGCGACGCCAGCTTTTCTTGACAAAACCCGCCAAAAAACATAAATAAAAAGGCATGAACGACCTGATCGAAGATTGGAAACAAAACGCCGAACGGAAAAGCGACGAAAATTTCGGTTTTCTACATTGGCTCAAGTTCCACAAAGACCCGGATCACGTGGACCGGATCGCCGGAGAGTCGCACGGGGAAGTATTTTCCGAGATCGACTGCACGGACTGCGGCAATTGCTGCAGGGTCATCCGCCCGACGTTCGACAAATCGGACATCGAACGGATTTCATCGCATCTGCAGATTTCCGAAGAAGAATTCGTCGAAACCCACCTGCAGGTCGGCGAAGACAACGAGTATGAAACAAAGACCCTGCCGTGCCCGTTCTTAAAAGAAAAGAAGTGCGGCATCTACGAAATTCGCCCGACAAATTGCCGCGAATACCCGCACACCGACAAGGAAGGGTTCTCTTCCCGGAAGTATCTGCACAGCAGCAACGCCGAAGTTTGCCCCGCGGTTTATCACATTCTGGAAACGATGAAATACCGGTTCAATTGGCGCAGAAGACGTTAGAATTCTGTTGTGAAGCTGTGGGCCCAAACCCTGTTCACGTAGTTTCTTGGTCGCCCTGGCCTTTACCAACGTCGATCACAGACATCTCTGGATCCGGACGTTCCTTCCCTGTTCGAAAACGTACTCTCCGATCGTTTCACCGGATTCGATGAGCGTCATTTTCAGGTTCATCGTTTTCCCCGTGACCGTGCCGGCGAATTTGGCCGCCAGCCGCTGCGGTTCTTCGCCGTCGCGCTGAAATCCCGGACGGCGCCGGATGAATACTCCCGCCGCGCTGAATCTTCCGGCCGAATCGGTCAGAAGCCGCTCGTTGATCTCGCCGCTGCTGCAACCGAATTCGAGCGTCGAAGAATCGCCGCCAACCGTCAGCCGGGCGCCGTCGGCGCCCCAAGTTCCGACCGCTACCGCCGTACGCGTTTCGGGCGTCGGCGTCGGTTCTTCTTTCTTCACGATCATCGGCGATGCATCCTTTGGCTTTTGCTTACGTTTCTTCTTCGGCGTCGGACTCGCGAAACCCGCGCGGCCGCTCCGATTTTCGTCGGCGCTTACAAAGGCCTCGAAGATCGTGCCGAAGGCAAGAACGATCAGGGCCAGCGCCGCGGCGCGACGTCCGCCGCCGACGGATTTCAAGGTCTTCATTCGATTCACCAACTCGTCCAAACCTGCTTACCCTAGCAGACAGTTTCCAATCATACAATCGCGCCCGCCGCGCTTCTGGCTTTGATGGAAATCCGCATCCGTCGGGATGCAGATGAAACTCGTATTCCCGAGACATTTCCCCCTCGAAAACAAACTCGAAAATCGGGCCCCGACGGTGTTGACTTCAATTCAAAGATAACCTAACATCCCTGCGGCATATTCGTTGTCCGGCAGCCGTTGTCGCTTTGCGGAATTAGCTAGTCTTCTCTACTTCGCGCCCCCCTTTCGATGCCCGAGCGGTTCATTATCGCTCCAACGATCAACCCGGAAAAGCAGTTGTACTCCGTTAGCCGCATATGTTGTGTTGCCCGAACCGCGGACATTTTGCCGGATTCGTCAGCCAACCAATTTAGGATTGCACTTCATTAATTAGGAAACTTATATGAAATTGAAAACACGTTGGATATTAATCGTCCTCGCGGCGACGCTGGCGGCAGGAGCTTATCTTTTCCTTCGCGCGCCGTTGCAGCTTCATTCAATCGCCAAGTCGCCCGATGAAGGCGTCGTGCTTCCCGGCACCAATGGCAAAGCCCGTTCCTATCCCAACGGCGTGATCAAGGTCGAGCCGGAGAATTTCGCGGTGACGACCGCGCTTCGCGATCTGCCCGACGCGAAGGACAGCAAGGAACCTTACGTTTCGGTCGAGGAACGCATCGAGGAACAGCGCATCGAGCGCATCCAGAAGGAGCGAATCGCGAAGGGCCTGCCGCGCCTTTCGGAAGAGGATCTCGAGAAGCTTGAGATCAACGAGCAAAACCGGGAACGCGTCAAAAAGGTCCTTCCGGGAGCTGGCGCCGGCGACGGCGAGTTTTCCGATCCGCTTTTACGGAAAGATGCCGACCTCAACGCTCCTTCGGCAATGCCGACACCGAGCCTCACCTTTGACGGCGCGGGAATGGCCGACAATGCGGCCGCCGGAGGCGGAACGGGTTTTACGCCGCCGGATGTTAACGGCGACGTCGGTCCGAATCATTATGTCAGTTCCATCAACGTCGTCCTCAAGGTCTTCAACAAGAACGGAACTCTCGCGGCAGCCGCAAAAAAGACCAGCGATCTTTTCGCTTCGCTGCCGGCCGCAGATCCGTGCCGGACACGGAATGACGGTGATCCGGTCGTTGTTTACGATTCGCTCGCCGATCGTTGGGTGATCACTCAATTCTCGATTCCGGGTCTGAGTTCCGGATCGGGAAACAACTACGAATGCGTCGCCGTTTCCACCACGAGTGATCCGACCGGCACATACTACGTCTGGAGCTACCTTTATCCGGGCGGTATCGGAAACGACTATCCCAAGATCGGCGTCTGGACGGACGCTTATCATATGACTTTCAACCAGTTCAACAACGCCGGCACAACGTTTCTCGGGATGGGATTCCTGAGTCAGGATCGGACCAAAGCGCTTGTCGGCGACCCGACAACTTCGGTCATCTACAAGAACATCGCGCCGATCGACCCGAACGCGGGCGGCGGCTTGCCGGCCGATATCGACGGTCTTGTTCCGCCTCCGGCCGGACTTTCCGAAGTGATCGCTGAATTCCGCTCGGACGAATTCGGCGATCCGCTCGATGCGATCCGCTACTACAAATGGGTTCCCGATTTTACGACCCCGGGAAATACGACGCTGACCGTTCTTCCTGACGTCGCTCTCGCGCCGTTCGACGCGCGTTCGCCGACATCGACGTCGTCGGTGATGGAAGTGTCCGGCGGAGCAACTCTCGACGGTCTGAACGATCGCCTGATGCACCGTTTCGCCTATCGCAACCTCGGCAGTTTCGCAAGCCCGACGAATTCATATACGGGCAATTTCACGGTCAACATCAGCGGTGTCAACCCGACGACCGCCGGAACGTATCAAGGCGGAATTCGTTGGTTTGAGATGCGCCGGAACGCCGACGCTTTCGCGGTCAACGATCAAGGTACGCATTCGACCGGCGCAGTCAGCGGCTCGACCGGTTTGAACAACTGGATGGGCAGCGTCGCGCAGGACAATCAGGGCAACATCGCGCTCGGCTTCAGCCAATCAAGCACGACCCAACGAGCCGACATCAAGATCGCCGGACGCACCGGCGCTCCGAGCGGAACGCTAAACGAGGGGGAAGCTCTGATGTTCGCCTCGCCCGCGGTCCAAACCTCGTCCAACCGTTGGGGCGATTACAGTTCGATGACGGTCGATCCGACGGACGACTGCACGTTCTGGTACACGCAGGAGTATTACGCCGCGAACAGTTCGTCGAACTTCTCGACCCGCGTCGGCAGTTTCAAGTTCCCGGGCTGCGCGCCGGCTCAAAAGGGCACGATAAACGGAACGATCACCTCATGCTCGACCGGCCTTCCGATCAGCGCCGCGTCGGTCGCGGCGACCGGCGGATACAACCGTCTGACAATCGCCAACGGCACCTATTCGATGACCGTTGCGCCGGGCAGTTATACGGTTTCGGCCAGCAAGACCGGAGGCTTTTCAGGCAACTCACAGAATACGTCGGTCACAAACGGGGGGACATCGACCGTCAACGTCTGTCTTAATGCCGTGCCGCAGATCGCCGGCGGAAGCCCGTCGATCGTCGCCGAAGCCTGCGGCCTTCCGAACAACGCTCCGGATCCGGGCGAATTGCTGACCGTCAGGCTGCCGCTCTCGAACACCGGCGCGGCCGATACCGCGAATCTCGTCGCGACGCTTCAGTCGACCGGCGGCGTGGTTGCCGGTTCGGCGCAGAATTACGGCGTTGTGACCGCCGGCGGCGCCGCCGTTTCGCGCGACTTTGCGTTCACCGTGAATCCGGGGGCGCCGTGCGGCAGCAGCATCACGCTGACTTGGGTGATCACGGACGGAGCCGCGAACTTCGGCACCGTCACCAAATCGTACGGCACGGGAGCATCGGTAGTTAATCTCGACCAGAAATTTGACGGCGTGACAGCCCCGGCCCTGCCCGCGGGTTGGACACAGAATCAAACGTCGGGAACCGCGATCAACTGGGTCACGAGCACAACCTCGCCAAACTCGGCGCCGAATACCGCATTTGCGAACGACCCGGCGACGGTTAATGCGACGGCGCTTGAATCGCCCGTATTCGCGGTGTCGGTCGCGAACGCCGGATTGACGTTCCAAAAGGCATTCACGACGGAAAACACGTTCGACGGCGTCGTTCTTGAGATCAAAGTCGGTGCCGGCGCCTGGCAGGATATCGTGACTGCCGGCGGCGTTTTCGTCAGCGGCGGATACAACGGAACGATCAGCACCGGTTTCAGCAGTCCGATCGGCGGCAGACAGGCGTGGACCGGAACCTCGGCGACGTACTCGCAGACGCAGGTCACGCTGCCGGCGTCCGCAAACGGACAGAACGTTCAGCTTCGCTGGCTGATGGCGTCAGACTCGTCGGTCGCTTCGACCGGCTTCCGTCTCGACGACGTTCAGGTGACGGGCGGCGTCCTGTGCAATACCTGCGCCGCATCGGTCAAATCCCGGGGCGACTTCGACGGCGACGGCAAGACTGATCTTTCGGTCTTCCGCGCTTCGGAATCGAACTGGTACCTGAACCGTTCAACTGCCGGATTCACGGTCGTCAACTTCGGTGTTTCGTCCGATACACTGACGCCGGCCGACTGGGACGGTGACGGCAAGGCCGACGTTGCCGTTTTCCGTCCGACACCGACTTCGGGCACGCCCGACTTCTGGATCCTGCGTTCGAGCGATAGCACGCTCGCCGGAGCCGAATGGGGCACGACCGGCGACACGGCGCAAGTGGGCGACTATGACGGCGACGGCAAGGCCGATCCCGCCGTATTCCGGGCAGCGACAAACACCTGGTTCATCGTCAATTCGGGAGGCGGTTCGACGGCCGTTCCGTTCGGATCCGCCGGCGACATTCCGGTCAGGGCCGACTACAACGGCGACGGTAAGACCGATATCGCGATCTTCCGTCCGGCGTCGAATCAATGGTGGATCTCAAACTCCGGCGGCGGCGTTACGGCGCAGACGTTCGGCGCGGCAGGCGACAAACTCGTCCCGGCCGACTACGATGGCGACAACAAGGACGACATCGCGATCTGGCGCCCGTCGACCGGACAATGGTGGGTCATCGCGAGTTCGACGGGCACGCCGTCGGCGACGACATTCGGCATCTCGACCGATATCCCGGTGCCGGGCGATTATGACGGCGACGGCAAAGACGATCTGGCGATCTATCGTGCCGGACAGTGGTGGCTGAACCGTTCGACGGCGGGCGTTGCGGCCATCAATTTCGGAATCGCGAGCGACAACCCAATCCCGACCCGTTACATCCCGTAAACGGGCGATTTACTCCAGGACTTCGGCTGGCGATCATCTCGGTCGCCGGCCGATTTTGTTTCCCGTTGAACCGACGTTTGGGCGTCGCGGGACGCGGCTCCGTTCCGACCTCTGCAAATTCCGCTTGTTTCGGCTAAAATCGATGACGATGATCACTACCCAACAACTTGTTTACAATGATTCTCAAACGGATTTCGTCGGTTCCATTTCGTATGATTCAGCGTCGGCGAAAATGCTCCCCGGGGTTCTGGTGCTTCCGACGTTCAGAGGTTTGACCGATTTCGAGCGCGGCAAGGCATTGGCGCTGGCCGAATTTGGATATGCCGCACTCGCCGTCGATATGTACGGTGACGGAAGATACTCGAACGATCCCGACGAGGCGCGGGCGATGATGAACGAACTGAACGCCGACAGAGATTTGCTGCGGCGGCGGATCGAGGCGGCGCATCAGGCATTGCGAAGCGTGAAAGGTGTCGATCCGGACAGAACGGCCGCGATCGGATTTTGTTTCGGCGGAAAATGCGTTCTCGATCTCGCCCGCGCGGGAGCTGATGTGCGCGGCGTAGTCAGTTTTCACGGCGTTTACGATCCACCGCAAACTGAACAAACAGATGAAATCAGGGCGTCCGTCCTCGTCCTTCACGGTTGGGACGATCCGCTCAATACGCCGCCGCAAACCGTCGCGTTGGCCGAAGAACTCACCCGGCGCAAAGCCGATTGGCAGATCGTCTCATACGGCGCGACGGGCCACGGTTTCACTAACCCCGCCGCCAACTCGCC
This sequence comes from Acidobacteriota bacterium, assembly GCA_016715115.1. NCBI lineage: Bacteria > Pseudomonadati > Acidobacteriota > Acidobacteriota bacterium. The sequence continues at coordinate 79,384 of JADKBM010000001.1, forward strand.
TGAAAACGGGATGATGTACAACGAACTAACTGATCGACGCTCATGGCGTGCGATGAGAGAATTCTTGAGTGAACGTATCGGTTGAATCGGTAGCTGATTGCACTGATTGCATTAGATCTCGCGTAATTTCTCGTCGTTTGGCGGGCCAAAGGCTGTAACAACCCGACCGCGAACGGACGCAAAATGCTCGAAGTCGCAAACGATTTAGATGACCCTGCAAACATTCACGAAACACGGACCCGATCAGGTCGCCGTCGGGGGCGCGGACGTCAATGTGAATTTGTCGACGATCTCAAGCTTGAAGCCTTCGTCCGTCATGTCCGGAACCGCCTTTTCAAGCCCGATGACATAGGCCGTGAGCTCGGTTTTGGTGATCTTGATACGGACAAGATGCTTGTAATCTTCGATCCTCGCCATACCTCCGGCCTCGTTGTTGTGGCCATTGTAAAGCAGCGTCACCGCGAGATACCATCCGAACCAGACACGGCTCAGCCGATATCCGATGATCGCGATCAGCACGATCGCAACCACGAAGGCGGCGATTCCTTCCGGCGTTAATGCAACGACATTGCCTTCCTTTATTTCTGAATTCGCCTCGGCCAGCGAGAGAACGCTTCGCGCCGCACGTCCGATTTCTTGAACGCCTAACCCGGACAAACGAAAAAGCGATACCGGCTTTTCAAGCAATACATGCGAAGCAATCGGCGCGACCAGCATGATCAGCCCGAGACTGATCCATGCAACGGTCATTCCCGATCGGTTCTTGCGGCTCTTCATCAGCTTTTCGCCGAGCCGAAACCTGAAAAGATCATAGATGCGCGAATTTCGCCTGAAAAGCGACCCGATCCGCATCGCCATCGTCGACGCTCCGTTGGTAAGCAGTATCAAGACATAAAGCCCGAGAAACACCTTCCAGTCCGCGTAATAGAAAACGATCAGCGGCGTCGTGACCTGAAGCAACGCGTGCCAAATTCCGAAGCCCAGAAATGTCAGTTTTCCGCGGGCAGGCAAGTACGCGGCACCGGTTACGGCGGCGAGATACAAAAAGAACCCGATTCCAAATCCGACGGTGAACAAAAAAACGAAATCTGCCGCGATCCATCGCAATGAAGACCCGCCGAAGATGCCGATTCCGAAAACGACCGCGACGACGGCCAGAACCCCGATCACGTTCGCCGCCAGATACTTGTATGAATATCGGCGCGCCAACCGACCCAATTGCCGTTTGATCCAACTGTTCGAAGGCTCGTTCGGATCTTCAAGCTTTTCGGTACAACTCTTCTCCTTGAATCCGCGAGCGATCTTGGCCCGGATCGCGAGCCAGTTCGTATATTCCGCACTGAGCCAGACCAGAATCACGCCAAGCACGAGGTGATGAAGCACGGTCAGATTCGATCCGATTCCGTGAAGACACGAAATCCCGTAGAAGGGCTGGATCACGACGAAAAAGACGTAGAGCACCACCGCGGCGAAGAACGACTCGCTTGTTTTGAGCAACTGCAAAATGCGTCCGTCCCATACCGGATCGAGCTTGTCTTCGTTGTTTCGACGTTTGAGACCGACCACCAGGCTGTGAACGCTGTACGCCGAGTAAAGCAAAAGCGCCATGATCACCGGCAGCATGATCGCGGAGTGCCAGATACCGTTATTTTCGGCGAAAAAGAGATAGATCGAGTACAGAGAATCGATCGGATGCGCGAAAAAACCTTCGATTTTCGCAAGCGTTCCCGAAAAATTCGAGAAATAAATAAGAGAAAAAAGAATGATCGCCGAGCAGATCGCACCCGCATATTGTACATAACCGCCGCGGCTGATGTTTTCGAGATCGAAAAGGCGGGCGGCATGCGCCTGGATCGAAGTCTCCTCGCCGGGAAATATCTGCTGGGGCGGTATTTCGCCCGATACCTTGCGGCCGTTTTCGAGGATCGGATTCCCGAGCTCGTCTTTTGCGAATCCGACGAGCGTCGATGTCGAATCAAAAAACGCGCCGCCGCCGCCGGCGACGACCGATGCATAATTGTCCGACGAGAATCTCGGGTCGCCGAGCCCGCGTGTCTCGGGGCCCCAGTAACGGGCGTAATGGTGCACATCGCCCGAAAGATCGAGCCGGCAGAATTCTCCGGTTTTTTCACCGGCCTTGAGCGGCACGATTTTTCCGTTGTTGAGGAACGGCTGTTCGTAGCCGAGGCCTTCAGTGATCGTTTTGAGATAGACGGCCGTCTTGTCTTCGGGATCGCATTTGCGTCCAAAAACGGTCGTCGGCTCCGGGGTCGCGACGATCAGTTTCTTCGGATTCATCCCGACGACGTTTTTGAAAAATATCTCCTGACGGAAATCCAGCTTTTCGTTCTCCGAATCGACTCCGAAAAACCACCAGTCGAACGGCAGACGGATCGCGACATAGCTCGCTTCCTGTTCGCGCGAAAAGGTCGGGATCCTCAGAAACATCCGGCCGCGCATGCCGTCGTAAATGCGGTTTTCTTCGACCTCGTCGAACGGCGTCCGGCGAAACTGACGGTTGAAACCGTCGATATTGTCGTAGTAGTCGTGATTTGCCGGGATGCCGAAGATCGGCCGCGGCGGCTCCGTATCCCAGTACCGCTTTGCGTCATCGACATCGGTTCTGTGGGTCTGAAGACCGACCGTGCCGTCCCAATCGGGGTGCATTTTTTTCGTATCCGGATCGACGATCGGCATTTCGCTGTCATCCCAGAAACACTTTCCGTTGAAGAGGACGTCTTTCGGGCGTTGGGAGCGGAACATGAAATGACGGATTCCCGTAAACGCCCAGCGAAACGGCAGTTGAAACCGTTCGACAAGCGTCGCGAAATTCGCCGAGTGGTAAGCGGTGTCGCCACCGACAAAAAGGAAATAGCCCCGTGGCAAGACCGAAAACGCTTCGAAATCGACATCAGCCGGCTTGCCGGACTTTGACGGCATAAGTTTGACCTTTGAACCGACACGGCCGTCGCCTTCGACCCAAAGATCGTTGAGCGCAATGCATCCGACATTGTAAACGCCCATCTGCCCGTCGCCGGTGTCGGCCATGAAGTCGAACCAGAATTCGTCAATCGAATCCGGATCGTCACGGAATTGCTTCCCGCGCGGGTGCCTGAGGAACTCGTCCCAAAACTCGAAATTGTCGCCTTTCCACTTCCAATAGTCGGCGATCTTCCGGGCCCATGCGAGCGTTGCAGCCTTCGCCGTTTCGTCGAGGACGTGGTCATCGCTGCGCATGCGATGCTGCGCTTTGGTTTCGACGACCGCGTTCAGTCGCCCGAAATCCTTGCCGGCCTCTCCTTCGGAAGCGTTCACGCCTTCGGCTTTGATGGCGCGCTTGAACTTTTCCTCGTTGAGGATTCGGATCTTCTCATCGACGTTGGGAAAGATGTTCCCCTTCATCCAGGCCCGTGGGTCCATGTTCTCGCCGTAGATCATGTACATGATCATGCCTTTCAGACTGGCGATCATCTCGCGGCCACCGAACCAAGCTACGGCCGTCTTGAACCCCTCGCGCGTTTTGGGTTTCAAAGAATAGAAATTTGGCTTCATCGGATGTCTCCTTTGGATTTGGGATATGGAAACAAACGCCACGCGCCCGACAGGCTTGCATGGAAAACGTGCGCAACGCGGTTACATTCCTCAGACGTTAATGCGCTTTCGGCACTAAATCTTTCACTTGCCAACGTGGATTTTTGAAAGTATAGACGAGAATTCGCGATCTCCGAACCCGGATTCGTGCATTGCCGTCCCGAGCACTTATGTGAGTACGGTTTTCAGCGCCTGGCCGGTGTATGATTTCTTGACGCGCGCGACCTCTTCGGGCGTGCCTTGGGCAACGACGCGGCCGCCCTGTTCGCCGCCTTCGGGGCCGAGGTCGATGACGTAATCCGCGGACTTGATGACGTCGAGGTTATGTTCGATGACGATCACAGTGTTGCCCGTATCAACCAGTTTCTGCAAAACGTCGAGAAGCTTGTGAACGTCGGCGAAGTGGAGTCCGGTCGTCGGTTCGTCGAGGATGTAGATCGTTTTGCCGGTAGCGCGTTTCGAAAGTTCCTTCGAGAGTTTTACACGTTGCGCCTCGCCGCCCGAGATCGTCGTCGCCGACTGGCCGAGCTTGATGTATCCGAGGCCGACATCGAGCAGCGTCTGCAACTTCGTCTTGATCGTCGGAATGTTCTCAAGCAGCGGCAGCGCGTCCTCGATCGTCGTGTCGAGCAGTTCGGCGATCGAGTGTCCTTTGTATTTCACGGAGAGCGTCTCGCGGTTGTAGCGCTTGCCGCGGCAGACGTCGCAGGTCACGTAAACGTCCGGCAGGAAGTTCATCTCGATGCGCTTCATCCCGTCGCCCTCGCAACCCTCGCAGCGGCCGCCTTTGACGTTGAATGAAAACCGACCGGCCTTGTAGCCGCGCTCGCGTGACTCGGGGAGCATCGCGTACAGTTCGCGGATCGGCGTAAAAACCCCGGTGTATGTCGCCGGGTTTGAACGCGGCGTGCGTCCGATCGGCGACTGGTCGATCTCGATGATCTTGTCGACGAGTTCGAGTCCGTCGATCGAGTCGTGCTCGAGCGGCGTCTTCGCCGAATCATAGACGAACTTCGCCAACGCCGGATAGAGAATGTCTCCGACTAGCGTCGATTTCCCGCTGCCCGAAACGCCGGTGACGACCGTCAGAAGCCCGAGCGGAAACTTGACGTCGATGTTTTTGAGATTATGTGCCCGCGCGCCCTTGACCGTGATGTTATGGCCGTTCGCGAGCCTTCGCCATTCCGGAACCTCGATCTTGAGCTTCCCGTTCAAATACTGGCCGGTAATTGAATCGGGCGCGGCCGCAATCTCGTCGGGCGTGCCGACCGCGACGACTTCGCCTCCGTGAGTCCCGGCAAGCGGGCCGAGATCGACGACGTAATCGGCGTGCGCGATCGTCTCCTCGTCGTGTTCGACCACCAGAACCGTATTTCCAAGATCGCGAAGTTGATGAAGCGTTTCGAGCAGTTTCCGGTTGTCGCGCGGGTGGAGTCCGATCGACGGCTCGTCGAGAACGTACAGAACCCCGCGGAGCGACGAACCGATCTGCGTCGCGAGCCGGATCCGTTGGCCCTCGCCACCCGAGAGCGTTCCCGACCCGCGGTCGAGCGTCAGATAACCGAGTCCGACCGAGTTCAGAAAACGCAAACGATCCCTGATCTCGCGTAAGACCAGTCCGGCAATCTTCTCCTCACGCGGCGTCAGCTTGATCTCGCCGAATCTGACGAGCGCTTCGTCGATCGGCAGCGCCGTATAATCTCCGATCCCGAACCCGCCGATCTTGACCGCCAGACTCTCGGGCTGAAGCCGTTTGCCGCCACATTCGGGACACGAGCCCGGCGCGATGAACTCGGCGAGCGCGACCCTGATCTTTTCCGAGGTCGAATTATGCATCCGTTCGCGCAAAAACCTGACGGCGCCTTTCCACTCGGAAGGGTAAAAGCCTTCGCCCCATTTCATCGGGATCTTGCCGTTGACTCCGTTGAAGAACGAATCGCGAATGCCCGCCGAAAGTTCCGAAAAAGCCATCGTCAGCGCCAACGATTCGGAATTCTTTTTCTTGTTTGCTTTTCGAATGATGCCTTCAAGCGCCGTTCTCAAAACCGTCGACGCCATTTTGTCGACGCCGTCGAGAAACGGCAGTTTTTCGACCGCCAGACTCTCGTCCGGGATGAGCCGTTTGGCATCGATCTCGGCGACGATACCGAGTCCCGAGCAGCGTTTGCAGGCGCCGAACGAGGAATTGAACGAGAACGAGCGTGGTTCGAGCGTCGGTATGTTGACGCCGCAAGCGACGCACGCCATTTTTTCCGAATAGAGCTTCTCGTCTCCGTCGACGATCGAGATCAAGACCGCGCCGCCGGTCATTTTCAGTGCCGTTTTGACGGATTCCGTAAGTCGGTCCTTGACGCCGCCCTTTATCAGCAGGCGATCGACGACGACCTCGATCGTGTGGTTCTTCCGCTTATCGAGCACGATCTCTTCATCCAACGCGCGGAGATCGCCGTCGATGCGGGCGCGGATGAAGCCGTCTTTGTGGAGCTTTTCGAGTTCCTTTTTGAATTCGCCTTTGCGTCCGCGAACGATCGGCGCGAGGATCATCACTCGTTCGCCTTCGGGAAGGTCAAGGATATTGGCGACGATCTGTTCGAATGACTGGCGCGTGATCGCTTCGCCGCACTGATGGCAATGGGGTTGGCCGATCGAGGAAAACAGCAACCGAAGGTAGTCGTAGACCTCGGTCACGGTTCCGACGGTCGAGCGTGGCGAACGCGAAACCGTCTTTTGCTCGATCGAGATCGCCGGACTAAGGCCTTCGACGGAATCGACGTCGGGCTTCTCAAGCTGATCGAGAAACTGCCGCGCATAGGCTGAGAGTGATTCGACATAACGGCGCTGGCCTTCTGCATAGATCGTGTCGAACGCGAGCGACGATTTTCCGGAACCGGAGAGGCCCGTGATGACCGTAAACGAGTCGCGCGGAATATCCACGTCGATATTTTTCAGATTATGCTGCCGCGCGCCGCGGACGGTGATCTGCTTGATGCTCATTTACGGTTAAGAATTCCTGACCTGTCGGAAACGAGCATTTTATCAGTTTCGTCGCGGGTGTGTAAAACGGTGGGTTTCGGCCACGAATGACACGAACTTCACGAATTTTCCCTTGGGCGGCCACATTCGTATTAACCCCGCCCGCCGTCGGGCGGCAACAATCGTATTGACCCCGCCCGCCGTCGGGCGGCAACATTGATGTTGAAAAAAAGGAAATTCGTGAAATTCGCGCGATTCGTGGCGACAAGCTTGCTGATCAAAACGATGGATTTCGGCCATGAATGACACGAACTTCACGAATTTTCCCTTACGTTAACCCGCCCGCTTTCTGGCGGCCACTATTGGATTGACCCGCCCGCCGTCGGGCGGCAACATCGATGTTGAAAAAAAGGAAATTCGTGAAATTCGCGCGATTCGTGGCGACAAGCTTGCTGATCAAAACGATGGATTTCGGCCATGAATGACACGAACTTCACGAATTTTCCCTTACGTTAACCCGCCCGCTTTCTGGCGGCCACTATTGGATTGACCCGCCCGCCGTCAGGCGGCAACATTGATGTTGAAAAAAAGGACATTCGTGAAATTCGCGCGATTCGTGGCGACAAGCTGATCAAAACGATGGGTTTCGGCCACGAACGGCACGAACTTCACGAATTTTCCCTTACGTTAACCCGCCCACCGTCGGGCGGCCACATTGATGTTGAAAGAAGCAAATTTGTGAAATTCGCGCGATTCGTGGCACCAACCTACTTCAATATCCCGAAAACTTTTTTCAAAAGCGAGGTCGTCCGGCCCAACGGGTCTTTGCGGATCTTCTTTTCTTCCTCGGCGACCATAAAGAACAGGCCGTCGAGCGCTTTTTGAGTCACATAAGCATCAAGATCCGTAGCGTCCTTGCCGACGAGAAACTTCGCGATTGGCCCGCCCTTCGCGACCATATCCTTGTATTTTTGAGTGACGCCGACCTCTCCGGTGAATTTCTCGACGATCGGCCGAAACTTTTCGCGCAACGTCTCCTCGCTGGTACGGCGAAAAAACTGCGTCGCGGCGTCCTGTTCGCCGCTGAAGAGGATCTTTCGCGCGTCGTCGAACGTCATCTTTTTGATCGAATCGACGAAGACGTCGATCGCGACCGGGACCGCCTTTTCGGCGGCGTGGTTCATCGACGAAACAAACTCGTCGACCGCCTTTCCCTGGCCCGCGATGCGCAGCGCTTTTTCGAGCTTCTGCAACGACTTCGGCAATGGGATCTTGACGCGGACATCATCGAGAAAGCCGTTCTCGCGCCCGAGCGTGTCGACCGCAAACCGGACGCCTTTGGTCAGCGCTTCCTTTAGGCCCGAAGAGATCTCGCCCGTCGTGACGGTCGTTTTCTTAGTCTTTGTTTGTGCCTGGATCGAGACCGTCGCCAGGCTTGCGAGAATTGTCATCAAGACAATTGCAAGACGAATTGTTCTTATCATTTTTTTCTCCCGGGGCAGTTTCATTCAGTATCGGCTCGAAAAATTGCAGGACCCTATCTTGGTAGTCGCGAGCCCGGAACTTCCAGAGATCTTCGTGACCGGCTCCTTCGACGATCCACAGTTGCTTTGGTTCGTTCGCGGCCTCAAAGAGTTGCTTGCTTTCTTCCGCGGTCGTAAACGGATCGATCCCGCCGCCGATCACGAGAACCGGCGCGCTAACGGCCGAAATGCGATCGATCGGGCGCAGATCGTCGACGGAAACGCCGATCCGGGGCGAAAACTGAACCGACAGCAACGGCGTCAAACGGTCGGCGCCGCTGAAAAACCAATTGTTCAAACGGTTTTCGATCGCGGCACGCATCGTCGGGTAAACAAGTTCGAGCGTAACCGCATCGACCGGCGGCATCTCGTTTGAGAGCAAAAACGCGGCGCCGCCCATCGAAATTCCGATGACACCGATCTTTGCGTCGGGCCGGCGGGTGCGAGCGAAGCGGACGGCGGCTTCGGCGTCGAGCCGTTCGCGATACCCGAACGTCAGTTGGTCGCCCGGGCTCTCGCCGCTCCCCTGAAAGTCAAAGGCGAGAACGAAAAACCCTTTGGCACGAAGGAAGCGCATTCGATCGACCAATGCCAGGCGATTCGAACGGAGTCCGTGCATCAGGACGATCGTGCCTTTTCCGGACTGCCCGCGCAAATACCAGCCCTTGAGTTTCGACCCCGATTCGCTCGGGATCTCGACGGATTCGCACGCCAGATCGATCGGGCAATTACCGACGGCGGCCGGCGCCGGCGCGCTCAGTCTGCTCCCGAAAAACCACACGCCGCCAAGGCTCAGCAAGATCAGAAGACCCGGGACGATCAACGCAAATTTCTTCAGTCTTTTGGCGCGCGATTCATCCTTCATCGTTCATTCTTCGATCAAAAGCCACTCTCGGAAGCTCATTTTGCTTTCCCTTGATTCGCGACGGCGTCCTGCGCGGCTTTGATCGCATCGGCGTCGCCAAGATAGTAGCTCCTGATCGGTTTCAGATCGGCGTCGAGTTCATAAACGAGCGGAACGCCCGTCGGGATATTGAGTTTGACGATCTCGTCGTCGGCGATCCCGTCAAGATACTTGACCAAGGCCCGGAGCGAATTGCCGTGAGCGGCGATGATCACTCGTTTGCCGGCCTTTACCTGCGGCGCGATCTCGCCTTCCCAAAACGGAAGAAACCGCGCAACGGTGTCCTTCAAACATTCGGTCAACGGAATCTCGGCGTCCGAAAGATCGGCATAGCGCCGATCGCGGCGGGGATTGCGCTCGTCGTCGGCACTCATCGGCGGCGGCGGAATGTCGTAACTGCGGCGCCAGATCAGAACCTGCTCGTCGCCGAACTTCTGCGCCGTCTCTGCCTTGTTCAAGCCCTGAAGATCTCCATAATGACGCTCGTTGAGGCGCCAGTTCTTGATCACCGGCAACCACGCACAGTCCATCTCATCGAGGACGATATTGAGCGTTCGGATCGCCCGCTTGAGCACCGACGTGTAGGCGATGTCAAACTCGAAACCTTGATCCGTCAACAACTTGCCGCCGGACTTGGCTTCTTCGAGTCCCTTCTCGCTAAGGTCGACGTCCTTCCATCCGGTGAAACGGTTTTCCTTGTTCCAGACACTCTCGCCGTGTCGTATCAACACTAGTTTATGCATAAATGATATTTCTGATCCGATCGACTGGAGCGCAAGCGTCCCCGCTTGCAATGAGCGCGAAGCGCGAACGGCGCCGAGGACAAGTCGCCTCTACCAGCGCGAAACCAACGCTCCAGTCCCAAACTTCCTGAATTTTATCAGACCGTGCCCTTACTTTCGAGTTCGGCGAGCGCTTCGCCGACGAGGTAGAGCGAGCCGGTGACAACGATCGTCTGATCTGCCCCCGCGATCCGCTGCGCCAGTGTGACCGCTTCGGCAACGGTCGATGTCAGATACACTTCTTCGCAAAAGTCGCGGCCGAGCTTCCCGATCTCCGCCGCGTCCATCGAACGCGGGTTGTCGGGCCGCGTCAGGATCAGTTTCCCGGCTTTCGGGAAAAGGGTCGCGGCAATGTTTCCGAGTTCCTTGTCGCGCATCGCGCCGAAGATCATCACGACGGGTTCAGAAATGTTCTCATCCAGAAAAACGTGCACAGCGGCGGCGCCGTTTTCGTTGTGGGCGCCGTCGAAAAGGAATCGGCCGCGGCGTTCCAGTCTCCCGCGATGTCGAGCCGATCCGAGACCGCGGGCGATGTTTTCGGCGCTGATATTGAATCGTTCGCGAAGCTCTTCCGCGAGTCGCACGGCGACCGCCGCATTCTCGATCTGGTGCTCACCCGGAAGGCCGATGCGAACGTTCGGATAACGGCCCGACTCTGTCTGAAAGCCGGTAAGTTCACCGTTCCGCTCGACTCGGACCTCCGACCCGAGTATCGGCACGACCCCGCATTCGCGGCAGCGCGCTTCGATCACGCGCATCGCTTCCGCCGGCTGTTCGCCGACAACGACCGTCGCGTCGGAGCGTATGATCGCCGCCTTTTCGGACGCAATATCGGCGACCGAATTACCGAGGATTCGCTGGTGATCGAGATCGATGCGCGTGATCGCGACGATCTCGGCGCGAGCGGCCGTCGTCGCGTCAAATCGTCCGCCGAGGCCGGTCTCGAGGATCGCGAGTTCGACCTCAGCGTCCGCGAACGCGAGCAGCGCGATCGCCGTCACTTGCTCGAAGTAGGTCGGAACGGTTTCGAGCGATCCGCCTTTGACCAGTTTCTCGCTCGCTTTGCGGATTTTCGTCGCGTATTTCGCGAAATGCTCTTCCGAAATGTCCTGCCCGTCGATCCGGATTCTTTCCGTGACGGAAACGAGATGAGGCGAGGTCGTCGTCCCGACCCGAATTCCCGCATCGAGACAGATTGCTTCAAGAAACGCGCACGTCGACCCCTTGCCGTTCGTTCCGGCGACCTGCACTTTGAAAAACCGGGACTGCGGATCTCCGAACTCAGTCAGGAGCTTGCCGATGTTCTCGAGCCCGAGCTTCATCGCAAGAACCTCGTTCCCGAGGCCGTAAAGATATTTGACCGATTGATCGAAGTTCATCGAGATTGAGTGTAACAGTACCGCTCGCCACGTGAGAAATGGTGTTAACGACCGGATTCGGCAATAACGGAGTCAATAAAATTCCCGCGCGGTCTCGATTCTTTCGTCGGAGGAATCCGCGATTTCATTCAGGAAACTCGCTTCCAATCCCATTGAATCAACCGCTCCACGCGTTCCATTTCCGGCATACCCGTAGAAATTCATCCTCGGAAATGAATTCTCCGAGGTTGGGACAAAAACAGCGCTCGGTCAGCGCGTTCGTCGAACTTAGATGATCGGCGATGAATTACTCCACTTCCGAATGGCACTCCGGCGCGAGTCGGTCCGAATGCCGTTCGGTTCGTAGCGTGCGGCAAGGCGAAAGAAACGAGCGCGGCCCTTGTTGAACAACGCGACATCATGATGCTGCAAGGGTCGAACCGACGATTGAATCAGCCGTTGCTGACGCGACGAAATCCCGACAACCCAATCCCGTGGGTTGAAACCCACGGCTAAGATCGGGATCGCTATGCGATTCGGATTGATTCGAACCCAGTACCGATTTGCAGGTGTGGTATCAGTGCAGTTCCGGGTTCATCATAAAATCGAGCAGTCGAATCACGGCGTCGCGCATTTCGCGGCGGTCAACGACGATGTCGACCATCCCGTGTTCGAGAAGGAATTCCGAGCGCTGAAAGCCTTTCGGGAGTTTCTGGCGGATCGTCTGCTCGATGACGCGCGGGCCGGCGAAACCGATCAGCGCCTTTGGTTCGGCAACGATGACGTCGCCGAGCATCGCGAAACTCGCGGTCACGCCTCCGGTCGTCGGATCGGTGAGAATCGAAATGAATGGCAGGCGCGCTTCGTGGAGTTGCGCGAGCGCGGCCGAGATCTTCGCCATCTGCATCAGCGACAGCGTTCCTTCCTGCATACGCGCGCCGCCCGAAGCGGAAAATATGACAACCGCGCCGTTCGTCTCGAGCGCGCGCTCGATGAGGCGCGTGATCTTTTCACCGACGGCCGAGCCCATCGAACCGCCGATGAACGACATATCCATCGCGCCGACGTAGGCCAGATGTCCGCCGACCATTCCCTTTCCGGAAACGATCGCTTCCGGCAGGCCCGAAGATTTTTTCGCGGCGACGATGCGGTCCTTGTAAGGTTTCGAATCGACGAAATCAAGCGGATCGCCCGATGTTACCTCTTCATCGAGCTTCTCGTAGCGGCCGTCGTCGAACAGAGTGTCGAGTCGCTCGCGCGCGCCCATTCGAAAGTGATAATCGCAATGCGTGCAGACGTGAAAGGACTCGACGAGTTCCCGTTTGTAGAGGGGACTCTCGCACTCCGGGCATTTGACGAAGATCCCCTCGGTGCGAACGGTGCGTTCCTCGTCGTGCGGCGTATCCGCGATCTTCGGTTTGTTTCGGCGAAACCAAGACATAATTGATTTGCGAATTCGGATTTCAGATTTGCGATTGAATTCGTCTGTTAGAGTAGCATAGACGGCACGGGTGAAACACCTCGCAGGTGACAAGATCGATTGTTTTCGGAGTTTTTCTGTGTTAGATTTCATCGAATTCCGAGGTCGTCAATTATGTTTTTGAAAGCGCTTTTTTTCTCAACTGTTTTATTTTGTTCGCTTTCCGTCGAGGCGGCGGTTAGGACGTGGGACGGCGGCGGCACCGACGGCAATTGGACGACGGCCGCGAACTGGTCAACGGACGTTGCGCCGGTGGCCGGCGACGATCTGGTGTTCCCGGCGACGGCGGCGCAGTTCGCCACGAACAACAATTTTTTCGCGCTCACTACATTTGGCTCGCTGACGTTTGAAGGGGGAGCATACACGGTCAGCGGCAACCCCTTTCGGCTGACCGGCGGGATGAATGTAACCGGCGGTTCGCCGACGATCAACGCAGCGCTTTTCCTCAACAACGCGCAAACGTTGAGTGGCGCGGCGGGAGCCGTGTCGACGATCGCCATACTCTCGCTCAACGTCGCAGGGGTCACGATCGATGGCGCCGGAACGTATGCGGTCGGAATCATTTCAGGCCCCGGCTCGGTAACCAAGAACGGTCCCGGCGCCGCGGGCATTCTTGCATCTGCAAGTTTCACGGGCGCGATCAATCTCAATGAAGGAGTTTTTATCTTCGACGCTTCGGCCGGCAACAGCACTGTGACCGTCAATTCCCCCGCAACCGGCGGCGGAATACTCGGCTTCAGCGGTTTCGGCGGAACCGGCACGGTCGGAACCGTGAACTTGGTGCAGGGCACGATCAGCGCCGGAACGCTGACGTCGCCGACCGGAATTCTAAATACCGGAACGCTCAATTTCACGGCCGACGGAAACTACGCCTGCAAGATCGGCGGCCCTCTGCCCGGCGCGAACGGCCACGACCAATTGAACGTCGTCGGCGCCGTCAATCTCAACGGCGCGAGACTCGCCCCGATCCCTTGGGGCACATATCGTCCGGCGATAGGCGACGCGTTCACGATCATCAGGAACGACGGCGCGGATCCGGTTTCGGGGACGTTTTTGAATGCACCGGAGGGCGCAGTCTTTGGCGGAGCGCTCAACACGGCGTTTCGGATCACCTATGTCGGAGGCGACGGCAACGACGTCGTCATTACGCGCGTCAACCGCGCGCCGTTCGATTTTGACGGCGACGGACGATCCGAGGTAGCGTCGTTCCGCCCGTCAAACGGCACCTGGAACGCGACTTTGACCGGTAACGGCGCGACGTTTCTGACGCAGTTCGGCGCCCCGGGCGACAATCTGACACCGGCCGATTTCGACGGCGACAACCGAACCGACGTCGCGATCTTCCGCAACGGCGTGTGGTGGATTCTCAACAGCTCTAACAATTCGGTTTCGGCGACACAGTTCGGGCTCACGGGCGATGTTCCGATCCCGAACGACTTTGACGGCGACGGCCGCGCGGATCTCGCCGTTTTCCGGCCAACCGACGGCGTCTGGTATCAACTGAGGAGTTTGGGAAACCAGTTTTTCGCGCAACAGTTCGGCATCAACGGCGACAAGCCATTGATGGGAGATTTCGACGGAGACGGCATCGGCGACATCGCCGTTTATCGCCCGGCCGACGGCGTCTGGCACCAATGGCTGAGTTCGACGAATTCCTATACCGCGTTCCCGTTCGGCATCGCGACCGACCGCCCGTGCGCCGCCGATTACGACGGCGACGGCAAGACGGACGCCTGCGTGTTTCGCGGCACGACCGATGGCAGCCAGCCCGATTTCTACATCATCAACAGCTCAGACCAGTCGGCAAGCTACGTTTCGTGGGGAATTCCGGACGATCTGCCGATGCTCGGCGATTACGACGGCGACGGCAAAGTCGACATCGGCATTTTCCGCGCCGCGTCGCAGCAATGGTACTGGATCAGAAGTTCGAATGCGACGGTCGGATTCTCATCGTTCGGGCAACCGGGTGATCTGTCGGTGCCGTCGGCGTATGTACCGTAGGCGATTTGGGATTTGGGATTTGGGATTTGCGATTTGCGATTTGGGATTTGGGATTTGGGATTTGCGATTTGCGATTTGGGATTTGCGATTTGCGATTTCAGAGATTCCAGATTCCAGAGATTCCAGATCCGAAATCAAGATTCGAGAATTCCAGGGTTCCAGACTGGGAATCCCGAATCGCGCTGCAATCGCGTCGAGTCGGTACCATCTGCGGTAGCGGATGGTTGGTTGCGGCACTCCCGGACCGAAGTATTGATACCAACCGATCTTCAACCATCCGCTACCGCAGATGGTACTGACCCGTTCCGACCCCGAATACAAAGAACCCGGGGGAAAAGCTCCGGAATCTGGAATATCTGGAATCTGGAATACCTGGAATATCTGGAATCTGGAATCTCTGGAATCTGGAATCTCTGGAATCTCTGGAATCTGGAATCTCTGGAATCTGGAAATCTGGAATCTCTGGAATCTGGAATCTCTGGAATCTCTGGAATCTCTGGAATCTGGAATATCTGGAATCTCTGGAATCTGGAATCTCTGGAATCTGGAATCGCTGGAATCTTGAGCCTTGAATCTCGATTTACTTCAAAACATCGAGCATTTGCGAATGAATCAGTCCGTTCGAAACGCAGATCGGCGGCGCGTAGATGCTGAATCTCGAGCCGTCGTAGTATGAAACTTGCCCGCCGGCTTCTTCGATAAGCAAGACTCCGGCGGCGACGTCCCACGGGCTCAGGCCTTCTTCCCAAAATCCGTCGAATCGCCCGCAGGCGACATAAGCCATATCGATCGCCGCTGATCCGTCGCGCCGGACTCCGCGCGACGTCAGCAAAAACTCGGTCAGGTGCCGCGCGAACTTTTCGCGATGCTTGATATCGTATGGAAATCCGGTAACGATCAGCGCGTCGCCGAGATTCTCCGTCGCCGACGCGCGGATCGGTTTGTTGTTGAGCGACGCGCCTCTGCCGCGCTCGGCGGCGAAAAGTTCGTTTCGCGTCGGGTCGAAGGTGACGCCGACGACGATCTCACCGTTATGCTCGAGCGCGAGCGTCACACACCAGCAAGGATACCCGTGGGCGAAATTCGTCGTCCCGTCGAGCGGATCGATGATCCACTTCCAGGCGCTTTGGCCGTCAAGTACCGCGGCGCCCGATTCTTCGGCAAGGATCGCGTGTTTCGGATAATAGGACTTGATTCGTTCGATGATCAGCCGTTCCGACGCGAGATCGGCTTCGGTGACGAGGTTGATGTCGCCCTTTTTCGTGATGTTCAACTTTCCGCCGAATTTCTCCAGCAGGAGTTGTCCCGCTTCACGCGCGGTTTCGATGGCGAAATTAAGCATACTGTCAGAAGCGGGAGCGGCCGCGTCCAGATCATATCGCTGCGGAAGGCCGATGTCAGCGCCGCGACATCGGCCTTTCACGAGCTTTATCTGAAAAACAGATCGACGTAATCGGCAACCTCATCGCACGGGTTGTCGATGTCCTGCAAACGCCAGTACTTGCGTTTGCCGGTGATCCTGAACGTCATTTCACCGTCACGCGTGCAGGGCTCGCCGTTGTTGATCGTGCTGACCTGCGTGACGACCGTTCCGTCGAACACAAAGCTCTTGGCGTTGACCTCTTTGATAACGCCGTTGATGCGGACGAAATCATTATTGCCGCGGCCTTTTTGCTCGCCTTTCAAATACAACACCCCGCCCTTGTTGGTGACCGTCGCGGTGCCGAAATAGTCCCAGCTGATCCACTGCAGCGACAACTTGTGTTTGCCCAGCAGCATCGTCTTCGCCTTCGCGTCGTTGACGACCGTCTTCCCCTGGCCGAACGCCGAAACACCGAGACCGGCGAACAGCATAATCCCCAAAATAACTAATCGCTTCAACATAATTACCACCTTCAATCGGATTTGAACGAAGCTGAATCGTTCAAATCAATGACCGGATTAGCCCGGCTTTTTTGCCGTCGGAATTTCGGCCTTCGGCAGCATTCGGTCTGCGAGCCGCAAGAACTCCTGCACCTGCAGGTTCCAATAAACCCAGTCGTGCTTGCCCGGCAACTCGCGAAACTCGTGCGGGATCTTCTTTTCGCGCAGGATCTTCGCAAAATCGTGGCTGTTTTCGATGAGGAAATCCTCGGTTCCGCAATCTAGGTAAATGAACGGCAGTTCCTTGGTCTTGTCAGCCGGCCATTCGCGCGCGAGCCGATAAATATCGTTCGCTTTGCGGTTCTCGCTCTCCGCGGCGCCGAAGACGCTCATTATTGACTTCGCGAGCCATTCGCCGATGACCTTGTCCGTCCAGTCCGTCGCCCGCAGAGCGCCGCTGAACGATCCGACCGCCGCGAACTTTTGCGGATACTTCAGCCCGAATTTGAGCGACCCGTAACCGCCCATCGAAAGCCCGGCAATGAACCGATTCTCGCGCGTCGCCAACGTCCGGAACTTCGAATCGATCTCCGGCACGAGTTCCTGCACGATGTAGCTTTCGTATTTGTCGTTTGCGACGCCGGCGCTGTCGGAATACCAACCGTCGCCGCCCTCCGGCGTGACGATGATGAAGTTGTGCTTTTCGGCAAATTCCGCGAGCTTCGTCTTGTCTGTCCAGTTGTCGTAACGTCCCGTCAGTCCGTGAAGCAGATAAACGACCGGGAATCTCGTCCCCGCGGCGATGCCGTAGTTCTTCGGCGTGATGACGCGATAAGGCACGTCGCGCGCCATCAATTTGCTCGCGAGTTTGAATTCGGCGACTTTGGCGCCGGAACCGGTCGAAAGCTTCGCCGTTTGCGCCCCGACCTGAACCGTCAAAACAAGCGCCGCGATCAGCAAAATCAACGGGCGTAATGCATTTCTCATCAAAAAGCTCCTTCTTGCTTACTTGAAAAGACGGCTGAGCCAGCCGCTGCTCTCATTCTTCTCGACGACATGCGCGAATTCGTCGGCGTCGAACCAAACGCCCGAGCACTTGTTGCAGACGTCGATCTTGATATGCTCGTGATCCGTTTCGACGAGCGTCCCGTCACAGCGCGGACACGTCATCTCGGTCTGAACCGATTCGTCGGCCGCGAGGTTCGCTTTCATCTTGGCGATGAGTTCCTGCTCCTTCCGATGGAAATACTCGTTCTCGAGCGACTTCCCGCGATTTTCAAGTTCATTGGCCATAGTCGTTTATCAGCTCCTAAAGGTTTTAGAGAATTATAGTTAACAAGTCCGAAAAGTGGAAAAGCGGGAAAGTGGAAAAGCGGAGAAGACGGAACTCCGAACTTCAGCTTTCGGACTTGTGGATCGACCGAACGCGTTGGCGGGCGCGTTTGGCACGGCGGATCGTGTTTCGCTTTTTGAGATTCGTCTCCGCCCAATCCGAGACCTCCTTCAGCGGGTGCCATTCAAAATCTTCGAGCGGAAGAACCTCGCTCGACGCGTCGCGAAGTTTCAGCGTGCTGAAAGCGATAAAGAGGATGATCAGGTTAAAAAGGCAACCGGCCGTGATCACCAGCCAACCCGGAGCGAGTCCGACCTGAGCACGGTTGACGAAGGTCTCAAGATCGACCGCTGCAACCGGATGGATGTACACTTTGAGCGTCCAGCTCAGAGCCAGCAGGATGAAGATCCAAAGATAGTTGCTCCGCAAACGGCGTCCGACCGCTTCCCACTCGCTGATCGTAAAATGCGGCGACAAGAGGTCCGCAGCGATATGCTCCGCCCATTCCTTGTCCGGCGGGATCGTCCGGTGCGAAAGCATCGGCGCGAAATAGCCCGTCTCGAGCACGCGAACACGGTTCGCCCAAACTTCGTAATGGCGATAACGCCGCGCTTCCATAAAAAGAAAAATGGAGACGAGGATCGTGTTGATCGGGATCGCGAAATGCGGATTGTTCGCCGAACTGAAAACGAACGAAAGCGTCGCGCCGGCGGTGATGACCGCCCAATTGGTGGTCGCGTCGAGGCGGTTGCGCCAAACGTTCGACCGCTGGACCTCGCCGCGATAGAAATGCACCATCGCCGTATTGAATTCAGACGTCGATAGTTTTTGCGGGATCGTCAGCGGCGATGATTTCGGTTTCTGGCTGCGGACGCGCACTTCCTCCGCAAGCGACTTGAACGAAGGCGGAACCCGACTGACGTGAATGTCTTCGTCGGACTGCTTGTCGTCGAACCGGAAATCGTCTTTCATATCTCTTGGCTGATTCCTCCCTCGGCGTTCCCTAAAACTTCTTGATCTTCGAAATCGTCTTTCCGTTGGTGTTTGACGGTTTGTCCATATCATTGACCGCGAAGTCAATCGCGCACCTGATCAGATGTTCGACCTGCGGATTTCGATAATCCTTCTTTTCCGACACCGGAATATGGCGGATCAGATTCCCCGTACCCGACAACAACTTCCCTGGATCGTGAATCAGCGTTCCTTTGTTGAACCCGAGGTTTACGTGATTCGTGTAAATCGGGAGCATACAAAACGCGTCGCCGAGCTTTTCGGAGATCGAAAACACCGATGTCAATGCGTGCGTATGGTAGAGCAATTCGTTGCTCTCCGGGGAGATTTCGAGAACAAACTCGCGAAGATCGATGAACAGATCGACCAGCGGCTTTTCCTTTAGCGTCAACAGCCTCAAGAAGTCGGGATGCACCGGACGAATCATCGGGCACCGCCATCGGCCTGCATCGCGCATAGGAGATTGCCCTCCGTATCGAGAAACTTCGTGATCCATCCGACATAAGGAATCGCCGTTTTGGGCATCAGTATTCTGCCGCCGTTCTTCTCTACGCGCTCAATGACGGCATCGACGCTTTCAACATCGAAGGTGCATTCGAGGCCGATGACTTTGTCCTTGACCGGTGAGTATTTGCGCGACTGAAGCGCGCCGATCAATTCGCCTTTCTCGGACTTGTCGGCCTTGATCTGAAGAAAGTCGGCAGGCCCGTAAGACGCGAATCCCCATTCGAAAACTCCCTCGTAAAACCCTTTCGCCCGTTCCATATCGTCGATGTGAATCGCAAAATGCTTTAGTTTGTTCATATTCCCCGTTTCGGCTTGATCTGCTAACAGCTCAAGTTTAACTAGTATCTTAATCACAACGCAACGCACGGCGAATGTCGGATCTAACTTGACAGGCACGGGTCCAAAACCTATATTTCGTTTTTCTTTGCGATGAACGACGCTGATGAAATCCTGATGCGCGTGGCGATCGACGCCGCGCGTGCGGCCGGCGAACTGGACGAAGTTCCGATCGGCGCGTGCCTGATCGACGCCGACGGCAATCTCGTCGCGACGGCGGGCAACCGCACGATCACCGACACCGATCCGACGGCGCACGCGGAAATCCTCGTCCTGCGCGAAGCGGCGCGCAGGATCGGCAATTACCGGCTTGTCGGGTCAACTATGTATTCGACGATCGAGCCCTGTGCGATGTGCGCCGGCGCGCTCGTCAACGCACGCGTGAAGCGCCTCGTCTACGGCGCCGCTGACGAGCGTTTCGGCGCCGTCGAAACGGTCTTCGAGGTCTGTACGAACGAGCGTTTGAATCATCGGCTCGAGGTCGAATCGGACGTTCTTGCCGACGAATGCCGTTCATTGATGCAGGATTTCTTTCGCAAGAAACGCCTGAGAGCAACATAACTTGATTTCCGACTTGAATTTTTTTCGGTCGGACTATTAGAATGAATGTTCGTCCGCCGCGCGGAGAGGTGCGAGAGTGGTTGAATCGGACGGTCTCGAAAATCGTTGTGCCCTAACGGGCACCGTGGGTTCGAATCCCACCCTCTCCGCCATTTCGATTTTGGATTTGGGATTTTGGATTTTGGATTGATTCGATTTGGGATTCTGGATTGATTCGATTTGGGATTGCGGATTTTGGTCCGCAATTCTTGTTTTTGCAGGGACGAAGACTTTTTTTTCAACCAACGGAAAGGTGCAAGAGTGGTTGAATTGGCAGCATTGGAAATGCTGTGAGCCTTAACGGGTTCCGTGGGTTCGAATCCCACCCTTTCCGCCATTTTGATTTGGGAATTGTGATTTGGGATTTCGGATTGAAGCAAAGTCCAACCCAAAGTTTGCAATCTAAAATCGAGCATTTCGATTTGGGAATTGTGATTTGGGATCGCGGGCTCCGGTTTAATTCCGAAATCGCCAATCACAATTCCCAAATCCATATGGCTTCAGGCTCCGCACAAGGTTTGAGTTGTGAACCCCGCCAGATCCGGAAGGAAGCAACGGTAGCGATTTCAGCCTGTGTTGCGGCTCGGTCTGAAGCCTCCATATTTCGATTTGGGATTTCGGATTTGTGAATTCGGTCTTTTGGTAGTCAAATCCAGCCCGAAATCAGAAATCCGAAATCCCAAATCTGCTTTGCGGGCGTAACTCAATGGTAGAGTGTCAGCTTCCCAAGCTGAAAGTTGCGAGTTCGATCCTCGTCGCCCGCTTTCCAGCTTTCCCCGTATGTTCAGTGTCTCGGCCGTTAAGTCCGTCGTTCAGGTGGTGCGGAACCTCGAAGAATCGCGCGTGATCTACGAATCCGTGCTCGGCCTCGTTCGCGTTCGAACGGCATCGTCCGGCGAATCGCGAACCGAGACCTACGCCCTTCCGGGCGACGATTTCGGGATGATCCGCCTGGTCGAGAATCCGAACGCCTCTGCTCCCGTCCGCGACGTCTCGCGCCCGTTCGATTTCGGAATAATGACACTCAATTTCCGAACCAGCGACATCGACGCCGCTCTCGCACGTCTTCAAGCCGTCGGTTGCCGTCCGATCTCCGGGATCCTCGACTACAACGTCGGAAAGCCGATGCGCGAGGCAATGCTCGCGACGCCGACCGGCGAACGCCTGACGATAATCGAAGTCGGCGGACGCGTCGAAGACGTTCCGGTGTTTTCAGAAGCCATTGCGACCGTCGGACTCGTCGTGCCATCGATGGGCGAGTCGCTGAGATTTTACGAGCGCGGACTCGGCCTGACCAAGGCGATCGCTTTTCAATCGTCCGGTGCGCCGTTCGATTCCCTGCTCGGGGTCGGGCGTTTGGACAAACTCGATTTTGCGACGCTGAATTCGGGAAAGAACTGGACCGGAAAGGTCGAACTTCTCGAACTTGAGACCGACGCGAAACCGATTCAGACCGTGGCAAGCGCCGATCGAACCGGCTATCTGATGGCGGCATTCGAAACCGACGATCTCGATGCGGCGGTGAGCGCCGGAATTGAAAACGGCGGAAAGGTTATCGATAGGAGCGAAGCGGCGGCGGTCATCCGGGCTCCCGGCGGAGAGTTGGTCGAGATCACGCCGGCACTTCGGCAGTGATTGGACTCCGGAATAGCCTTCCAATCGGGTTTCTGCCGAACGGCGCACCGAAGAAACACGAACCAAGCAAGTCCTATTGCTTCAGTCACTTCAAAACGTGTTTCTTGAGAGCTGAAAGTTCGAAGTCGTCAATCCACAGGGGCGGGCGGAACGGAATCATCTACTCATCGTAAATCAATTCAACGTTCCGACCGAACCGTTTCGGTTTTTCTGAAAATGTATTCCTGACCTTTCGGCGCCTTGAGATTGAGCACCGAAATCAGGCTCGCCGCGAAGACCAGAATCCAGATCAGCCAAACCGCCGGCATCGCCTGATTCATTCTCGAACGGATCTCGTTGTTCAACTCCGCGACGTTCTCCGCCCCGGCCTTGATCGCTTTCAGGTTCTTGAGCGCCGTTCCCGAGATCGGCAGCAAATACAACGCATCGACAATGATCAAACCGTAGAGCACGTGCTTCCAGGAAAGCCACGCGGTCGTAAAGATCGGCGTTTCGGTGACGTAACAAAGCACGATCCCGCTCGGCAGCATCAGCAGGAAAATGTAGGCGACGACGGTGTCGATCCCGTGCATCACCCGCGCGCGCTCGAGCCTCTCTTCAATCGGCTGCGAGGCGTCCTTGATCTTGAAGTGCAGCCAGAAAACGATGAAGTCGAACAAAAGCCAGGCGGCCGCCATCAGCGCGTGAACGCCCCGAAAGCTGATATCGACCAGATCTACGCCAAAAATCTCGTTGCTCATTGTTTTTTCGGAAAGAATAGCCGGACAAGTTTCGGAAGCGCAAAAAGCGCGCAACCGCTGTAGATCATCGTGTTCAGCAAGAGTGAAAGCTCGAAACCCGAAAGATACATCTGCCGGCCATAACCGATCCCAAGATAGAATCCGCCAAAAACAATGATCAACCACAGTAACCAGATCAAAAACATACGCTTCGTTGGGAACCGGAACGCGTCCGGCTAATTTGTTATAAGTCGATAACAAATTACAGCACTTTCAGTTGCGCGTCAACGGCCCGATCGCCTCTGCGAATCGACCTCCTGGCCGTTGCCGAAGACGAGCCGTCTCCGCCCGATCCGCGATCGTCGGGCACTCTTTCGCAGACCGCGAAAAGCCGCGGTCTGCGTGACCGGATTTTGCGTCTTTGCGCCTTTGCGGGAACACCTCGAAAACGGCTATTATCTTATCCTTGATTCAACTCAGATTTGCTTTCGGATCTTGGTGCGGCAATCAATCCAAGATCGAAAATTGCAGATCCAAAATCGAACGATGTCTTATCAGGTAATCGCCAGAAAATGGCGGCCGCAGTCATTTGAAGAGGTCACCGGCCAGGAAGCGATCACTCACACGCTTCGCAACGCCATCGAGCACGACCGGCTCCACCACGCATATCTTTTTTCGGGCGCGCGCGGCGTCGGAAAAACGACGACGGCGCGGCTTCTTGCGAAAGCGCTCAACTGTCACAAGACTTCGCAGCCGAATCCCGTTCCCTGTTCGTACAACGATCCGGATTCGTGTCCGTCGTGCCGCGAGATCGCCGAAAGCCGGTCGATCGACGTACTCGAGTTTGACGCCGCCTCGCACACCGGCGTCGATGCCATCCGCGACATCATTCTCGAAGGGATAAATTCCTCGGCGGCGCGCGACCGATTCAAGATCTTCATCATTGACGAAGTTCATATGCTTTCGAATTCGTCGTTCAACGCGCTGCTCAAAACCCTCGAAGAGCCGCCGCCGAACGTCGCGTTCATTATGGCGACGACCGAGCTCCACAAGGTTCCCGACACGATCTCGTCGCGATGTCAGGAATTCGAGTTCCGAACGATCCCGGTCCCGAAAATTTTCGCGCGGCTCAAACTGATCGCCGATGCCGAAAAGATCAAGGTCACCGATGAAGCGCTGCGCGAGATCGCGCGTTCCGGCGAGGGCTCGATGCGCGACGCGCAAAGCAATTTCGATCAGGTCATCAGTTTTTCAGGCGACGCGATCGACGTTCTCGACGTTTCGAAGGCGCTCGGCATCGCCGGCGCCGAGATGCTCACGCGGATCGTGACCGCAATCGCCCATAATCAGCCGGTCGAGGCGATCAACATCGTCGACGACCTCATTTCGCGCGGCCACGATCTGCGCTCGTTCTGCCGCGACCTCCTCAGTTTCGTCCGCGACCTGCTCGTCACGAAGATCGCCGGACATAATGAAGCGTTGCTTGAGACGGCGGCGCTTGGCATCGACGAGCTTCAAAAATTCGCGCAGCATTTTACCGAATCCGACCTCGTAAGGTTTTTCAATTCCCTCGCCGAAACGGAACTCAAACTTCGGGACGCGACCCAATCGCGCTATGTGCTCGAGATCGGACTCGTGAAACTGGTCGAGATGCGCCGCGTCGTCGCTATCGAGGGAATCCTCGAACGATTATCGAGGCTCGAAGCCAAGGCTGCGGCCGGTGCGGCCGGCGAAATCTCTACAGGGGCTCCGGCTCCGGCGGAAAAAAAAACTCTGAAATCTGAGATCACGCCGCCCGCGGACGTCCCGTTCCCGACGAATGCCGAAATTTCCGAGCCGTTGCCGACGATCAGCCGCTTCCGGGAGGCGGCACCGACAATTGCCCGCGAACCCGAGATGCCTCCGCAACCGGATTTCGCGCCGGTCGATCGGCGTGATGAGAAAATCGTTGCCGAACCTTCGCTTCCCGCCATCGGCGAACCGGCGCCGAAAAGGAATTTGATCGCCGAGATGCTCGCATCGATGCCGCTCAAGCTTTTGCCGATCACCTCCGAAGAGCTTGCGCACGTCGACGACAATCGACTCGACGCCGCGTATGAGCATAAACTCCGGCTCAGCGGCGACGATCTGTTTCCAATTCATTCCGCGAACGCGCTCGCCGCGATGCTCACTGCAAAAACCGAACCCGCCGCGGTCGAATCCGGCGGCGGCGCGGGAACCGCGACGCGGCTGAAGCCCGAATTCGCCATTCCTGAGTTTGACAATGACGCGGACGACGCGCCGATCCCGGTGCTTCCGGAAAACCCGACCGAGGCCGACTTGCTGCAGTACGCCGAGCAACATCCAACGGTCCGCCGCGTCGTTCGCGCGTTCCGCGGAAAGATCGTCGAGGTCCGGCCAAAACAATAATTTTCAACCGATTGAAATTTTCGGGAACAAATTCCGGAGGCGCGCGTAATTCACTACGGAGGTGGTTGAGACAATGCGCGAACCTTGGATAGCAGGTATTTTGAGTTTTTTGGTGCCCGGAGTCGGCCAAATTTACAACGGACGGATCATTGTCGGCATTCTGTGGCTGATATTGACCGGAGTTTCGTGGATCGGGTCGGCGGGAACGCTCGGTTGGATCGTTCATCTGATCGCCGCTTGGTGTGCTTACAGCTTTGCCAAAGACAACCCCGTAAGATAAGTCAGAAGTTATTTCATGCAGTCCTCCTTTGTGCCCGGTGATCGAAATCATCGGGCTTTTTTACTTTTTTCGTGCAGTTAACGTAGAATCAACTTTGGTTTTTTTGGCAACAAACTCACGGTCCGTAATTTTTGAGGATTTCGGACGAGTTTCGCGCCGCTTATTATGGTACGTGAAGGGTTTCCGTTTTTGTTCGCCGCCGCGCTTCCCGCGATCGTTTTCGCGGCGCTTTTTTTTGCGCTCGGAGGCATTGTTTTTATCGTCGGCGCGATCGTGTTTCTGGCGCTTGCCGCCTTTATGGCCTATTTTTTTCGTGACCCCGAGCGCCATCCGCCGACCGGCGACGACATCATCGTCTCCGCCGCCGACGGTCGCGTGACACGTGTCGAAGAAAGCGAGAAAGGAGCATTCGTCAGTGTTTTCCTGTCACCGTTTGACGTCCACATCAATCGCTCGCCGATTACCGGGACCGTCACCGAAATCAATTACATCCGGGGCAAGAAAAATCCCGCGACGAGCGACGAAGCGAGTCTCGTCAACGAACGCAATTCGCTGACGATCGAAAACCCGCGGATGACGGTCGTCTGCACGCAGATCGCTGGCATCGTCGCACGCCGGATTGTCTGTCACAGCAAAAAAGGCGATAATCTGAAACTCGGCGAAAAGTTCGGCCTGATCAAATTCAGTTCGAGGACCGACCTGCTGATGCCGAAATCGGTCGAGGTGCTCGTCAAAGTCGGCGACCGCGTCGTCGGCGGCGAAACGATCATCGCCCGTCTGAAGTGACTTGCGAAACTTCAATCGCGAATCGGAAATCGAAATTCGCAAATCGAAAGTATGGAAACCGAAGACAATCTGCCCCCGCATAAGGGACTGAAGAAAGGACTCTATCTAATTCCGACCGCGTTTACGGCAGCGAATGTCGGGATGGGTTTCCTCGCCGTGCTCTATTCGGTGCGCGGCTTTCAGACGGTGACCTCGGATCCGGTGAACGCGGCATCATATTTCAACTATGCCGCGCTGGCGATTGGATTGGCGATTCTTTTCGACACACTCGACGGACGCGTCGCTCGAATGACGCGGACCGCGACCGAGATCGGTGTTCAGCTTGACTCGCTCGCCGACGTCGTGACCTTCGGCATCGCGCCGATCGCGCTTGTTTACGCTTGGGGCATCGCGCCGGTTTTCCCCGAAAAAACGGCGATGCATAATCTCGGCGTGTTCCTGCTGTTTATGTATCTGATGTGCGGGGCATTCCGGCTGGCGCGTTTCAATCTGCAGGCGACGCGTCCGCACGTGCTGATCGAAGGCGCGACCAACGTCGATAAAAAGAATTTCGTCGGACTCCCGATTCC
This sequence comes from Acidobacteriota bacterium, assembly GCA_016715115.1. NCBI lineage: Bacteria > Pseudomonadati > Acidobacteriota > Acidobacteriota bacterium. The sequence goes on from JADKBM010000001.1 coordinate 106,044, forward strand.
GCCCGCCGCCGGCCTGATGGCGTCGATCATCCATTTCGCCCCGCAGCCTTTGAATTCCTACGTCGGCGACTACGCGCATTTCTACGGCATTATGATCCTGACGCTGCTCGGCGTCCTCGGATTGCTGATGGTGAGCACTATCCGCTATACGAGTTTCAAGACGGTGGCGACGGGCCGGACGAACATCTATATCGTCCTTCTCGTGGCGGCGGTCGCGATGCTGATCTGGTTCTATTCCCAATACGCGCTGCTCATCCTCAGCGGCGTTTACGTCTCGCACGGCGTCATTTGGTACGTCCTTGGACTGCTCAGCCCGCGCCGCAAGCGGGAGGAGATTCGGGAGACGGTCGAATCTTGATTGCCCGCAATTTCCGGCAATCGCAAACGGAGCATTTGGGCCCCGACTTCTTTAATCCCAGATTACTCATCAAAAGCAATTTCCCGCGACAAACAACACCAAAAATGCCGTTTTTCGCGTTTTTGGTGTGTTTCGCGGGAAAGAAATTTTATATTACGTAATTTGGGTTAATCGGAGATTTCCTTTCTTTTCTTGGCTTCGATCGGCGTGACGTTGGCCTTCCGACGTTTTCTTTCGAAAACTCCGTCGTCGTCGGCATAATCAAAACCGCAAGCGACAATCAGTCCAACCAACGTCAAAAACATCAACGTGATCGCTGTGGTGTGCAGGACGAAGTCGAAAATACTGTGGACGAGGATCGCAAAACAGCCGGCAAGCGCGCCGAGAGCGACTCCGCGCCGGTATATGTTTTCCGATTTCGCGCTCCGAAGTCCGGTCCGAAACAGCTTGAAGATGAAATATCCGGCGAGGACCAAACCGACAAGTCCGGCGTCGGCCAGTATCTGCAGATAATCGTTATGCGCCTGCTCGACGCGCCCGAGCCCGTTCATCGTGTCGTACGGCGTGTAGGCCGCCGCGAACGCGCCGATGCCCGCACCGAAAGGAAGGTTGTTCCGGATGACTTGCAGCGTGACGCTCCAGATCTGAAGGCGATTGGCCGAAAAGTCGTCGGAACGCGCGGTTTCGGCGAGGCGCGTCAGGGATGATTCGCCGCCGATGAAGATCGATCCGAAAACGACGACGAGCAGCAAGATCACCGCAAGCGCTGCCTTGACCGCGACTTGATTGCCGCTCTTCGCCTTGCTCGTCAGCAGAACAAGGAAAACGATCGCCGCCAGCAAGGCCACAAGACCGCCGCGCGAACCGCTCATTATCAGGGAAACTCCCATCAAGCCGATTGCGGTCAGCGTGATCAGACGCTTGTCGCGCGGCACCGCGCCGGCGAAAAACATCCCGAGCGGAACGGCCATCGCCATCTCCATAAACGCCGCGAAATTGTGCCGGTTGACGAACGATCCAAATGGCTGAGCGGCGTGCTGCGCCTCGTATATCCCGTAGATCTTCGTCGGGCTCAGAACATATTGAATGATCGCGAAGAACGCGAAAAGAAACCCGAAAACGGTGATCAGCGTCGTCAGGCGGCGGATTCTGGCGGCGCTGTCGAGCACGCCCACAAGCATCGCGAAATAAAGGAACAGCGCCAGGAGATGCAGTGCGAACATCTGCGTCCAGAACGGTTCAAGCGAGATCGTCCGCCTGATTCCCGAAAGTCCGCCGATCTCGGCGATCGACCCGAATGGCACGATCTGTATCAGCGCGTAGACGACCGTCAAAAGGATCGGGACCTGTAGCGCCGTCCGGCTGAACTTGAAAACTCCTGTTCGAAGCGAATCGACGGCCCACAGGATCACCGCGATCGCGACGATCAGATACGCGATCGCGATGATCGGCTGATGCACCGCGCCGTACGCGAGTGTCGTGAAGACGAGCAACGCGCAAAGCAGAAAGAACAACAGCCGGCTAATTGTCGTGGTTTCGATTTTCATCCTGATTAACTGCAACCAAATCAACGGCTTGCGGTGTCCGCCCGCAGTTCGCCACCATCTCCGAACAAGTCGATTCCCCGGCGATCGCCTTGACACCGTTTCGCGACGTTGGCAAGCGCTACGCTCGCGCTCCGATCAGCTCTCGAGTTTGACGTCGTCGATCCAGACCGTTCCGACGATCGGGCACGCGTCGCCGCAATAGGCGCGGTCGAACCGGAGCAGGATTCCCTCGGCATTCGCCGGAGTCGAAAATTCGAGCTTGATCTCGCTCCATTCGTTCGTTTCGGTCGGAAAAGCCGCGCTCGTCGCAATGATCTTGTCGTCGTTTGCGTTGACGACCTCGATCAGCGGAGTTCCGGCGCTCTTCAGATTTTCGGTTCGAACCCAGAATCTCAACCGGTAGCGCTTTGACGATTCGACGGCGACGACCTGCCAGACGTTCTTGATCTCGATGCCTGTGAATCCGTTGAAGCTGATCCGCAAACTGCGTCCGCCCTCACGCTTCTTGAACTGATCGGGCTTCGCTTCGACCTTGTCCAGTTTTACGATCTTCCAGTTGAAATAGACCTTTTGCGCCTCTTCGAGGATCGGCGACTCGAAGCCGCCGTTCTGGACCTCGCCGATCTTCGCCTGCGGTTCGATCGCCAATTGATGGACGAAAGACGCCGCCGAACGAAAATAACGCTTTTCGTAAAGGGCCTGCGTGACGATCCGCGCAATGTCCTGGTGAGCCTGCTTTTCCTCGGGCGTCAGTGAATTCCAAACCCGCAGCGATTCCGGCGCGAGTTCCTTCGCGGCATAGAATTTAGCCAATCCGGCGCGAACCTCGGGCTTCGAACCCGTAAGCTCTTCAAGCCTCTTCGGATCCTTGTCGAAATACTCCCAGGCGATCGACAGAACCTGCTCACGATACTCGCTGCTTGTTTCAGCAGCGACGCGAAACTCGTTTATTGCTTCGGTTTCACGACCCCGACGAAGATAGAAATTTGCCAAGTGCCAGTGCGAATAACTGTAATTCGGGGCAAGTTCGACGGCGCGCCTGAAGGCCTTTTCGGAACGCTCGAACTGCTCCGCCTGTTCGAGGCCGCGTGCCAATTCAACCCACGCACGATGATCGTGCGGCGCGTTGCGCACCATATCTTCAAAACTCGCGACCGAGAGCGCCGCTCCGTCGTTTGTGAAGTCCTCCTTGAAAATGCTCGCCCGCAGCCAATTCGTCATCGGATCATTGGGACTCAAACCGTATGCGAAATCCGCGATCGCGGCCGCATTCGGCGCGTTCGGCTGCGTCAGCGACCCGAGCATATTCCCGATCTGCCAGCGAATGGAGAACCAGCCGAAAAGGAGGGCGACCGCGATTATCGCGGCCATCAGCCCGCGTCCTTTAAGACTTTTGGTTTCAACGACTTTGAAAGGTAAAGACACGATGTATGAAAATTATGCGATTTGCTCTTTTTAATCAAGCGAAAAACTCTGCGATCTTTGCGACGACGTATTCCAGTTGCTCGGGCCGCAATTCCGGAAAGATCGGGATCGCAAGCGTTTCGCGGGACGCCCGCTCGCTTTCCGGAAGATCGCCCTGCCTGCCGCCGAGATACGCGAAACATTCCTGCAGATGAAGCGATACCGGATAATAGATGTCGGTGCCGACTCCGCTTTCCGTCAGAAACGCGCGCAGTTCGTCACGTTTTTCGGGAACACGGATCACGAACTGATTATATATGTGTCGAACATTCTCGCGTTCGAACGGCAAAATGACACGGTCGCCAAGCCCGGTATTCGCGAACAGCTCGCGATAGCGGTCGGCGTTCGCTTTGCGGCGTTGCGACCATTCGTCGAGATGCGGCAGTTTCACACGCAGCACCGCGCCCTGAAAACCGTCAAGACGCGAGTTTAGTCCGACCCATTTGTGATAGTAGCGCTCGAAAGACCCGTGAACGCGAAGCGCATTCAGTTTGTGCGCCAGTTCGTCGTCGTCGGTCGTCATAAAACCGCCATCGCCCATTCCGCCAAGATTCTTCGACGGATAGAAGCTGAAGCAGCCGATCTCGCTCATCGCGCCGGCCCGGACTCCGTTCTCTTCAGCGCCGATGGCCTGCGCCGCATCTTCGACGAGCGGGACACCGTGGCGCGCCGCGATCTTGCGCAGTTCCGTCATTTCGGCGCATTGCCCGTACAGATGGACCGGCTGGATCGCCTTCGTCCGTTCGTTGATCTTCGCTTCGACCTGCGAAACGTCGAGATTGTACGTTTCGGGATCGATATCGACAAAGACCGGAGTCGCGCCGAGCCGGGTGACCGCCGACACGGTCGCAAAGAAACTGTACGCCGTGGTGATGACCTCGTCGCCCGGGCCGATGTCGAAGGCCATCAGCGCGAGAAGAAGCGCGTCCGTCCCCGAGGCACAGGCGATCGCGTGTTTCGTGCCGCAATAGGCCGCGAGTTCCTTTTCGAGCGCCGCGACCTCGGCGCCGAGGATGAAACCATTCGTGTCGAGAACGCGTCCGAGCGCGGCCTCGATCTCGGGCCGCAGTGCGCGATTCTGTTCGGACAGGTCAAGTAAAGGTACTTTCATTGCTATGTCTGGATTTTACCGAAACGGCGTCCGATTTGCATTTTGGTTGATTCTTTTTTAGCCTTAACGACAATGATTCCTGATAAGACCGCGCTCACGGCCGAGATCGTCAAACGGCTCAAGAAAGCCTATCCGGACGCGCACTGCGCGCTCAATCATTCGAATGCGCTCGAACTGCTCGTCGCGACGATTCTTTCGGCCCAGTGCACCGACGACCGGGTCAACATCGTGACGGCCGAGCTTTTCCGAAAATACAGGACGGCGCGAGACTACGCCGGGGTTTCGCAGGAAGATCTTGCCGAAGACATCAAGTCGGTGAACTTTTTCAACAACAAGGCAAAGGCCATCCGCGGCGCGGCGCAAAAACTGGTCGACGATTTCGGCGCCGAGGTCCCGAAAACGATGGACGAACTGCTGACTTTGAACGGCGTCGCCCGCAAAACCGCGAACGTCGTCCTCGGCAACGCTTTCGGCATCGCATCGGGAGTGGTCGTCGACACGCACGTCGCGCGGCTCTCGCAACGGTTGGGTCTGACCGACGAAACGACGCCGGAGAAGATCGAAAAGGAACTCGCCGGGATCGTGCCGAAAAAACACTGGGTTATGTTCCCGCACTGGCTGATCACCCACGGCCGCCAGGTCTGCAAGGCCCGCGGCCCGAAGTGCGACGAATGCGTGCTCAGCGAGATCTGCCCGAAACGACTCTAGATTTTGGATTTTGGATGTTTCAGATTCCAGATTCCAGATTCCAGATATTTTTGGATTTTGGATTTTGGATTTTGGATTTTAGATTTTGGATTGGGTTGCATTTGATCAAGGAATCCCTCGAACGTTTGGAATCCTGGATTCTCTGGAATCCTGGAATCTCTGGAATCTCTGGAATCTCTGGAATCTCTGGAATCCTGGAATCCTGGAATCCTGGAATCTCTGGAATCCTGGAATCTCTGGAATCCTGGAATCCTGGAATCCTGGAATCCTGGAATCCTGGAATCCTGGAATCCTGGAATCCTGGAATCCTGGAATCCTGGAATCCTGGAATCGGGAGCTTTGAAAAACCCACGGGTTCTTTGTATTTCGGGGTCGGGACGAGTCGGTACCATCTGCGGTAGCGGATGGTTGAAGATCGGTTGGTATCAATACTTCGGTCCGGGAGTGCCGCATCCAACCATCCGCTACCGCAGATGGTACCGACTCGACGCGATTGAAACGCGATTCGGGATTCCCGGTCTGGAATCCTCGAATCCTGGAATCCTGGAATCCTGGAATCCCTGGAATCTTGAAATCCTTGGAATCCTGGAATTCTTAGATCCTGGAATCCTGGAATCCTGGAATCTCTGGAATCCCGAAATCTTGAAAGTTATGAATACCGAAGACGTGACGATCGTATTTCACGGGTTTCTGAACCTGACGGGCAAAGAGAAACTGCGGCTGGTCGAGGCGATAAACGAGTATTTCGATTCGAATGAACGCGAGCCGATCCGCGCCGAAAACGAAGTCGAATTCGCCAAGATCGATCTCGCGGGCAAAAAATGCAAATGCTGCGGTCGCTGAATTCGGCGACGGCCCGCTCTCAGTTGCGCTGCAAAAGAAATTGATGAAGATAATCGCGGCAAATGAAGACCACGTCCCGGCGATCGTCGGGATGATGCGCGAGTTCGCGATCTTCGAGAAACTCGAGCAGTTTTTTGAGATCACGGAAGACCGGCTTCGCATCGCGCTTTTCGGCGAGACGAAGATCGCCGAAGCGCTCGTCGCCTTTGACGGCGACACGCCCGCGGCATACGCCGTCTTTTATCCGAACTTCGCGACATTTCGCGGTCAGCGGGGCTTTTATCTCGAGGACGTCTACATTCGCGAAGCGTACCGCGGCCAACGGCTTGGAGAAAGAATCCTCCGCGAGATCGCGCGCCTCGGCCGCGAACGCGGATACGAGAGAATCGATTTTCACGTGCTGAACTGGAACGAACCGGCGATCGGGTTTTACAAAAAACTCGGCGCCAACGACGATCCGGAAGATCTCCATTTTAAGTTTACCGATCAGGCCTTCGAGGCGCTCGCGGAAGGAGGTCCATGGTTGCGCGCACGATCTCCCAAGCGGTAGTGACTCGCCCCCCGATCACATATCGCAGGTGACAAACGCAAATCTCCGCGGTTGCCCGCCCGCTGACGCAGGCGGTACTGACTCGCCTCCGGATCGCAAACTCGGAACTGACCAATCGCTGATCGCAAATCGCAAGTTCAGCAAATCCTCGGAAGCTGTTCGCCGAGCTGCATATCGACGACTCGCGTCGATCCGAAGACCGTCCGGGCAACGACCATTCCCGCGTGATCGTCGACCACTTCCCCGATCACGACCGAGTCCCTTCCAAATTCGTTAAGCCGCATTCTCTCAACGACTTGATCCGCCGATTCGCGCGGGACGATGGCGAGCAATTTCCCTTCGTTCGCAACATAATACGGGTCGAGACCGAGCATCTCGCACGCGCCGCGGACGACCGGCGGAACCGGAATTTTGTCGTCGTAAATGCGAATCCCGACACGTGATGCTTTGGCGATCTCGTTGAGCGCCGACGCGATCCCGCCGCGCGTCGGATCGCGGAGGACCCGGATATTTTTCGTCACTTCAAGCATTTCATCCACAAGAAAGTTGAGGTTCGCGCAGTCGGATAAGACCGGCGCTTCAAATTCGAGTCCCTCGCGCTCGGACATGATCGCGATGCCGTGAAGCCCGATCTCGCCCGAAAGGATCAAGGCGTCGCCCGGACGCGCGAGGTTCGGCGCGATGTTCACGCCCGGCGGAATGATCCCGATACCGCTCGTGTTGATAAAAAGTCCGTCGCCTTTCCCCTTATCGACGACTTTCGTATCGCCGGTGACGATTTGAACGGCGGAGCGCTTCGCCGCCTCTCCCATCGAATTGACGATCCGCCCGAGCGATTCGACCTCCAAACCTTCCTCGATGATGAAACCGGCGCTCAGAAACATAGGTTTCGCGCCGCTCATCGCGACATCGTTGACGGTCCCGCAGACGGCGAGATGCCCGATGTTCCCGCCGCGAAAAAAAAGCGGTTGGACGACGAACGAATCGGTCGAATACGCGAGACGCGCACCGCCCTTGAGCAGTTCAAAAACGTCCAGCTGCGCGGAATCGGAGAGTTTATCGAGGCTTTCGTTCGAGAAGACGGGCAGAAACAGGTTCTCGACGAGTTCGTTCGACAGTTTACCGCCGCCGCCGTGTCCGAGCACGATCTTCGGATAGTCCCGCAAAGGCAACGGGCAGGTCCAGGTGTTGAAGTCAAGTTCACTCATCTGGATTTGGGAATTCCGATTTGTGATTTCGGATTTTGCCGTTTTGCGTTCATTGCCATACAAGTTTCTTCTCTAGATCCGCAAATGCCTCGATCAGTTCGTCCGCACCGGCCGCGATAAGTTCATCCTGTCCGCGAAAGCCGTAAGTACAGCCGATCGTGCGGACGCCGGCGTTTTGTCCGGCCTCGATATCGATACGGCTGTCGCCGATCATAACGCAATCGGTGATCTTGATCCCGAGCGATCGGGCCGTTTCAAGGAGCGGCATCGGATCGGGCTTCCGTTTCGGAAAAGTATCGCCGCCCGCCACGGCCTCAAAGTGGCCTGAGATCCCGAACGCTTCCAGGATCCGGACGCTGAAGTCACGAGGCTTATTCGTGATCACGGCCTTTCGGTAGCCGTCCAACTCACCGAGAATCTCCGCGACACCATCGTAAAGCCGCGTTTTGACCAGACAGTTACGACCGTAGTGGACGCGAAAGATCTCGATCGCTTTTTCAACAAGTCCGTTATCGGCATCCTGCCCGAGGCTCGCGCGTAAAGAACGTGACAGGAGGTTGAAAACACCTTCGCCGATGAACCCGTAAACCGAATCCGTCGGAATCAACTTCAATTCCATTTCCGCGAGTGCAAGATTTACCGAGTCCGCAAGATCGTCGCGGGAGTCAATCAAAGTCCCGTCAAGATCGAAAAACAAAATTCCGCGACTCATTTCCCCTCCAACGCGGTGCCCGAGCTCAGCCTTCGCACGATCCCGCAGCGGCCGCGAACGTATCCTTGAGTTGAGGTCCAGTTCGCTCATTCAAATAGAGTTATTTCGCCACCTTGCGCACCGACTTAAGCTTCGTAACACGCGCCTCAGCCGAGAACATTCCATCGCCAAACGGGCATTGCTGACTCCAGTCGACCTCACCGGTGAATTCGCATAAGTCGCCCGCTTTGCACTTCGCCAAGACAGTTCGGCCGATGTCGGAATCATTCTCGAAACAGAAGCCCGCAAGATCTCCGGACTCCACACCGTAATAGAGAATCGTCGACTCCGCTTCGTTGCTCCGGAGCCGCCCCTTGAAGGTCACCGTATCAACTTCCCTCTTCATTTCGCTCGGCGCTGAAACGGTCTTCGTCGGAGTTTGCCTTGAATCGCCAGTCGCTTTTGCAGCCGGGACTTCTTGTCCTTGATTCCCATTGTTTGTCGTCCTGGCGCCATCAGAACCTGTCCGGCATGAGATCAGTGCCGAAATCAAGACCAGCGCCCATAGTACCTGCAGATTTGCCTTCATAGGGTTTTGCGCGACACCTCTAAAAAAAAACTCGCGCCGAATCATTTTCCGCCCGCCGCAAAGCGCCCGTAATTGTAGTAGGCCGCGCAGGCGCCTTCGCTTGAGACCATCGTAGCGCCGAGGGGTTTGCGCGGCGTGCATTCCTTGCCGAACGCCGGGCATTCGTGCGGTTTGATCGTCCCTTGAAGCACCTCACCGGCGCGGCAGAGCGGCGATTCGACCGTTTTGATCCCCGTCACGTCAAATCTGAGCTCGGCGTCGAAATCGCGGTATTTCTCCGCCAGCGACCAGCCGCTTTTTGGGATCACACCGATTCCGCGCCAGGCCCGGTCGCTTTCGACAAAGACATCGGCGAGCATCGCCTGCGCCGCCTTGTTGCCTTCGTAGGTAACGATCCGCTCGTACGCGTTTTCGACCTCGTGACGACCCGATTCAAGCTGCAAAACGACCCGCCGGATGCCTTCCAGCACATCGAGCGGTTCAAATCCCGTGACGACGATCGGAACCTTGTATTTCTCGGCGAGCGGCGGATATTGCGAGAAGCCCATCACCGAACAGACGTGGCCCGCGGCGAGAAACCCCTGAACGCGGTTCGTCGGCGATTCCATTATCGCGGCGATCGCCGGCGGCACGAGAACGTGTGAGACGAGCATCGAGAAGTTCTTCAACCCCAGGCGTTTGGCCTGAAAAACCGCCATCGCGTTCGGCGGCGCGGTCGTCTCAAAACCGACACCGAAAAAGACGACCTCGCGATCCGGGTTCTCCTGCGCGAGCTTGATCGCGTCGAGCGGCGAATAGACCGTGCGCACGTCGCCACCGTCGCTCTTCACACGAAAAAGATCTTTTTCACTGCCCGGAACGCGCAGCATATCCCCGAACGAGCAGAAGATCACGCCCGGCTTGGCGGCGATCGCGAGCGCCTTGTCGATCAGTTCAAGCGGCGTGACGCATACCGGACAGCCCGGGCCGTGAATAAGTTCGATTTCTTTCGGGAGCAATTGGTCAATTCCGTTGCGGATGATCGAATGCGTCTGTCCGCCGCAGACCTCCATTATCGCCCAGGGCTTCGTGGTGGCGGCGCGAATCTCGTCAAAAAGCTTTCGGGCGAGTTCTGGATCGCGGAATTCCTGTTGGTACTTCATACGATTTTGGCCGGAGCGCAAGCGTCCCGCTTGCAATGAGCACGAAGTGCGAAAACGGCGATTGGATTTCGGAGTTCGCGACGCCGCTACGCGACGTTTGCAAGCGAGACGCTTGCGCTCCAATCAGTTCGTTTCAAACGAGTACTTTCCCGGCGGCGTTTCCTCTCCGAGTTCTTCCTCCAAAACGCCCATCTCGCGAAAGATCCGCAGCGTTTCAAGCGCCGATTCTTCGTCGAGCTTCTGGATCGCGAACCCGACGTGAACGATCGCATAGTCGCCGACGGCGATGTCGGGCAAGTATTCGAGGCATATCTCTTTCGTGATGCCGTCGAAGTCGATCTTCCCCATCCGCGCGCCGTTCGCCTCGTAAACTTCCCTGATTTGTCCCGGTACAGCTAAACACATAATTCATTTGCGATTGGCGATTTTCGATTTTCGATTGGCGGAAATTAATACCCCGGGATTCAAAGCCACGTGTTTCGGCCACTCAAATCCGAAATCACAAATCAGAAATCCGAATTCCTGCAAGCACTGCTTGCCCCAATGCCAGTCCGCCGTCGTTCGGCGGCACAATTCGATGAATCAAGACTTCGAACCTGTTTCGTTCAAGCATCGCGACCGATCTACTTAGAAGCGCAAGATTCTGAAAACATCCGCCGGTCAAAGCGACGCGGCCGATCCCCGTTTCACGCCGTAGTTTAACACTCAGTTCGACGATCAGCCGCGCGACCGCATTGTGGAATTTCGCCGAGATACGCGAAGCGCCGATGCCGTTTCGGACGTCCGCCACCACCTGCCTGATCAACTCCCGATAGTCGAACTCATCGCCGTTTATTTCAAACTCGTAAGATTCCGCCTCATTGTCATCCAAAACCGCTTCGAATTCAATCGCCGCCTGCGCCTCGTAAGTTGCGATCTGCCGGACACCCGCAAGCGACGCGACGGCGTCGAACAGACGTCCGAAGCTGCTGGTGTCGACCGTGTTCAGTTCCCGCTCGAACTGCGTCCTCAAGACTCCAAGTTCGGTCGGCGAACAATGAGCCGTGGTCGGCAGATCGTCCGACCATTCGACCCCCGCCTCGCGAAGCAGTCCGAGCGCGAGGCGATAGACGTTTCTCACCGATACATCGCCGCCGGCGAGCGGAAAGTACCTGAGGTGCGCGGCCCGTTCGAGCCGCTTGTAGCCGCCGACAAAGACCTCGCCGCCCCAGATCTTGCCGTCGGTGCCGTAACCCGTTCCGTCGAAAGCGAATCCGATCACCTCTTGGTCCGTGATTCCGTTCTCGGCCATTGCCGCCGCGACGTGCGCCTGATGATGTTGTATGCCGATGAAGTTCGACGAATTCCGCCGCGCCCAATTGCTCGAAAGATAATTCGGGTGAAGGTCGCCGGCGACGGCAACCGGTGCGACCCGAAAAAGGCGCTTCATTTGCTCGAAGGCGTTCTCGAACGCCCGGAGCGTCTCGAGATTTTCCATATCGCCGATATGCTGCGACATAAACGCGAAATTCTCTTTCGTCAGACAAAACGCAGCCTTGAGTTCCCCGCCCACGGCAAGGATTTCGGGCAGTCTGAACGGCAATTCGACCGGAAACGGCGCATAGCCGCGAGAACGGCGAACCGGGAGGATTTGCGATTTTCGATTTGCGATTTGCGATTGTTGTTCGTTCGCGCCTCGATCGTCCACATAATCCGCAATCCCAAATCCGAATTCCCAAATCCGCATCACGCTGTCGTCGCATTGGACAAAAATATCGCGGTTGTGAAGCAGAAAACTGTCGGCGAGGCTCTTGAGCGTTTCGAGCGCCTCGTCGTTGTCCTTTACGATCGGTTCATTCGAACGATTTCCGGATGTCATCACGAGGACGTCCAGTTCATCATCGAACAACAGATGATGAAGCGGCGCGTAGGGCAGCATTATCCCGATGAATTGGTTGTTCGGCGCGACTGATTCGGGAAGCGTGCCCGGCCTTTTCCGGAGAAGCACGATCGGCCGTTCGCGGCACTTCAAAAGTTCCCTTTCGGGGTCGTCGATCTCGGCAAACCGGCGCGCCGTTTCGATGTCGCGGCACATTACGGCAAACGGCTTGTCGATCCTGCCCTTGCGTCGTCGGAGTTCGTCGACGGCCAGCGCGTTCCGCGCATCGCAAGCGAGATGAAAACCGCCGATGCCCTTTATGGCAAGAAGCTTGCCCGATTTTAGATTTTGGATTTTGGATTTTAGATTTTCGAGCTGTTCATTGCGCGATGGTCGCAAAGCAGCGGAACAATCCGAAATCGAAAATCCAAAATCCGAAATCGCGGGTCCGCATCGCCAACAAGAAATTGGTTGCGCGTGAAATCGGCGATCGAGCGGATCGTGATATTCAGCCGAGCACGCGGCGCACATTTCGAAACGATCCATCGTCGTGTTCGGGCGGTCATACGGAACGGTGCGCGTGATCGTAAATCGCGGGCCGCAGTTGGTGCAGTTTATGAAAGGGTAAAGGTAGCGGCGGTCGGACGGATCAAACATTTCGCGCAGGCAGTCGTCGCACACCGAGATGTCAGGCGAGATCAATGTAAATTCCCCGGCGTGTGACTCGCTATCGATGATCCGGAAGTCCGCATCGCCCAGCGAGGCGATCTCGGTGACCGAAAACGAAGCGATGTGCGCGAGCGGCGGCGGATTTGCTTGCAGATAATCGGCGAACTCTGCCACCGACTCGCCTTCAGCTTCGATGAACACGCCTTTGCTTTCGTTTCCGACGAAGCCCCTGACGCCAAACCGTTTCGCCGCGGCGTAAACAAATGGACGAAATCCGACGCCCTGCACGACGCCTCCGATCTCAATCCTGAACCGTTTGCCCATAACCTCGCCAACCGCCCAAAGCTCACGGCTCATAGCTCGAAGCTCATAGCTCGAACCCGCCCTAACATACAACCGGTCGCTCACCGCTCACCCGCTCGAGATATCCGAACCATTCCGCAAAACCCGTTCCGCGTTTGGCCGAAGTTTCGATGATAGGGATGCCCGGCCGCACCGAGCGTATGTTCTCGTAACACGAATCGCGATCAAATTCGCATACTTCCGCCAAATCGATCTTGGTGATCAGCGCAACGTCCGAGCTATTGAAGATGGTCGGATACTTGAGCGGTTTGTCCTCGCCTTCCGTAACCGCGTGGAGTACCGCGCGCGACGTTTCACCGAGATCGTAACTCGAAGGGCATACAAGGTTTCCGACGTTCTCTATGAAGAGATAGTCGAGTTTCGCCAGGTCCCATCCATCGAGATGGCGTTCGATCATCTCGGCTTCGAGATGGCAGATCCCGTGTGTTTCGATCTGCCGCACGGGCACTCCGCTGCGTGCGAGGCGTTTGGCGTCGTTCTCGGTCGCGAGATCTCCGACGAGGGCCGCGACCCGGAATTCCAGCTCGGCCAATCGCCGCAGCGTTTCTTCGAGAAACGCGGTCTTCCCGGCCCCCGGCGACGAAACGAGGTCGATGACGCACACACCTGCGTCGCGAAATCGGCCGCGAAGGCCTTCGGCCAGTTGGTCGTTCTTCTTCAGGATGCCTTTCCTGACCTCAAGAATTCTCGGACTTTCCATCTTCAACCTCGATCGACAAAACTTCCAACTCCTTGCCCTGCAATAGCTTTCCGGTCAATTCGCCGCATCCGCCGCAGCGAAACACGGGCGGGATGCCGAGTACCGTATCGATACCGCAATCGTCACACCGGATGATCGCCGGCAGATCTTCGATCTCAAGTCTCGCGCCGGCGGAACGCGTTCCCTCGGCGGCGATCTCGAAACCGAAAAGCAGCGCGTCCCTGAAAACGCCAGCCATCGCTCCGATGCGCAGGTTGATAACGGTCGCACGCGATTCCGGAGTCGGCAGACTCTCTTCGACGGTTTCGACAATGCTGATCGCGATCGATAACTCGTGCATAGAATACGTAGTGAACCTTGTGGTCGGACGTCGTTGAGCAGTAAGCGGCCAACATTGTGGATTTGTTGGCCTCCGCCCCCGCACCGTTGACCACCGGCCACATCTTCACCGTTTACCGCTCACGGCTCACCGCTCACTGCTTACCGCTCACTGCCTACGGCTCACCGCTCACCGCTCCCTGCCTACCGCTCACCGCTCACCGCTCACTGCCTACGGCTCACTGCTTACCGCTCACCGCTTACCGCTCACTGCCTACCGCTCACTGCCTACGGCTCACTGCTCACCGCTCACTGCTTACCGCTCACGGCTCACCGCTCACTGCTCACCGCTCACTGCTTACCGCTCACGGCTTACCGCTCACTGCTTACCGCTGACGGCTTACCGCTCACTGCTTACCGTTTCGCCGCATTCCGCTCGACGCATAGCCGGAGCATCTTCTCGATCAGGGCATCGGGCAACGGGCGATCGAGCGTGAACTGAACCGTTCCCGCGGATGTCTTGAAATCCTTCAATTCATCGGCGCACGCGACGATCGGCGCGCGGCCCGGAAAAAAACTGCAGTGGTTCTTAAACGCCGCAAAACTGCATAGCATCCCGTGAAATTTGAGCGTCGGAACGCCGTAGCTGATACATTCTTCAGCTTCCGGCGCAATTCGTTTCGCGATTTCCCGCAAACGTTCAAGCTGCTCGCGCTGCTCGGGGCGAACGTTTGACAAATAAATGTCGATCTCGTTCATATTCACCGGACAGCTTTGCACGACCTGTCAAATTGTACAATTTTCATACTTCTATCTGATTCAACGACTGGACCTGATCGCCTTCAGCGAACATAAATCGACCGAACCAAAATCCGCAAGCCGGAGCCGAATTCGGACCATCGCGTTCCGTAAATATCCCACATTTGCGCGCATTTCCCTAGCGACGCAGGGAAGCCTGCAAAGCGTCCCGCACAGAATCGCGCATCCTGCAATTGCCGAGCATTCCGGTTGGTTTTTGCCGCAATGAAAGACTTCCTTTGAGGGCGCGTCGGCCGGGCGCAATCCACAAAACGCGAATGGTCGATGCAAATTCACGTCGAAGTCGTCGAAGGCCCCGAAGAGCCGGTCGGCGAGATCCTGCCGGGCGGCGTCGCCATCAGACGGAACGCTTGGGTTAGGGATCCGACCGCGCGCCCACCATTGATCACGAATCGCAAAACCCGACGGTTGCCCGACCGGCCACCGTCGCGGTTCTGAGTCGTCATCCGATTCGCAATCCCAAATCCGAATTCCCGATCCGCATCGACTTCGCCACCAATAGGGCGTATGCTTGAAATGTAAAGAATTTAGCTACTCTTTTCTCAGTTTCTCTGGAATCGGCCAGACCACCTGATCTGACACAGCTGATTAGCGGAGAATTCGATGAACAATCTTGAGATTACCGAACGCCGGGCTGGCGTCGTGACCGTGCTTGACCTGCGCGGAAACATTCGCTTGGGCGCGGGAAACATACACCTTCACAAAGCGCTGCGCGCGCTGGTCGACAAAGGCGAAAAGCGCATTCTGATCAATCTTGCCGACGTCACGCATATTGACTCCAGCGGGCTGGGCGAGTTGGTCGCGGGCTATACGACGCTCCAGAAAAGCGGCGGCGATATGAAACTCCTGAAACTCACGGAACGGGTCCGCGAACTGATGGTGATCACGAAATTGCTCACGGTTTTCGACGTTTTTGACGACGAACAGGAAGCGATCGGGAGTTTCGAAACGGTGGAAGACCCGGAAGTTGTCAACGGACCGCTCGAACAGGCCGCGGCCTCGCAGGGAGATTCCAAATGATAATCCTGTTTTTGCTGGGTTTGATCTCCGCTGCACTGTTCGTCAGATTTCAGGCGCTGGTGGCAGTGAACAATGTCAACACGTGCGCGATGCCGATCGATCAGAAGCTGGGGTGACGTATGTTGTTCGTAAATCTTCTGGTGAACGAGAAACTGCTCGACGCCGAAACCGCGCTGAGCCGCGCCGACGATCCGGCGAAGATCATCGGCCTGTGCCGAGATTACCTTGTTCTGCTCAACGTCTATCGTGACGAGCTCGGGAAACTCCGTGAGGATCGCAGGATCGCCGCGAGGCACACGTCGCCGCTGGCGAGGGATCTGACCGAACAGGTCCGGCGCGCGATCCGGACGGCCGTCGAGGTAACAACCCGTGAACGAAACCACGCCGAACGGCTGCTCGAATCGCTGACGGCGATCAGCGGCTACGAGGCGATGGAAACTTTCAACCTGCTCGCGTTTCGAGGGCTTTCGAATTGGGAGGTCCGGGCCGGCGGGGTCCGCGCGAAGTCCGCCAACGGCGATGCCTTCTTTACGATTGACGAGTCGGTCGCCGCCGCCGCCATTCTGCGCTGCGAAGAATACGCGGCCACGAAACGAACTTTTTTCCGCGACGCCGGCGATACTGCCGCCGCAGCCTGATTTGCGAATTATGACAACAGCGCTTTCAATTCCTTCAAAATGCGCCTGGTGCGAGGGTTCCGGAAAATGGAACGTCGCGCCGGGCAATGTGGCATCGTGCATCGTCTGCGGCGGCAAAGGCGCCGTCAACGCCGGCGTTTCGCCGGTCGAATGCCAACAATGCGGAGGCCGCGGCCGTGCGAACACCGTCACGCCGTGCCTGCAATGCGCCGGAACCGGATGGGAAACTTATCCGGCAAAAAAATTATGAGCATTATTACCGAACCGTTGATCGCGCCCGAGGATCTGATCCGCACGGGCTCGAACTTTCACAAGATCACCGTCGCGTTCCTGCGCTGGAAACAACTGAACCGCGGCGCCGACCCGCGCATCGAACCCGACAAATCGCGTCGCAAGAACACGACCATCGCCATCGAAGAGGTCCGTCAGGGCAAGATTCTGTTCTCGAAAAAAGACGAAGAAGAGTAGGACGATTGCGGATTTGGGAAATCGAATTTGGGAATTCGGGTTTCCGAATTTGGGATTCCAGATATTCCAGATTCGGGAGCTTTGAAAAACCCACGGGTTCTTTGTATTCGGGGCCGGGACGAGTCGGTACCATCTGCGGTAGCGGATGGTTGGTTGCGGCACTCCCGGACCGAGGTATTGATACCAATCTATCTTCAACCATCCGCTACCGCAGATGGTACCGACTCGACGCGATTGCAGCGCGATTCGGGATTTCCAGTCTCGAACCCTTGGAATTCTGGAATCTTGAATTCGGATCTGGAATCTTGGAATCTCGAACCTTCCTTGGAATCTTGGAATCTGGAATCCAAGTTCCAAGAATCTTGTATCGGCTTTGAAAAACCGAGGCGAACGAAGCAAGTCGCGTTTCCTACAGAACACAAATTGGCTGGGTGGAGCGGGTTTGTTTCAATCGATAGCAAAACGCTGGTTTCGAAGCATCCTCTTGCACCCGAGCTGTCTGTGTTCTGTCAGAAACGGCGCCGGTTACCGGGCAGCTGCTCGGCAAAGTGCTGGATTGCCATTCCCTAACCGGGTTTATCCCAGATTACGCTAAAGAAATTCTGACCGCGAAAAAACGCCAAGAAACGCGAAACCGTCTTCTCCGCAGAGTTCTCGCCGCCTGATGGCGGAACTCCAAGCTACCCGAAAATGTTCCGGACCTTGTCCATAAAGCTCTCGTCGTGGAATTCCGTGTCTTCGATCTCGGCGAGCTGTTCGAGGATCTTGCGCTGATCCTTCGTCAGGTTTTTCGGCGTCACGAGCGTCGCAGCGACAAAGAGGTCGCCTTTGCCGCGGCCGCCGAGGTTGGGCATTCCCTGGTTCTTGATGCGAAAGACCGTTCCGGTTTGGGTTCCGGCCGGGACCTTCAGCATCTCTTCACCGTCAAGGGTTTTGACGGAGATCTCCGCGCCGAGCGCCGCCTGAGTGAAGGAGATCGGGACCGAAGCGTAAAGATTCACACCCTGACGCTCGAAAAGATCGTGCTCCTTGACGTGGATCACGACGTACAGATCGCCTGTAAGCCCGCCGTTGACGCCGGCTTCGCCCTCGCCGCCGACGCGCAGCCTGGAGCCCGTCTCGACTCCCGCCGGAATCTTGATCTCCAGCGTCCTTTCCTTTTCGACCCGGCCCGCGCCACGGCATTTCTTGCACGGTGATTTGATAATCTGGCCCTTGCCGCCGCAGTTCGCACAAGTTCGCATCACCGAGAAGAAACCCTGCTGATATCGGGTCTGGCCGCTGCCGGCGCAGGCGATGCACGCTTCGGGGTCGGTTCCCTTCTCGGCGCCGCGTCCGTCGCATTCATCGCACGTTTCGAGCCTTGGAATATGGAGCTTTTCCTCTTTTCCGTGCGCCGCATCCTCAAGCGCGATCTCGAGATCGTAACGCAGGTCCGCGCCGCGCTGGGAAGACGTGCGCGACCCGCGCCCGCGGCCGCCGCCGAACATATCGCCGAACCCGAAGAGATCGAAGATGTCCTCGATGTTCGAAAATCCCTGACCTTCGAATCCCCCGAAACCTTGCCCGTTCGCCCCCGCGTGGCCGAAACGATCGTAGGACGCGCGTTTGTTGGCGTCAGACAGGACGGAATACGCTTCCGCCGCTTCCTTGAACTTGTCCTCGGCGGCGTGATCGCCCGGATTCTTGTCCGGATGATGCTGCACCGCCAACCGCCGGTAAGCGGTCTTGATCTCGGTTTCGGACGCGTTCTTCGAAACGCCCAGAATCTCGTAATAATCTCGTTTTGACATAATTTGCCGCTGAATTGCTGAACAATACGGATGATGTTTCGCGTGACCGGACAGAACGCTTCGAAAATGAAGAAACCGATCGGTCCAGATTCCAAAATCCCGCATCCAAAATGAAAATGTCAGCCCACGCTAATGAACTGACGTTTAAAGTATTTTTTGCGATATCCGGCACCGTCTTGACAAGCCCCGCCGGCTGACAGGCACAGTTACAGGCCGCCGCACTTCGCGGTTTGCACTTCCGAAGTAGCTGCGCAAGCCCTCGCTCAGTCGCAGAGTTTCTTGCAGACGATGTTTTCTATCTCCGGACAGATCGTCTTGCAGCTCTTTTCACAGACCTTTTCGCCGTTGACGATGCGGCAGTCCCATTCGCAGATTTCCTTGCAAACGATGTTGAAGATCCTCTCGCACGACTCGCGGCACTTCTTTTCCGGATCTTCGGTCGGTCGCGGAACTGCCTTCGCTCCCGCGTTCAGATCATCAAGATAGAACTTGCCGCCGTTCAGAAAGGCGATCTTCCGGTCGTCGGTAGCATTCCGGGCGAACGCCTTGAGTCCGTCGCGGAATTCCGGATTCTGAAAGCGTCCGGCAATCCGTTCGATCTCTGCCCCGGCCGAAATCTTCGGCATTCGATCCAACGACTTCGTGGTCATCTTTTCGCTAACGGATTCCTGTTTGTTGACGAGTTTGACGTCGCCTTCAAGATAGCCGATGCGATCTTCCGGAACTGCGACGCGGTCGCCCATTTCCATCCTCTTCAGCACCGCTTCGCGATACTCTTTGCGGACCGAATTCGCATTCTCGGGCGTGACCGTCGCCTGCGCCGCCGCCGGAATTTCGAATCTGGGCGCGGTCGCGAGGCTGTAGAACGCAAACAAAAAAGCGACCGCCACACCGGCGACCGCTATGATTTTTCGATAATTTCCCATTTCAGGAACCTCCTCGGCAAAAGAAATTTCCTGAAAAATATTGTGCCCCGAATGCGATTGGATTGCAATCTCGCCGCCTGAAGGCGGAACTCCGAACGCCTAAGCCATTACCATCAGGGCCGTTGTCAACTCGTTGGCGGCTTCTTCTGCCTTCTTGGTCGCCGCTTCGAGCTGTGCCCGATCGTCGGACGAAACGAACTCTTCGGCCTCGTTCAGCATCGCGTTGATCGATTTCTGCTGTTCGAGTTCCAGGCCTTTGCCGAATTCGGTCATCGCCTTGCGGGTGTTCTTGACGAGCGAATCGAGTTTGTTGCGCTGCATGATAAGTCCCTTCGCTTCCTTGTCGCGGTCGACCGAGGTTTCCGCCTCCATAATCAAACGGTCGATCTCGTCCGGCGACAATCCGGACGAGGGCGTGATCTGCATCGCCTGTTCGAGTCCCGTCATCTTGTCTTTGGCCGAGACGTTGACGATGCCGTTGGCGTCGATCTCGAACGAAACGTCAACCTGCGGAACGCCACGCGGCGACGGCGGGATTCCCACCAGCTCGAATTTGCCGAGACTTCGGTTGCCCGAGGAGATCTCGCGCTCACCCTGCAGAATATGGATCTCCACCGACTGCTGATTGTCGACGACCGTCGTGAACGTCATCGTGTTCTTGAGCGGGATCGTCGAGTTCTTCGAGATAAGCTTGACGAACAATCCGCCGCGCGTTTCAAGACCGAGCGACAACGGCAGTACGTCGAGAAGGACGATATCCTTGACATCACCGGTCATAACTCCGCCCTGGATCGCCGCGCCCATCGAGACGACTTCGTCCGGATTGATCTCCGCCGACGGTTCCTTGCCAAAAACCTCCGTCACGGTCGCACCAATGATCGGCGAGCGCGTCTGCCCGCCGACGAGAATTACCTTATCGATGTCCGTGGGCTTGAGCTTCGCATCCCAGAGAGCCTTCTGACAGGGCTCGACCGATGATTCGACGAGATCCTGAACAAGCTCTTCAAACTTCGCTCGCGTCAGCACCTTATTGATATGCTTCGGACCGGTCGCATCGGCCGCGATGAAGGGCAGATTGACGGTTGTTTCAAGGACGCTCGAGAGTTCGCACTTGGCGCGCTCGGCCGCTTCCTTGAGGCGCTGGAGCGCGAGTCTGTCTTCTCGCAGATTGATGTGATTCTCTTCGCGGAAAGTGTCGACGAGCCAATTGATGATTCGCTGATCAAAGTCCTCGCCGCCTAAGAAGGTGTTGCCGGATGTCGAAAGAACCTCGAAAACACCGTCGTTGATCTCGAGGATCGTGATGTCGAACGTGCCGCCTCCGAGGTCGTAAACGGCGACTTTTTCATTCTTTTTCTTGCCGAAACCGTAGGCCAGCGCGGCGGCCGTCGGTTCGTTGATGATGCGCTCGATCTCGAGTCCCGCGATCTTGCCGGCGTCACGAGTCGCCTGTCGCTGCATATCATCAAAATAGGCGGGCACCGTAATGATGGCCTCGGTGATCTTGTCGCCGAGGAATTCTTCGGCCGCCATTTTCAGGCGCTGAAGGACGATTGCGGAGATCTCCGGTGGCGAATAGTCGCGGTCGAGCACGCGGATAAATGCATCGCCATTTGGCGCCTCGACGATCTCGAACGGCACGGTTTCGCGCATTTTCTGCACTTCGGCCGAGTCAAACTTGCGGCCGATGAGCCGCTTGACCGCCGACAGCGTGTTCGTCGGGTTCGTTACGGCCTGTCGCTTGGCGATCTGTCCGACGAGCCGTTCGCCTTTGTCGGTAAAGCCGACGACAGACGGCGTGGTACGTCCGCCTTCCTTGTTGGGAATGATCTGCACGCTTCCGTTTTCCAGTACGGAAACGCAGCAGTTTGTTGTTCCAAGGTCAATGCCAATTACTTTGCTCATATTCGTCCTGAGTCCTTTCTTTGTTTGCGTGAATTCCGTGTGGAAACTGAGTGGATTATTCGCGATCGCCCGACGGTTGCTGAATTTCGGCCGGAGTTTCGGTTCGCGGGGCAACGGCGACTCGAACCATCGCAGCACGGATCACCTTGGTGCCGATTCGGTATCCGCGGAGGAGTTCCGAAGTGACTGTGTTCTGCGGCACGTCCGATCTCGGTTCGGCGGCGACGGCTTCGTGAAAGTTCGGATCAAACGGCTCGCCGACTGCAAGGATCGGAAAAATGCCCATCTCGGCGAGCACTTCGTTCAGTTGTTGGCTGACGAGCGCGATGCCGCGGAAAAACTCGTGAAAATCGCTGGACTTTCCATCAGAGTGCTTCTCGGCGAAAACGAGCGCGCGGTCCATATTATCGATCACCGGCAGCATTTGTCCGGCGAGGTTGCTGAGTTGATTGAGAAACGTTTCATCGCGTTCGCGTTCGGTCCGCTTGCGATAATTCTCAAAATCAAACTGCCGGCGGCGCATCGTCGAGGTCATTTCGGCCCGGTCGTTTTCGGCTTTCTCGAGCTTCGTTCTCAGCAATTCGACCTCGTCCTCGAGATCCGAAAACGTCTTATTGTTGGGCACCAAGTTCGTCGCGCGGATGGGTTCGATCTCGATATGTTTCCCGACGTTGAATTCCGATCTGATAAAATCGGGCGGATTCGTATCATCAAAATCAGCGCCCTCCACCTCGATATCAAGATCCGGTGAAATATGCAGATCCTTCTCTCGGGCTTCGAGCTGCCGAATGAAGTCTTCGATCGAAACTGCTCCGTCGTTGTCGATTTCAACGGCAGAAACATCCTGATTTTCGTAATCTTGATTTGAATCCATTATTTGACTCGTGACTTAGTGGATTGGCGTCGGGCGACTGCTAGCTGGCAGAAATATCCTTGGCCATATGTTTTTCAAGAATTCGGGCGACGTAGCCGACGATCGAGATGATCCGCGAGTACTCGATCCTCGTCGGTCCGAGCACACTTAGAGTTCCGATCGCCGATCCGCGTCCGATCTTGTACGGTGCGGTTATCAAAGTGCAGTCGCTGAGAGTGGCCGAGGCGTTCTCGCTGCCGATGACCACCTGAACGTTCCCTTTCGCCGTCGATTCGCGATCCACGCACTGGTTTAGAATGCGCATTAATCGCGACTTTTCCTCGATCGTCCGCAAGAGTTCGCGCAGTCGCTCCATATCGGTGAAGTCCCGTTTGGCGACAATGTTCGACGTTCCGTCAACATAGACCTCGCCGAGATTCTCGTCCTCATTCTCGATGCTCTGGGAACAGAGGATCATCGCCGTCTGGAGCAGTTTGTCAAAAAGGCTCTTTTCTTCGTGCATCAGCCTGAGAATCTCAACCCGTATCTCGGCAAGGCTCTTGCCTCCGAACTCCGCGTTGATGTATCGCGCGGTCCGATCAAGTTCGTCCTGCGGGAACGAATCCCTAAGCCGGATTATCTTGTTGTGGACGATGTTCGGGGCCGAGACCAGAACGACGAGAATGCGCCTTTCGGAAAGATTCACAAACTCGATGTGCTGGAGACGGTCGTGGGCGAGCGACGGCGACACAACAATGCCGATGTTATTTGAAAGAGCCGAGAGAAGGTGCGAGGTGCGTTCCATCAAGCGGTCGGGAGTTTCCTTGAATTCGCTTTCGAGGGAACCGAATTCCTCGCCGATAAAGCGAAGGTCCTCGTCCGAGAGGCGCAAGATCCCGAGCAGGTTGTCAACGTAGAAGCGGTAGCCCTTGTCCGTCGGAACGCGTCCGGCGGAAGTATGCGGCTGTTCGACCAGTCCGCTTTCTTCTAGATCGCCCATCACATTGCGGATCGTCGCCGAACTCAAGCCGAAGCTGCTGACAAACTTTTCCGCGATTGCTTTTGAGCCGACCGGTTCACCGGTGATGAGATGTTCGCCGATGATCGCCGTTAGGATCGCCTGCCCGCGCGTGTCGGGAAAATTACTAACTTTCTCGAACCCAATATTTGAACCGCGGACAGCCATTCTACATTTCGTGAGACCCGAAGCAGGCGTTTCCGAAAAGGGATGCCTGCGCTATTAAAACAGATAACATTTTAGTGCTAAACCTGTCAACAATTATTAGTTAAACGCTGTTTATCCTGAAAGCGCCGGCGGAACTTTTGAAGGAACTTTTGTCTTCGGAATAGCGGAAAACGGATAACTGAAAACTGATAAATGGCCGTTGACGGTTTCTTCGTACCGAACCGCTGACGGAGCCGCTGCAGACCAACGCCAAACCCGGCGGCTTTGCGCGTTCGGGTCTGAATCCACTACTCTCTATGTTTTATGAGCAAGGCTGCCGATGAATTGAAACCGTTTTACGTGGAAGCGTTCCGCGCGCTCGACCGCAGCGGGAATCAGATGCCCGAGATCTCGGTCGAGTTTTATCCGTACGTCGGCATCAATCATACGATCCGCATCCGTGACGGCCGGATACTGGTGCGTGTCGGCGAAATATGCCGGACGATGCCGCCGAATGAGCACAAGGCGCTCGCTTACATCCTGGTCGCGAAGTTGTTGCGCCGCTCGGTTCCGGCCGAGGCGAGGCGCGTCTATGCCGCGTATGTGAAGGGGCACGAGGTGCAGGAGAAGGCCCGCGAGAACAAACGATCGCTCGGCCGAAAAGTGATCAGCGGTGCGCGCGGAGCCGTTTACGACCTCGACGGCATCTTCGAAAAGGTGAATCAGATCTATTTCGGAGGCAATTTGGAGAAACCGGTGCTGACCTGGTCGGCGCGCAGAACCTACAGGATCCTCGGCCATCACGATCCGGCTCACCGGACGATCGTCATCAGCCGTTCGCTCGATGACGCGCACGTGCCGAAATTCGTCGTCGAATACGTGATGTTCCACGAAATGCTCCACGTGTTTCATCCGACGAAGAACATCAACGGACGAAGGATGAACCACACTCGCGAATTCCGCGAGAGTGAACGCAAGTTTTTATATTACGACGATGCCGAGCGTTGGATATCGGACAATGCGAGAAAGCTGAAGCGAAAGGCAAAAAGGTCTTGAGTGAGCGTGGTCCGTGTCTCAAGCCTAAACAAGTTGCGCGGCAAGCGCGCCTTCAAGATCAGTGAAATCGAATTCGAATCCCGAATCGAGTGCTTTTCTGGGAATCACGCGATTTCCCTGCAGCAACAGAGTCTCGCCCATCTCGCCGAACAGCAGCTTGATGGCAAATTCTGGGACGGGAAGAAATGTTGGTCTGTTGAGCACTTTCCCAAGCGTTTTCGTGAATACGGAGTTGGTCACCGGATTCGGCGCCGTCGCGTTGAGCGGTCCGCTGATCGATTCATTCTCGAGAGCGAAGACGATAATCCTCACAAGATCGCCGATTGCGATCCAAGGCATCCATTGTTTTCCAGATCCGATGATGCCGCCGACACCGAACTTGAACGGCGTGAGCATCTTTTCGAGCGCGCCGCCGTCTTTGGAAAGAACGATTCCGATACGCGGTGTCACAACGCGCGCTCCGAATTCTCTTGCCTTCAACGCTTCGGCTTCCCATCCCTGACAGATCTCAGGGAAAAAACCGCTTCCGGGAGCGGATTCCTCGGTCAGGATCTCGTCTTCCCGATTGCCGTAGAATCCGATCGCCGACGCCGAAATCAAGGTCTTCGGTTTGGTCTTGCATTCAGCCAGCGCGCCGACCAGCAATCTCGTCCCCTGAATGCGGCTCTCTCGTATGCGGCGCTTCTTGTCGGCGGACCAGTTCTCGGAAGCGACGTTGTCGCCGGCAAGATGGATCACGGCGTCAAATCCTTCTAGTTTCAGCGCTTCGTCATCGCTGAAGCCGTTCTCGGAATTCCAGATTATCTCGTCGGAACCCGCCGTCTTCGTACGGACAAGCTTCGAGATCGAATGCCCTTTTGATTCGAGGACCGGGATCAGCTGCTTTGCGACAAGTCCGGTCGCACCGGAGATCAGGATCTTCATTTATTGCCGTCCCTGCAGATCTTTGTAGATGAACTTTGCCATCCGCCGCATTTCTTCCTCGGTCAGCTGAAATTTGAACGACGGCATCGGCGGCTTGCCGGTGGCGATCTGTTCGTAGATCTGTTCCTCGGTCTTGCTTGCGATATCGCCGTGACGGAGCGACGGGATCATTCGGCCCTGCATCTCCTTTCCATATCCCTCGACGCCGTGGCATAGCGCACAATTCTGCCGATAGAGCGACGCCTCGTACATTTTGCTTTCGGCCAAGACGATCCCGACGCGCGGCTGACCCGGGGGCTCCTTTGCCGCGCAGGCCGCGATAAAAAGCGCCGCGGCGCTGACGATGATAATTAACTTAACTTCCCTCATTATTTGATCGCTCCCTCGATCGGGCTCGAAGCCGACGCGTAGAGTCGCTTCGGCATTCTGCCCGAAAGATATGAAAGACGTCCCGCCCTGACGGCGTAATTCATCGCCGTCGCCATCAGTTCCGCATCGCGCGCCTCGGCAATCGCGGTATTCATCAGGATCGCGTCGGCTCCGAGTTCCATCGCGATCGACGCGTCTGACGGCACGCCGACGCCGGCATCGACGATGATCGTCGCATCCGGCAACTGTTCGCGCATGATTCGCAGATTTGACGGATTCTGAACGCCCATTCCAGACCCGATCGGCGCCGCGAGCGGCATCACCGCCGGACATCCGGCGTCGAGCAGTTTCTTGGCCATTATCAGATCGTCGGAAAAATACGGCAGAACGATGAACCCTTCTTTGACGAGAATTCTCGCCGCTTCCAGCGTTTGTTCGTTGTCAGGCAAAAGGGTCACCGGATCGCCGATGACCTCGAGTTTGATCCAATCCGTCTCAAGCGCCTCGCGCGCGAGACGGGCCGTGCGGATCGCGTGATCGGCGTCGTAGCAACCGGCCGTGTTCGGGAGGATCCGCATCTCCGGATCGAGATAGTCGAGAAAAGATTCGGACTTGCGGTCGAGCGGAACGCGGTTGACGGCGACCGTCACCATTTCCGCCCCTGAAGCCTTGTGCGCCGCCTGCATCTCCTTGAAACTGCGATATTTGCCGGTTCCGATGATAAGCCGCGAGGTGAACGTTGTCCCCGCGAGTGTAAACGTGTCAGACATAATTCGATTTCGGAATCGGGTTTTCCGATTTCGGGTTAACCGAAATCCTGAAGTCACCGTCAGCCGATAAATCGAATGTACAATATTCGCGGATGCTTGTTAATTGCTGAGCGTTGATTGTTGATCGCGGGACGAAAGCCGCGAAGGTCCGAAACTCCGACATCGCCGGTCCGAATTGCCTAGCCTCCGCCGACGAAGTGGACGATCTCGATACGATCCGCGTCCTTTATTGTGATGCTATCCCAATCCCTTTTGCGGACGACCTCGCGGTTAAGTTCGATCGCGACCCGCGCGGTCGGCAGTTCAAGTTCTCTGAGCATCTGGAGCAAGGAAACGTCCGCCGCGAGTTCGCGCGATTCGCCGTTGACCGTGACTTTCATACTACGAGTCTAACAAACGCAAACTGCCAAATCGAATCAGCCCTGGCGGACGATCTGCCGAAGTTCGGCCTCTTCGCCTTTGTCCAACGCGCGGACAAGCAGGGCCGCGCGGCCCGAACGGAACTGCGGAACCTGGAGATGGATGACGGCGATGCCGGTGGCATCGGTCTTGGCGTGGAAAATCAACGGGCGAAAGCTCGAACCGAGCACTTTGACGACGATCTGCACGCCGACGATCCGCTTTGTCGGGTCGCCGCGGTGGACGCAGATCTGAAGCGTCTTCCGCTCGCCGGCCCGGAAAGTCGTTTTGGTCGCGAAGTCGATCTCAAGTTTCCCGTTGTAGGTCGGGATCGGTTCGACGAATTGAATTGCGTCGTCAAGCACAATCGTGTCGCCGGTCGCATCATCGATGATTCCGTCCGCTTCGACAACCAGTTCGTCGTCGATGATCTTCAACGGCAGATCCCAAACGAGTTCTTCATTCGGCTGCGGGATCGGCGCTGTGAAAGCGTGCGCCGGTTGGACGGGCGGACTCGGCTCGGCGCGAGCCGGTGAGATTGTCTGGACTGCCGGTCGGTACGGGCTGATGACCGGCGGCACCAACTCATTTGCCTGCGCACCAATAGGGTGCGCAGCTGGCTGCAGAACCGGTTTGGTCGGCGAAGAACTTCCACGTTTCAGCGCGGCATCCTTCGCGGCCATCTTTTTCAGGTCCTCGATTCGGCCGTTTCGGACAGCGGCGCAGATCAGTTTGTGCTGCTTCTGGAGTCGTTCGGCGAGAACTTTTTCGTCGAATCCATTCTCGATCAAGTCATCGTAAGGCGTGCGTTTACTGGCAAGAATTGTCCCGCGATCGTAAACGAGTGACAGGATGAGCGCCGCGTCCAGACCTTTATCCTCGGTCTGCACGTGGTAAACGACGCCGTTATGCTCAATATCTGTATTGAATCCTGTTATCACAATTTGAAATAGAAGCGGTGTGAAAAGCGGCTTTCGCGGCGCATTGCGCCAACTCAAAAGTAGCATAGGGCGCAAATTGCGGTCAACGAAAAATATTCCTGCAAAATTTGTATTAACTTGCCGCAATTTAACATCGGGGCGTCGCGAATACCGTCAAGAGCTTGTCAAAAGTTCGTCGCCTTGACACTGTTTCCGGCTTAACTTACGATTTGTTTTGTGCAATAATTCTCAAGTTCGCTACGTACGATTTCTCGATTTTAAGCAGTCTGAATTCAAGAAATTAAAAGGCTTCGATGAATAACTTCAACTTAATGGACTATGCGCCGATCGGGGTCATGTTTTTGATCGCGATGGGCTTTGCCGCAAGTCAGCTTTTGGTGACGCAGTTGATCGGACCGCGCAAGCGGACGGCGACGAAACTGATGCCGTACGAATGCGGCAAGGACCCGGTCGGATCGGCACGCGAGCGTTACTCGATCAAGTTCTACACGGTCGCCGTCATTTTTCTGCTGTTCGACATAGAAGTCTTGTTTATGGTCCCGTTCGCGGTCGCGTTCAAAGAACTGCTCGCGCAACAAAAGATCAGCGGCATCGCGTTCGGAACGATCGCGTTTATCGAGATCCTGATATTCATCGGCACGCTGGTCGTGGGCTACATTTATGTCTGGAAGAAAGGGACGTTCGACTGGGGAATGCAGGCCCGCGCTCAGGCCCGTGCGGAAGCGAAAGCAATAGTCAAGGCAAAGAATGCCGAACGGACT
Source organism: Acidobacteriota bacterium (assembly GCA_016715115.1). NCBI lineage: Bacteria > Pseudomonadati > Acidobacteriota > Acidobacteriota bacterium. Next base: position 134,970 of record JADKBM010000001.1, read on the forward strand.
GAATTGAAAAAGGCCGCTTAGGAATTTGGGATCTTGGATTTTGGATTGGCGTGATGGGCTGGTCTTTCGGAATCAAAAATCCCAAATCGCAAATCGCAAATTGAATCATGGGTTTAGAAAATAGCATCTGGGAATCACTTCCCGACGTCGTGACGGTCAAACTCGACGCGGTGATCAACTGGTCACGAAAGTCCTCGATCTGGCCGGCAACTTTCGGACTTGCGTGCTGTGCGATCGAAATGATGAATACGGCCGCGTCGCGCAACGACATTTCCCGTTTCGGCGCGGAGACCTTTCGGGCAAGTCCGCGGCAGGCTGATGTAATGATCGTCTCGGGCCGCGTCTCGCGGAAGATGGCGCCGGTTCTCCGACGCATCTACGATCAAATGCCCGAACCCAAATGGGTCATCTCGATGGGCGCCTGTGCAACGTCGGGCGGTGTTTTCGACAACTACGCGATCGTCCAGGGCGTCGATAAGATCGTTCCCGTCGACATTTACATTCCGGGCTGCCCGCCGCGACCGGAAATGCTGGTGCACGCGATCACGATGCTCCAGGAAAAGATAATGACGGACTCGGTGAGGGACCGACGCGACGCTTTTGAAGAAGAATCGCGCAAGGCGATCGTTCCCGGAACGCTGCCGGTCACCGAGGGAACCGCCCTCGAACGCGAGATTGAGGCCGAAGTGGCGCAGAACAAGACGGCTCGTCCGTATTCGGTGCCGTCACGCCACGAGCGACGAAAGTCCTCGTAGTTGTTAATGTCGGACATTCGATTCGATCGAAGGGAAATAAACGGTCAGCAGAATTAACGTAACAATGAACACACTTCTGGAAATTGTCGAAAACCTGAAAGGCGAGAATGCTTCGTGGGTCGCCGACGTTAAGGATTCGCTTGGTGAAATCACGGTCACGGTGCCGCGCGAAGCGATCAACGCCGTGTGCGGATTCCTGAAGGGTTCGCACGGTTTCAACCTTCTCGCCGACCTTTGCGGTTCCGACCGCGGGCCGGAAGACGATCCGCGTTTCGAGGTCAACTATCACTTGTTTTCGACGACGCATCACCAACGGCTTCGTCTGAAGGTTTTGCTCTCGGAAGACGATCCGCACGTTGATACCGTCTCGGACATCTGGAAGTCGGCCAACTGGCACGAGCGCGAAGCGTATGACCTGGTCGGCGTGATCTTTGACAATCACCCGGATCTGCGTCGGATTCTTTTGCCGTCGGATTTCGACGGCCACGCTCTCCGCAAGGATTATCCGTTGCGCGGGTATGAACCCTATTCTTTGAGTTGATGTCGGATTTGAGATTTCGGATCGCGGATTTCTGCGGAGTTCGAATTTAAGACCATTATGGGATTGGAAAATGTAACCGATGGCGTCGAAGTTCTCGACCGAACGCTCGAGTCGCATATGACTCTGTCGATGGGGCCGCAGCATCCTTCGACGCACGGCGTTTTGCGGCTTGACCTGCGGCTCGACGGCGAACTGATCGTCAAAGCCGTGCCGGATATCGGCTATCTCCACACCGGAATGGAGAAGCTTTTCGAGTATAAGAAGTATCAGCAAGGAATCGTCATCACCGACCGAATGGATTATCTTAATCCGCTCGGAAACAATTTGGCTTATGTGATGGCCGCCGAAAAGCTGCTCCAGCTCGAGATCCCGGAACGAGCGCAAACGATCCGCGTCCTGATGTGCGAACTGCAGCGGATCGCGTCGCATATGGTATGGCTCGGGACGCACTGTCTCGATATCGGCGCGATGAGCGTCTTCTTTTTCTGCTTCAAGGAACGCGAGAAAATACTAAACATTATCGAATCGGTCTCCGGGGGCCGCTTGACGCCGAGTTATTTCCGCATCGGCGGTCTGATGATGGATCTCCCGGCGGGCTTTGAAAATCGTTGCCGACAGTTTCTTGACAACTTTCTCGACGCGATGAAGACGTTCGAAACTCTCGTCACGGGCAACACGATCTGGCAGTCGCGGACGCAAGGCATCGGCATTATTTCGGGCGAGGAGGCGATCGACTGGGGATTGACCGGGCCGTGTCTGCGTGGCAGCGGCGTCGATCTCGATCTCCGTCGCGACAATCCGTACACGAGTTACGAAACATACGATTTCGACGTCGTGGTCGAAAACGACTGCGACGTCTGGGCGCGTTTCCAGGTCCGGATGCGGGAATGTTACGAATCGCACAAGATCGTCCGCCAGGCGCTCGATCGCCTCAAGCCCGGCCCGGTCAAAGCCGACGCGCCGAAAGTCGTACTTCCGGACCGCGACGATATGCGCAAACATATGGATTCGCTGATCCATCACTTTTTGATCGTCGCCGAGGGCTTCAATGTTCCGGAAGGCGAGGTTTATATGCCGATCGAGGCATCGAAAGGCGAACTTGGCGTCTATATGAAATCAAACGGCGGCCCGAAACCCGAACGCGTCCACTTCCGCGGCCCGAGTTTCGTGAATCTCGCCGCGTTGCCGGCAATGAGCGAAGGCGAAATGGTCGCCGACGTCGTTGCGATCATCGGATCGCTGGATATTGTTTTGGGGGAAATTGATCGTTGATCGGTTAAAAACAGGGGATTTGAATACGGGGCTTTTTACTTAATACTCAGAGAAATTAGAAGAAGGAGAAATACTCATGACCGAAAATCAGGAAAAACAGATCTTTAAGATCCTCAACAACTTAGTGATCAGTGTCAACGCGATTCGTGAAGAATTGAACGTGATCAAGGCAGATATCGACGTTATCAAGGCAGATATCGTCGAAATCAAGGCAGATATCGTCGAAATCAAGGCAGATATCGTCGAAATCCGGGCCGATATCGTCGAAATCCGGGCAGATATTGCCGAGATTCGCGGGATCCAAACCGAACAGGGCGAATCGTTGCGGCGGCTGGAAGTGAAAACAGATTCGATCGCGGCCGAGGTGGCCGACAACGGTCGCCGGATCGATGCGCTCGAACGTCGCACGGAGCAGAGGGTTCATTAGTTAGTCAGCCGTCTGCGGACGGCTCTCGCTGTTGTTTTTGGCTGATGTCGAAATCCGAGATTTACACCAAAGGACTTGTGGGCGCTTTCATTCTTTGCGTCTTGTTGCCCGCAGCGGTTTCGGCGCAGGAACGCTGTGGGATCAAACTGAGGATCTTTGAGTTCAAAGAAGAAGGATCGTCCGAGCAGTTTCCTGTCGACGATGCGCAAATAACGCTTTCGGATGCGGAATCGGGCAAAGCCGCGACACCGATAAAGAAAGACGGTTCCCGGTTCGCTGAGCTGAACGTCGGCCGAACCTACCGAATAGAGATTCGGAAACGCGGATTCAAGACAACGATTGACAGAATCGGTTGCGAGGATAATGATGTGACGATTCCCGCGTCGCGGATTTTCTTTGTCTGGCCCGGCAAGGAAGCGGATATCGTTTCGCCCGCGCTGTTCGATTTGCGGCGGGTTAAGAAGAATTCGCCCGCGCTGTTCGATTTGCGGCGGGTTAAGAAGAATTCGGAAACAGTTGGTGACGGACGCAGCGATGATTTGACGGCAGTTCCGGATACTGACATCCCGCCGATCGTATCGGCAAACTCGCAAAGTACGGCGGAGCTGCCTGGCGAAGTTGTTAATGGGAAGGCGAAGAATCTTGTCGTCCCAAAGTATCCGGCCGCCGCCCGGGCCGTTCGCGCGATCGGCACCGTTTACGTGATGGTCACAATTGACGAACTAGGCTACGTCGTATCCGCCAAAGCCATTGGAGGTCATCCGTTGCTCCGAGCGGCATCGGTGAAGGCGGCCAGTGAATCGACTTTCTCGACAACTACTATCGAAGGGTATCCTGTTAGGGTAAAAGGCGTGGTGGTATACAATTTTAGGCCGTAGGCGAAAGAACAAGATGGCATCAGTAGCAACCGACTATACGAACAAGATCAATTACACCGACGAAGTAGCGGAGTTCTCTCCGGCGGTCGTCGCCGAGATGGAATCGCATTTGAAGAAGTATCCTGAGGAACGGAGCCGTTCGGCACTGATCCCGCTTCTTTTTGTGATTCAGCGCGAACGCGGTTGGATCGACAACCAGGGAGTGAACTTCCTCGCGAAGTTCCTCGGACTCGAGGTCACGGATATTTGGGAAACCGCGACGTTTTACTCGATGTTCAATCTCCGCCCGGTCGGACGCCATCATATTCAGATCTGCAAGACCCTGTCGTGCAAGATAATGGGCGAGCCGGACATCACGGACCATATCTGCGGCAAACTCGGCATCAAGCCGGGAGAGTCGACCGAGGACGGCAAATATACCGTGACGCTCGTCGAATGCCTCGGCAGTTGCGGCACGGCACCGATGATGCAGATCGGATTTGATTACCACGAGGATCTGACGATCGAAAAGGTCGACAAGATCCTCGATTCTTTGGAATAAAGCCAATGAACAACCGCCAAATCGTTGAAAGTCTGTACAAGGCGTTCGCATCCGGCGACATTCCGGGACTTCTCGGGTCGTTTGCCGACAACATCGAATGGACCGAAGCCGAGGGATTTCCGTACGGCGGGACGTATGTCGGCGCCGGCGCGATCGTCGAGAATGTCTTTCTGAAACTCGGGAGCGAGTGGGAAGGTTACAGCGCAGTTCCGTCGCAGTTCGTCAGCGACGGGGACACGGTCGTCGCGCTCGGCCGATACAGCGGAAAATATTGTGCGACCGGAAGATCGATGTCGGTTCCCTTCGCACACGTCTGGACGCTTCGCGACGGCAAGATCGCCAGATTCGTCCAGTACACGGATACGCTGAAGGTGGCCGAGGCGCTTTGATCTTTATTAGTAAGCCGCTGGTTTTCAGTCGGCGGCGATTCGGGATATTCCGCGTAAACGCTCTCCTCGGCGGGTTAGGTAAATTCTTTGTTTGAGGTGAGTTATGAGAAAAGGGTTCTGGATTTTTGTTATTTTGTTCTTTGTCAATTCGTTTTCGTTCGGACAGGAAAGATCAAATGCGTCGACCTACGGAAACACCGAACGGCGCCGGTCGCTCGCGACCGGCGAACTTGCCGGGAGCGAGGCCACGAAAGACGTCACCGAGGTCTTCTTTCTTGAAGCCACCGTGCTGATGAACGTCAAGGCCGACGAATTCGTCGCGTCGTTCGGAGTTCAGGGCGAAGGCCAGACGAGCGCTTTGAGCGAACAGTCGGTCGACACGAGGATCGACGCGCTGCGCTCGAAACTCGGAACGATCGGGATCACGGATATGTTCGTGGATTTCATCAATCAAGCGCCGTATTACGAGTTCGACGCATCGGGGAAGGTGGCGACTGAGAAGCTGAAGGGCTACAAAACGGCGAAGAACCTGATGATCCGGTTCAAAGACCGCGGCCTGCTGCGCCAGATCACGAATCTCGCGAACGCCGCGGGCATCTATGACCTGATCAAGATCGATTTCGTCGTCAACGATTTCGCCGGAATCAAGCAGCGAATGCTGACCGAAGCGACGAAGATCATCAAAGCGAAGGAGCAAACGTACGCGGGACTCGGGATCACTTTGAAACCGGTCGGTGTCGTCAATGAGAAGTTCAATTCGTATTCGCCGGATGAGCTCTATCAGGACTATACGGCGTATGAAGCGGGCAATACCCAGGGTTACCGCCGCGTTATTCAAAAAGCAAAGGCGTCGACCTCGTACTACGACGGTTTTGACGGAAGGGATTTCGACCTGACGATCAACCCTGCCGGGCTCGAACCGAATGTGCAGGCAGTGATGTATCTGAAGGTAAAATATCTGCCGACGATTCTCCCGGAGAACCGTTGCTGCGCCGAAACGAAAACGAAGTGACAATGAAAACTGCGATAGATTCGGGCTGGTAATTCTTGTTATGGAAATCAAAGCAATCGGATGTGAACCGTTACAGCTAAAGCTGATGCACGTCAAAGACGGGCACACGCTGAAGGTGTATCAGGATGCGGGCGGCTACAAATCGCTGAAAAAAGCGATGGGCATGTCGCAGGATGACATCATCAACGAAGTCAAGGCTTCCGCGCTACGCGGACGCGGCGGCGCGGGATTCCCGACCGGCATGAAATGGTCGTTCGTGCCGCGCCAGTCGCCGAAGCCGAAGTATGTCGTTTGCAACGCGGATGAATCCGAGCCGGGCTCGTTCAAGGACCGTTATCTGCTTGAGCGCGATCCGCATGCCGTCATCGAAGGGATGATCATCGCCGGATTCGCCCTCGGAGCTTCGACCGGTTACATATACTTCCGCGGCGAATACAATTACCTGATCCATATCGTCGATGCCGCGCTTGAAGAGGCGCGCGCCGCCGGAATCCTCGGCGACAACATCTTCGGCACCGGTTTTTCGATGAACATCCACACGCACACCGGCGCCGGCGCTTACATTTGCGGCGAGGAGACCGCGTTGCTGTCGTCGCTCGAAGGGTTCCGCGGTCACCCGCGGATGAAGCCGCCGTTTCCGGCAGTCGAGGGGCTTTACGCTTCCCCGACGGTCGTCAACAACGTCGAGACCTTCACGTCGGTCCCGCAGATCATCGAGATGGGCGGAACCGTATGGCGCGATCTCGGCACCGAGAAATCGGGCGGCACGAAACTTTGGTCGATCAGCGGTCACGTCAAGAAGCCCGGCGTTTACGAACTTCCGATGGGTTATGCCGATATGGAGAAGTTCATTATGGAAGACTGCGGCGGAATGCTCCGCGACGACAAGAAGCTCAAAGCCGTGATCCCCGGAGGGTCGAGCGTTTACATTATGAACGCGGACCAGATCATCGGTAAAAATGTAACGCTTGATTACGAAGGACTTGTCGAAGCGGGCTCGATGCTGGGCACGGGCGGGATGATGGTTATGGACGAGACCGTCGACATTATGGAATCGACCAAGAACCTGACCGAATTCTATCGTCACGAATCGTGCGGCTGGTGTACGCCCTGCCGCGAGGGAACGGATTGGCTGGTGAAGATCTTTAACCGGATCTCGACCGGCGAGGGAAGACCGGAAGACGCGCAGTTGTTGCTCGATATTTGCGACAACATCGAAGGCAAATCGTTTTGCCCGCTCGGCGACGCTGCTGCGTGGCCGATCCAGAGCGCGATCAAGCGTTTTCCGGAAGACTTCAAGAAATGGCTGAATGCAATTTAGATTTTAGATTTTGGATTTTGGATTGGTTCTCAGGCCCCCAATCCCCGAATGATCCAAAATCTGAAATCCAAAATCTAGAATTGGAGAATCATTATGGGAAGAGGCGATAAAAGAAGCAGACGCGGAAAGATCTTTGCGGGATCGCACGGCAAGAGCCGTCCGAAGACCACGAAAAAGAACACGCCGCCGAAGGCTGAGACCACAAAGAAAGACGCATAGGCAATAGTTGAAAATGTCAGCAGAACTAATCAAAGTCACGATAAACGAGCAGGAATACGAGGTTCCGAAAGGAGCCCGCCTGATCGACGTTTGTCACGAAAAGGGTTACGGAGTTCCGTCGTTTTGCTATTACGGCGATCTCGAAGTCCAGGCGTCTTGTCGTATGTGCCTCGTGCGCATCGAGAAGATGCCGAAACTTCAGACCTCGTGCACGATCTCGTGCACGGACGGGATGATCGTCACGACGCAAAGCGAGGAGATCGAAAAGGCGCAGCGTTCGATGGGCGAGTTTCTGCTCGCCAATCACCCGCTTGATTGCCCTGTTTGCGACCGAGGCGGCGAGTGCGAGCTTCAGGAAGTCATTTTCGATTGGGGCGAAGTTGAAGAGCGCTTTTCGGAAAAGAAGAACGCTCAGCCCGAGAAATATCTGTCGCCGATCGTCGCCAACGATCCGCAGCGCTGCATCGTTTGCAAACGCTGCACGCGCGTCTGCCACGAATGGATGGGTGAAGACGCGATCGAGGCCGGAAACCGCGGCGCGAACACCGTTATCGGAACTTACGGCGGTTGGTTGGGTTGCTCGCAATGCGGAAACTGCATCGAGGTCTGCCCGACCGGAACGCTGCTCGACGGAACCTACCGTCACGAAACGCGTCCCTGGGAACTCGATCAGACGGTGACCACCGATCCGTACGGTTCGGACGGAATGCAGATCTCGATCGGCACGCGCGGCGGCAAGGTTCACCGCGTTGTCGCCCGCGACCGATATGTCAACGGTCTTAACGGCGAGTTTCTCGACGTCAAGGCTCGTTTCGCGCACGATTTCATCAACTCGCCGGATCGCATCAAGACGCCGTTGATCCGCTACAAAAAAGGCGGCAAACTGATTCCCGCGACGTGGGACGATGCGATCGCGCACGTCGCCGCGAAATTCAAGGAACACGGCAAGAACGTCGGCGTCGTCGCTTCGCCGCGGCTGACGAACGAGGCTGTTTTCGCGCTCAGGAAATTCGCGCAAGATGTTGTGCACTCAGATGGTTACGCCGTTTCGGACGTTTCCGATCCCGGTCCGTTTTTCGAAAATTTGAGCGCGCCGCTCTGCACGCATAAGGAGATTCGTTACGCAAGAACGATCCTTCTCGTCGGCGGCGAACCGGAAGAAGAACAGTCGTTCACGGCGAAGCAGATCCGCCAGGCGGTCAAGAACGGCGGCGCGAAACTGATCGTCATCAACGACACTCCGATCCGACTCAATTCGGCGGCGAGCCAGTTCGTCCATATCAATCCGAATTCGTACGATGCCTTTGTTTCGACGTTCATCGGCAACGGCAAAGAGACCGGAAAGCTGGGCATCGACGCAAAAGAGATCGACGCGATCAACCGGACCATCAGCGAAACCGAGGGCGATCTGATCATTATGGTCAGCGGCGAGCTTTCGGCGGACGCGCAGGCAGCGCTTGCCGGTTCGGCCGCCAGATTCGGCGCGGAAAACCGTCGCGTGCTGCTTCATCCGTTGTCCCGCTACAACAACTCGGTCGGCGCGCACGATATGACTCCGGGACGGAAGCCGGTCGCGGATGTCGTCAAATCGGCAAAGGCGCTGCTTATCGGCGGAAGCCTTCAGGATGCTTCGGTACTTGCCGGCAAGGATTTCGTCGTGGTTCAGGAGCTTTTTGAAACTGAAACGACGACTCACGCGGACGTCGTGCTTCCCGCCGCGAGCTTCGCCGAGGTCGATGGCACGTATACCAATAATTCCGGATTCGTCCAACGCGTCCGCCAGGCACTCGAACCGCAAAACCAGGCGAAGGCCGACTGGGTGATCACCAGTCTCATCGCCCGCGAGATGGGAGTCGATTTCGGCTTCAACTTCGCGGCGACGGCAGTTTTCAAGGCGATCGCCGATTCGACTCCGGCGTACGAAGGCCTGCGTTACCCGAATCTGAAAGATGAATCGCGGCCGGTTCAGGTAAAGCACGCCGTTTCGACCCCGGACGTTTCCGAACGGTTTAAGGCACTAGCCGAAAGCGCGTCGAAGCTTCCGGACGCGGCCGAGAAGTTCAACGAAACGCCGCGCGTCGGACACAAACTGCATCGGTTGACGACGATGACGTCGAAGACGCCGCAGTTTCATCTGCTCGCGGCGGGCAATCCGAAACCGGAGAGCCTTTTCGTTTCGCCGCTGGTCCAGCTCAATCCCGACGGGAGCCGTCGAGATTCGGCCGTGGCAGCGGGTTAGGTCTATGAAATTTGCCGCGTTTTTGCTTTTCGTTTTTTTCGGCGGCTTGAAGATTTTTGCGCAGGACGGCAGCGATATGAAGTATGTCAAGCCGTCCGATTTGAACGATTCGCATCTCGGACGTACGCTGCATATCGATTTCTTCAGGAGATCGTTCTCGTTTTTTGGTTCGCCGCGCGATTTGGATTCGATCGAGATCGACCTCGACGGCCGAAAGTCGAGATTTGTCGAGCACCGCGTCGATGACGGTTTCAACAACTGGTTCAAGGATCAGTATCTTGAGGCGGTTGAGATTATTGACCGGTCGCGTTTGCGGATCGTTCGATTTGAACTCTTGAAGTTAGCCGGCGACAGTATATTTGTTCGCGCGTATTTTCGCTGTTTCGACAAAAAAGGCGTTGAATCGCCGGCGAAAGCGTTCAGTCGCGAACTGACGTTCAAAAAGGCGGACATTGCCGAACTTTTGTTTGAGGCTTCGAACTGATTTCCGTTCGATGCGTTTTGAGAAATGGAACAAATCTTAAAAACAGCGTTTCCGTTCATCGTTTTCGCGACCGCGATCGGCGTCGCGTTCGGCGGCGTGATGGTTGTCGTCGCGTACACGGTGCTTGCCGAACGAAAAGTCCTCGGCTGGATTCAGGGCCGCATCGGACCGAATCGCGTCGGCCCGTGGGGACTTTTGCAGCCGTTCGCGGATCTCCTGAAGTTCATATTCAAGGAAGATCTGACGCCGGACAAATCGACGAAGTTTATGTACTTCCTCGCGCCGCTCGTCGCGCTGACGTGTGCGCTGCTCCCGATGGTCGTTTACCCGTTCGGCCCGCAGATCAGCGATCCATTGAGCTGGCTCGTTCCGAAGGTCGAGGGGATCGCCTATCTCGGACCGGTCGTCGCATATGTCGCGGAAGCAGCGAAAGAGATGCCGCTGACGATCGCGCGGATCGACGTCGGCGTGCTCTTCGTGCTCGGCATCACATCGGTCGGTGTTTACGGGATCGCGCTCGCGGGCTGGTCGTCGAACAACAAATACAGCCTGATGGGCGGTTTGCGTTCGTCGGCGCAGATGATCTCGTATGAACTCGCGATGGGGGCGTCGGTGCTCGGCGTCGTGATGCTTGCCGGAACGCTTGACCTGAACGGCATCATTTTCGCCCAGGCGCAATCGCCTTTCAAGTGGTACATCATCCCGCAGTTCATCGGCTTCATCGTTTTTCTGATCGCGGCCTTTGCCGAAACGAACCGCGTTCCGTTCGACCTGCCGGAAGCCGAAACCGAGCTTGTCGCGGGCTTCCACACCGAATACTCGGCGCTCAAATTCGCGCTCTTTTTTATGGCGGAATACGTGAATATGTTCACGGTTTCGGTGATGTGCACCGTTCTTTTTCTAGGTGGCTGGTATGTCCCGGGTCTTTCGCGGATATTCGAGGTCGGGTCGATTCCGTACGCGCTGATCAGCGTCGGCGCGTTCGTCGCCAAGATCTGCGCCTTCCTGTTCTTTTACATCTGGGTCCGGGGAACATTGCCGCGCTTCAGATTCGACCAACTGATGAACTTCGGTTGGAAGTTCTTGCTGCCGCTCGCGCTGGCAAACGTGATCCTGACGATCATCGTCGTCTTTTTGTTGAATTAGTTTAGAGTTCCGCCTGAGGGCGGCGTTCGGAGTTCCGCGTTCACGCGGCAAATTCTATGGCAACCACAGTCTTGTTTTTCATTTTCGCCGGACTCGCGATCGGATGCGCGATCTCGATGGTCTATCATCGCAATCCGCTTTATTCGGCGGTTTCGCTGGTCGGAGTCTTTGTCGCGCTGTCGTGCATCTACGTGACGCTTGCGGCGCCGTTCATCGCGGCGGTCCAGATCCTGGTTTACGCCGGAGCGATAATGGTGCTTGTCATCTTCGTGATAATGCTGCTCAACCTCGATCGTGACAAACCGGTGACCCGCCTCCGCTATTTGTACGCGGTCGGTGGATTTCTCGGGATCATCCTGCTGGCGCAGACGTTCTTCATCGTCGCGGTCGTCATGAAAGGACCGAAAACCAGTATCGATCCGCAGGAAACGGTCGGCAAAACGCTGTCGATCGGGACGAATATGTACACCGAATATCTGCTGCCGGTCGAGATCGTCGGGGTTTTGCTTTTGATGGCGATCATCGGCGGCGTCATTCTGGTGCGGCGTTTGAGTCAACCGGAAATCGAACTGGTCGTCGAACAGGAAATGGAACGACGACATATTGGGGACTAGGGATTTGGGATGTGGGATGTGGGATTTGGGAATTCGGATTTGGGATTTGGGAATTCGGATTTGGAAATTGGGAATTGGGAATTGGGAATTGGGAATTGGAATTTTGAATAGGAATTTGGAATTCAGGGTCTTTCGAGGTAATTGAGTTGTTTTTTGAATTTGCTGCGTTTCTGAGATCCGAAATCAGAAATCACAATTCCGAAATTAGATTATGGAACCGAGTTTATCAACTTATCTGGCGCTCTCCGGCATATTGTTCACGATCGGCGCGGTCGGCGTGATCTTCAAACGCAACGCGATCGGGATGTTTATGTGCATCGAGTTGATGCTCAACGCCGTTAACCTGACGTTCATCGCGTTCTCGCGTCATTACGCGGACGTGACGGGGCAGTTGTTCGTCTTTATGGTGATGAGCGTCGCGGCCGCCGAAGCCGCCGTCGGACTCGGCATCATCATCGCGTTCTTCCGCAACCGCGTTTCGGTTGACGTCGACGACGCGAGCATTTTGAAGAATTAAGGGCACTTCCGGCGGAACGACGGTCAGGCGTTATCGGAATCGTTTGAGATCGCGTTTGATCCGGCCGTCAAGTTGAACGACTGAAATCACTGGATATGGACAAAATAGTCAGAAACATCGGAATTATCTTCGTTTTCGCCGGTTGCATTACCGTCACGGCTTCCGCCGTCGAGAGCAACGTCCCGCATTCAACTGCCCGGCCGCTCGTCGTCGGGACGCCCTGTACGACGAGCGTTTCGCAGAAGGAAATCGGATTTCTGCTAGCGGGTGGCTCACCGGAAACACGGCGGAAGATGACCGATCCGGCCTTCAGGAAACAGCAATTCGACGATCTGAGGAGGATGTTCGCGATCGCCTGTCAGGCCGTCAAGGACGGCTTTGCCGACGAATCCGACAGTGGTGCGGTGCTGAAGCTTATGGAGATCGGCGTGATCGCGCAGGAATACGACCGGATCACGTCCAAGACGAGCGGCGCGACGCAGTATGAATGGATAACGACCGAACAGATCGAAGAGTTTTACGGCGATCGGCAGAATTTGACCGACTTTGAAAACTTCCAGGCGCTCCAAAAGCGGAAAAGCCCCGAAGAGACGCAAGACGGGCCGGAAGCACGTCGGGAATTCGCCGTGATGATGATCGCCTACCGCGAATCGCTGGAACGCGCGAACGAACTGCCGGCGGACTTCCGGGAACGGACGGATTTTGCGGTCAGGGCCCAGCAGGCGCAGTATTTGAATCGGCTGTACTCCGAACGCGTGTTGGCTCCGAAAACGAAGGCAACTGACGCCGAGATCGACGCATATATCGCCGCCAGACCGCAGTATTCAACGGTGGCGAAGAGGAACCGCGCCGAGGGCATCTTGAAACGGGCGTTGGCGGGCGAGAACTTTGCCGTGTTGGCGCGGACGAACTCGGAAGATCCGGGCAGCAAAGCGGCAGGCGGTCTGTACGAAAACGTGGTTCCCGGCACCTTCATAGATGATATTGAAACGGCAGCGCTCCGGCTCGCACCGGGCGAGATCGCTCGGCAGCTGGTCGAATCGTCGTTCGGGTTTCATATCGTCAAGCTCGAACGAAAGGGCGAGACTCGTGACGCCAACGGAAAGCTGGGTATGACATTCGACGTGCGCCACATCCTGATCTCGACGATGGTCAAAGAATCGAATTCACCCGCCGCCCGTGAAATTCCGGTGCGGGAGTTCGTCCGCAATACGATTGAAGACGAGCGCGAGAAGTTGGCGATGGACGCAATCGTGAAGGCGAATCCGGTGACGATCGCCGGCGAAGCGCCGAACGCGACAAAAAAACCGGCACCACGCAAGAAGTAAGGGACCGGACGACGGGCGGCACCACGGACGCATCTTTTCGACACGTCCGGCAGTGATACTAATAGCAAAATGGCTGAGAACAATCTTTTAAGTCTGATCATATTCGCACCGCTTGCCGGCGCAGTCATCAACTGGCTGGTCGGCGGCAAGCTGAAGAACGAACTCTTCAGCGGCGTGCTCGCCTGCGGCACGATCTTCGTCTCGATGATCGTCGCTTTCTACATCGCTTTCATTGCCGACGGCGGCGCTCTTCACGCCGACAAACCGGTCCTCGATCATCTCTGGACGTGGATGCAGGTCGGCGGATTCCGCGCGGACTTCGGCCTCGGAATGGATCGCCTGAGCGGTATCTACGCGTGCTTCGTGACCTTGGTCGGCTTTCTGATCCATATTTTCGCGACCGGCTATATGCACGGGGACAAGGGTTTCTATCGCTTTTTCGCGTATATGAACCTGTTTATGTTCTCGATGCTGACGCTCGTGCTCGCCGACAACTACCTGCTGATGTTCGTCGGTTGGGAAGGCGTCGGACTCTGCTCTTACCTGCTGATCGGTTACTACATCAAAAAGGACGAAGCGCGCGAAGCGGCCAAAAAGGCGTTCGTGATGAACCGCATCGGCGACTGGGGCGTGCTGATCGGGATTTTCCTTCTCTTCTCGCTGACCGGCACGATCTCTTTCTTCGACAAAACCGTCGACGGCGTTCAGGTTCAGAGTGTTTTCAACTACGTTCTTGCCAATATGTCGGCCGATCCGTTCACCTGGGGCGCGATCGTCGCGGGCGGAATGACATCGGTCGGAGTCCTGCTTTTCATCGGCGCGACCGGCAAATCGGCGCAGATCCCGCTTCTGACGTGGTTGCCGGACGCAATGGCCGGCCCGACGCCGGTTTCGGCGTTGATCCACGCGGCGACGATGGTCACCGCGGGCGTTTATCTCGTCGTCCGCTCGAACGCGATCTACCAGTTTGCACCGACGGCGATGTGGATCATCGCGGTTATCGGTGCGGCGACGGCGATCTTTGCGGCGACGATCGCCATCGCCCAGAACGACATCAAGAAAGTTTTGGCCTATTCGACCGTTTCGCAGCTCGGATTTATGTTTCTTGCGGCCGGCGTCGGGGCGTTCGTCGTCGCCATCTTCCACGTGATGACGCACGCGTTTTTCAAAGCGCTGTTGTTCCTCGGCTCGGGCTCGGTGATCCACGGAATGCATCACGAGCAGGATATGCGCAAGATGGGCAACCTGCGGAAGTATATGCCGGTCACCTTCATCACGATGTGCACCGGATGGCTGGCGATCGCCGGAATCCCGATCTTCGCCGGATTCTTCTCGAAAGACGAAATTCTCTATAAGACCTTCGCTGCCGACAAATACTTCCCCGCCGGGGCTTTTCCCGGAGAAGAAGTGTTGTGGACCGTCGCTATCATCACCGCTCTTTTGACGGCCGTTTATATGACGCGAATGATGGTGATGACCTTTTGGGGCAAGGAGCGCTTTCACGAGGAAGAAGCCGAAGTCCACGCATATTCGGGCCACGACGACTCGCAGACGGACGCGCATTCGGACGTTCACGACGAAGAAGACGAACATCATCATTTGCCTGCCGATTTCAAACCGCATGAATCGCCGTGGGTGATGACCGTGCCGCTCATCGTGCTCGCGTTTCTCTCGACGGTCGGCGGTTTGATCGGAGTCCCGTATGCGATGAGTTCGCTGGTCGGAGCCGGCGAGGTGAATGCGTTCGAACACACGCTCGAACCGGTTGTCGCCGAAAAGGCGAAAGGCGCGCACGACGAACACGGAGCGACGGCTCCGCAAGCTGAATCAAAAAAGACCGAACCGGCGGCCGATCATAACGCGCATTCGCCCGAGGTCATCTTGAAGGAACTCCTTTTGGCCGGACTTTCGGTCGTCGTCGCGTTGCTCGGAATGGGTATCGGCTGGGTTCTCTTCCAAAAGGACCCGCTCCGCAAAATGCCGAAGATCCTCGAGGAAAAATGGCGGCTTGACGAGTTTTACAATGGGTACATCGTCGATCCCCTGACGAATTTGTCGCGTGCCGTTCTGTGGAAGGGATTCGACCTCGGCGTCGTCGACGGATTCGTCAACGGCATCGGATCGCTCGTCGCGGCGCTCGGCGGAACGATCCGTCGTGTCCAGATGGGCTTTGTACGCGGTTACGCGGCGTTCATCCTGCTCGGCGCGCTGGTCGTGATCGGCTATTTCGTTTATTACGGATTGAAGCTTATTAGATAAGAGACGATCTTTGGTCTTCGAACTTTGATCTTGGATAGAACGAAGATCAAAGATGAACAATCAAAGTTCACACCAATAAAATGGATTTCATTACGGAAAATCTTCTGACGATTCTGATCCTGCTTCCGGCCTTCGGCGCGCTCGCCGTGGTCGGTCATCAGATGTTCTGGAAGCAAGAGAGTCACTTGAAATGGATCACGCTCGGTCTGACGCTGGTCAATTTCGTTGTTTCCCTGCTGCTCTTCACCGGCGCAAAAGTCTCGGCCAACGGGTTTATGTTCGAGAAGAACATCCCCTGGATCAGGGCGATAAACACCAATTACCACATCGGCGTTGACGGCTTGAGCTTCTGGCTCCTGATCCTGACGACGTTCATTATGCCGATCGCGGTACTTTCGACCTGGCACGCCGTCGAAAAGAGGCACGCGGCGTTCTATGCGTTTCTGCTGTTGCTCGAGAGCGCGATGATCGGTGTCTTCGTTTCGCTCGATCTGCTCGTCTTCTACCTCTTTTTCGAAGCGTCGCTGGTGCCGATGTTTTTCCTGATCGGCGTCTGGGGCGGCGAAAACCGCATCTATTCAGCCGTCAAGTTCTTTATTTTCACGGCGTTCGGGTCGCTGCTGATGCTGGTCGCGATCATCGCGCTCTACTATCTGTACGCGGGAGTCAACGGCGGTGTCGGATCGTTCGATTTCGTCGCCATCCTGAACGCGATGAAATCCGGAGATCTGTTGATCGCCGGACAAACGGCTTCGCTTCTCTTCTGGGCTTTCGCCATCGCCTTTGCGATCAAGGTCCCTCTGTTTCCGCTCCACACGTGGCTGCCGGACGCGCATACGGACGCGCCGACGGCGGGTTCGGTGATCCTTGCGGCGGTGCTTCTGAAGATGGGAACGTATGGTTTGATGCGCTTCAACTTCGCACTGTTTCCGGATTCCTCCAAGGAGTTCGCCTATATTTTCATCATTCTGGCGATCATCGGCATCATCTACGGCGCGCTCGTCGCGATGGTCCAGCCCGATATCAAGCGACTCGTGGCCTATTCGTCGGTCGCGCATATGGGCTACGTGATTCTGGGAATGTTTTCGTTTACCGAAACCGGAATGCAGGGGGCGCTTTACCAGATGCTGAACCACGGCGTTTCGACCGGCGCGCTCTTCCTGCTCGTCGGGTTTATTTACGAGCGCCGTCACACGCGGCAGATCACGGATTTCGGCGGCGTCGCGAACGTGATGCCGCTTTACGCGACTTTGTTCGTGATCACGGCGATGTCATCGATCGGATTGCCGCTCTTGAACGGTTTCGTCGGTGAATTCCTGATCATGGTCGGGATGTGGAAATCGACGGTCCTCGGAATTACCGACTCGGCCAACTGGAACCATATCGCGACGATGCTCGCCGGAACCGGCGTGATCTTTGCGGCCGTCTATCTGCTCTGGATGATCCAGCGCGTCTTCTTCGGCAAGCTTACGAACCCGAAGAACAGATCGCTCAAGGATCTTAGCTGGCGCGAGATCGGCGTGATCGCGCCTTTGCTCGTTTTGATGGTGTATATGGGCGTTCACCCGGCACCGTTCCTGAACCGCTCGAAGGACGCGATCATCGCGATCCAGGAGCGCGTCGTTCATCAGGCCGGCGGAACGATCGAGAAAGCCGAGAAACCTGGAGAGCCGGCGAAACCGGCACATTGATGCGCCGGACGTTATCGATATTTTGCGGTCTTCTGATTTTTGCCGCGACCGTCGCGGGGCAAACGTTCTACGGATCGACCGACGTCAAGACGTTTCGCGCGGGCCGCGACGGCGAGTTTCGAAATCGGTCCGAATCACCTCTGCTCGACGAGGATTTCGCGAATGTCAAGGGGCTGAATTATTTCGAAACGTCAGACAAGTTCGTCGTCGCGGCGAAACTCGAAAGGGGCGCGGGAACGGAAAAGTTTGTTTTGCCGACATCGGCCGGCACGACCCGTAAGTATTTGAAATACGGGACTTTGAAATTCAAGATCGACGGCGGGGAGTTTTCGCTCACGGTTTTTCAACCGGAATCGAAGCCGAAGATTGCGGCCTACGCCGATCTGCTGTTCATCCCGTTCCGCGACCTGACGAACGGCAAGGAAACATACGGCGGGGGACGTTACATCGACCTCAAAACGCCGGCGAGCGAAACGGTCGTTGTCGACTTTAATCTGGCGTACAACCCGAATTGCGCGTATGGCAGCGATCGATACAGTTGTCCGGTGCCGCCGAGAGAGAATTTTTTGCAGATCAAGATCTTTGCGGGCGAGATGAACTTCGAACACGGCCCGAAAGAGTGAAGTTTAACCGAAGAAAATGAACACGATCCTTTTACAGACTCTGACCAACCCGAACGTTAATCTGGCAGCGGTTTTGCCGGAAATGGTCGTCGCGCTGACGGGCATCATCGTGATGCTCTACGACGTCTTTGTTCCGAAACAGCGAAACGTGACGACCGCCATCTCGCTGATCGGGCTGGCGATCGCCGGCTATCTGACGCTCTCGATGTGGGGCGAAGCGACGCAGAATTCCTGGAACGGAATGATCGCGACGGATCCGCTGAGGCTCTCGTTCTCGATCGTTCTGATCTTCGTCGCGGCGATGACGATCCTTGTTTCGACCGTTTGGGCCGAACGCGAGACGATCCCCGTCGGCGAGTATCACGCGCTCCTGCTTTTCGCGACGTTCGGCAGTATGTTTATGGCTTCGGGGAACGATTTCGTGATCATTTTCCTTGGACTCGAAACGCTGTCGATCGCAACCTACGTGATGGCAGGACTCCGGAAATCCGACCTGAAATCTAACGAATCGGCGATGAAGTACTTCATTCTGGGTTCGTTCGCATCGGCCTTTCTGCTCTACGGGATGGCGCTCATTTACGGCGCAACCGGTTCGACGAACATCACCGAGATCGCCGTCCGGATCGCAACGCCGAACTTTCCCGGACTCCTTCTGATCGGCGGCGCGATGCTCGTCATCGGTTTCGGATTCAAGGTCGCGACGGTTCCCTTCCACGTCTGGACGCCGGACGTTTATGAAGGCGCGCCGAGCCCTGTTACCGGCTTTATGGCGGCCGGACCGAAGGCCGCGGCGTTCGCCTCGTTCATTCGCGTTTTCGTCATCGGATTCCCGTTCGTCGCCGGCGCGACCGCCGCCGGTTACCTGCACGAGTCCTGGATCACCGCTCTCGCAGTGATGGCGATGCTGACGATGACGGTCGGCAACATTTCCGCGATCGTGCAGAACAACGTCAAGCGAATGCTCGCCTATTCTTCGATCTCGCACGCCGGCTACGCGATGGTCGGATTCATCGGCGCCGGCGTTGCCAAAACAAACGAAGGGCGTGACGTGGCTATCGCGGCCGTCGCCTTCTACTTGCTGACCTACGCCGTGACGAATCTTGGCGCGTTCGCGATCGTGTCGCTCGTCGGGCAAAAAAACGACCGGCGGACGGAGTTCGAGGATTACAACGGAATCGGCTTCAAGTCACCGGTGATCGCGTTCTCGCTTTCGCTTTTTATGCTTTCGTTGCTCGGGATGCCCTTGACTGCCGGGTTTATCGGTAAGGTTCTCGTCTTCCGCCCGGCGCTCGAGGCCGGCAGCGTCCTGCTGACGACGCTGGTTGTCGTCGCCGTCGTCAACACCGCGATCTCTGCGTACTATTACCTGCGGCTGATCGTCGTGATGTTTTTCCGGGAACGCACGACCGACTGGCTCGAGCCGAAAATGCCGGTCGGAGTCGCGGCGGCGATCCTGATCACAGTTATCGGCGTTTTCTATTTCGGCGTCTTCGCAGACAGCTGGATCGAAAAATTCACCAACCCGATGCCGGTCGCCGCGGCCCAGTCCAAGTAAGCTTTTCGAATGCGGAAGATCGACATCGGAAGTTGGAAACGGAGAACGACATTCGAGTATTTCAAGGATTTCGAGGACCCGTTCTTCAATCTCACGGCGCCGGTCGATGCGGGATCGCTGTATCGATTCGCCAAAGCAAACGATCTGTCGTTTGCACTGATGTCACTTCATTGCTCCCTTCAGGCCGCGAATTCGATTCCGGAACTGCGTCTGCGGATCATCGGTGACGAAGTCGTCGAATTTGACCGGATCCACGCGACGCAGACGATTCTCAACGCCGACGATACTTTTTCCTTCTGTTACTTCGAATACCACCCGAACCCGATCGACTTCGTCCGCGCGGGCAAAGTGTCTCTCGACAAATACCGAGGCCTGAAGACCTTCGACGTTGAGGACGAACGGCTCGACCTGATCTACTACTCGGTCATACCCTGGGTTTCGTTCACGAGTTTCAAACACGCCAGCCGCCACGATAACCGGCAGTCCGTCCCGCGTATGGTCTTCGGAAAGTTGTATCGGGACGGCGAAAGGCATATGATGCCGCATTCGGTCGAGGTCCATCACGCGCTTGCCGACGGCCTCCACGTCGGGCGCTATTTCGAGGCGTTGCAAACAACTATGGATGCGGTTGGAAATTTATGAGTTTTGCCGTCGAGACAATCACGAAGATTCGTCAGATCCTGGCCGACGAATGGCCGGCGGTGATCTACCGCGACCGCGTCCGGACGCAGCGCACGCGAGCTTACGCGCTCGACCTTCCGATGCGCGAACAGCGGACGTCGATCCAGTACACATTGCTCGGGATCGAGCTCAAGGTCGGCAACAAGCGTTTCAACTGCCCGGACCTCGGCACGGCGCGCTATCTTCAGGTATTCGCGCGATTGGGCTGTTACGACTGCGCGGTACCGTACGATATCACTAAGATCTCGCCGGTCGCCGACGCGCTCGAAACGGGCTGGCAGAAGTCGTTGCTGCTGCTCGACGAGTTCTCGTCGGACAAAACCGCAAGCGTCCGCGGCCGCATACGTTCGGCGCTCGTCAACGAACTCCGGCGCGAACTAACCGAGATCGGCGCCGGACCGCTAATGCCGGAGTTCCGGCAATCGACAAAACAGCGGAGTAGCGGATAGTGCAACATAGTGCAGAGTGCTGCAAAGTGCAGAGTGCATAGTGCAGAGTGCATAGTGCATAGTGCAGAGAGCATAGTGCAGAGTGCAGAGTGCATAGTGCATAGTGCAAAATGCAGAGTGCACAGTGGATGAAATAGTTCTGTTGCTCTGCACCCTGCTCTTTGCACTATGCATTCTGCACTATGCATTCTGCACTATGCACTTTGCACGCACTCTGCACTATGTTGCACTCTGCGGCATTATGCGCGCTTTGCCCGATGGTGTTATACTTGGCTAGCGAGCCAAATTGAATTTTGGCTTTCATTTTGGACCGATGTTCGACGCAGCAATCCAGAGGACGGCAACCGAAACGCTGCCGTTTCCCTTTAACAAACAAACATTCTGCCGGTACGAGCCGATCGAGAAAAAGATCGAGTTCGCGAAGGTTCTAATTGTAAACGATCTGCTCCGCTACGAATCGGACCTGTCCGAAACCGCTTTCAAGGAGCTCGGCGAAGCGGGAGTCAAGAGCCTTCTCAAGTTTGAGAATATGGTCTCCGGTATGGCGTGCGACAACATCGCCAAAAACGTCATACGCCTCGTTCAGCAGCCGAAATTCCTGACGGTTCATCTTTCGGAAGTTTCAGAGGCGGCCCGCGATTTTGCGCCGGACGCGATCGTGATGAGCGGCACGTACAGTGACTTCGACTATTACAGCACCGAACAGCTCGTTCACTTCGGCCATTTCGTCCGCGAGACTCAGATTCCGATCCTTGCAATCTGCGGCGCGCATCAACTGGTGGCGCACAGCTTTGGATCGAGACTGAAGACGCTTGACGATCTCGAACTCTCGCAGAAGCGTAAGAACCGCGTTTCGGAGTATCAATATCGATTCGTGAAGATCATCGATACCGACGACGATATTTTCGACGGGATGCACGACCGGCAATCAGGGGTCTGGCAAGATTACACAAAGGAATCGGACATTCTCCGCGTCTGGCAAAATCACGCCGTTCAGGTCGTCGGCGTTCCCGAGGGATTTCACCTGCTTGCGACGTCATATCTTTGCAAAAACCAGATGATGGTCAAACGGTGCGACGGACAGCTGATCTACACGGTCCAGTTCCACCTCGAAAAATCGTTCGAGGAATGGTCGAAAAACCCGACGCGCTGGGAACACCAGAACGAATCGCGCGACGGCCGGATCCTCTTCGAGAATTTTCTGAAACTCGCGTTGAAGCACAACGAAGCGCGTTTATGATCATTTGCATTCGAATGTTACTCGCAGAAACGCCGCGCTCCGAACCAACGCACAAAGATCCGTCGAATCGCCATTAGCCGTCCATTTCCAATCCTTCGATGATCTCAACGATCCGTTCCAGTCCCTCGCGGTCGAGTTCCGAAAAATCGTCCAACTTGTCGCTGTCGACATCGAGCACGCCAAAGACGTTCCCGCTCTTGTCGAATATCGGAACGACGATCTCCGAACGCGATTCGGAAGCGCAGGCGATGTGTCCCGGAAACGCGTCGACGTCGGCGACGATGACCGTTTCGCGCGTCGTGTAAGCGTGGCCGCAGACGCCCTTGTCGAAGTCGATCCGCGTACAGGCAAGCTTTCCCTGAAACGCGCTGAGCACCAGCTGGTCGCCTTTCTTGAGATAAAATCCTACCCAGAAGAATCCGAACGCTTCCTTCAGGACCGCAGTGATGTTCGCAAGATTCGCGACGAGATCCGTCTCCCCCGCGACCAGCGCGCTGATCTGCGGCACCAATTCCCCATATACAACCGCGCGATCCGCGCCTTTCGTAAATGCAACGCTTTCTGCCATACCGATAGTTTAGCAGAGTAAGCGGTGAGCGGTGAGCGGTGAGCGGTTTGAGTCGCAGCGTCATCGGCTAATGGCAAAATCAAGAAAGAATACCCGACACGCTGCGAAGCATGCTCACTGCTTACCGCTCACCGCTCACCGCTTACTGCTTGCCGCTCACCGCTCACCGCTCACCGCTCACCGCTCACCGCTCACCGCTCACCGCTCACCGCTCACCGCTCACCGCTCACCGCTCACCGATGCTAGAATGTTACCAATGCTCAACCAAGAACTTGAAACCGCCATCGATCTCGCACGCCGGGCCGGCGCGGCGATCCTCGAATTCTACCGGAACGGATTCGAAGCCGAAGAGAAGATCGGCGCGGATAATTTTACCGAACCCGTTACGATCGCCGACCGCACCGCAAGCCGGATCATCGTCGACGGACTCGAAACGAAATTCCCTTCCGACGGCATCCTTTCCGAAGAAGAGCCCGACACGCATCACCGGCTCGACCGGAAAAGAGTCTGGATGATCGACCCGCTCGACGGCACTGCCGGATTCATCAAACGCGACGGCGATTTCGCCGTCCAGATCGGGCTCGTCGAAGACCGGAAACCGGTCCTCGGAGTCGTATTCCTGCCGAACGAGGATACTCTGTTATTTGCCGCCAAGGATTCAGGCGCGTTCCGCACCGTCGACGGCGGATCGCCGCAACGGCTCGAGGTGTCAGGCCAGCGTCATCTGTCCCGCATCACTATGGCCGCTTCACGCAATCACTACAGCAAGCGTATGTCGCGGGTCGTCGACGAATTTCGTGTCGCCCGGGAGGTCCGCCGCGGTTCGGTCGGGCTCAAGGTCGGCCTCATCGCCGCGCGCGAAGCGGATCTTTACATTCATCTTTCGCCGCGCACCAAGCAATGGGACACCTGCGCGCCCGAGATCATCCTCGAAGAGGCCGGCGGCCGTCTGACCGACATCTTCGGCCGCGAGATCAAATACAACACGCGCGACATCCAAAACCACAACGGCATCCTGGCCTCAAACGGCGCGCTCCACAGCAAATCCGTCGATCGCCTGAAACCGCTCCTCGACCAATTCGACCGACGACCGTTTCGCCACGAATGACACGGATTTCACGAATGCTCATTCTGGGCGTTCAGCCGCCTGAGTCGAATAATCGGCGTGGAATCTCAGTTCTTGCGAGGTTCAACCCGGGAATCCTTTGAAGACAAAGGCAATCATCGAACGTCCGCGATAACGACCAAAGCAAATTAGTGCAATTCGCGAAATTCGTGGCAAAATAAACCGCGCTCCACACCAATTCCGTCGAGCGCCTGACACCGCTTCTTGACCAATTCGAACGACGGCCGTTTCGCCACGAATGACACGGATTTCACGAAAGCACATTTTGAAGGTTCAAGGGCTTGTGGTTCGTCGCGCCGCCCGAAAGGCGTAGGCGGTGCCGAATCGGCGTTCTTCCGATGTACAGCCTTGAAAGAAGACACAGGTTGGTACCGCACGTCCGCGATAACGATCAAAGCAAATTAGTGCAATTCGCGAAATTCGTGGCAAAATAAACCCCGCTCCATACCAATTCCGTCAAGCGCCTGACACCGCTCCTCGACCAATTCGAACGACGGCCGTTTCGCCACGAATGACACGGATTTCACGAAAGCACATTTTGAAGGTTCAAGGGCTTGTGGTTCGTCGCGCCGCCCGAAAGGCGTAGGCGGTGCCGAATCGGCGTTCTTCCGAAGTTCAGCCTTGAAAGAAGACACAGGTTGGTACCGCACGTCCGCGATAACGATCAAAGCAAATTAGTGCAATTCGCGAAATTCGTGGCAAAATAAACCGCGCTCCACACCAATTCCGTCGAGCGCCTGACACCGCTCCTCGACCAATTCGAACGACGACCGTTTCGCCACGAATGACACGGATTTCACGAAAGCACATTTTGAAGGTTCAAGGGCTTGTGGTTCGTCGCGCCGCCCGAAAGGCGTAGGCGGTGCCGAATCGGCGTTCTTGCGAGGTTCAACCCGGGAATCCTTTGAAGACAAAGGCAATCATCGAACGTCCGCGATAACGACCAAAGCAAATTAGTGCAATTCGCGAAATTCGTGGCAAAATAAACCCCGCTCCACAGCAAATCCGTCGAGCGCCTGAAACCGCTTCTTGACCAATTCGAACGACGACCGTTTCGCCACGAATGACACGGATTTCACGAATGCTCATTCTGGGCGTTCAGCCGCCTGAGTCGAATAATCGGTGTGGAATCTCAGTTCTTGCGAGGTTCAACCCGGGAATCCTTTGAAGACAAAGGCAATCATCGAACGTCCGCGATAACGACCAAAGCAAATTAGTGCAATTCGCGAAATTCGTGGCAAAATAAACCCCGAAGATTATGAAAAAGCTCATCGAATGCGTTCCCAATTTCTCCGAGGGCCGTGACCTCGGCGTCATCAAACAGATCACCGATGCGATCGAAGGATCGGGCGGCGTAAAACTGCTCGACGTCGATCCAGGGGCGTCCACGAACCGCACGGTCGTGACCTTTGTCGGCGCGCCCGACGAGGTCGTTGAAGCCGCTTTCCAGGCGGTCAAGAAAGCGCGGGAACTGATCGATATGCGTTCCCACAAAGGCGATCACCCGCGGTTCGGCGCGACAGACGTCTGCCCGCTCGTCCCCGTCTCGGGGATTTCGATGGAGGAAACGGCTGAATACGCACGCAAACTCGCCGCTCGGATCGGCGACGAACTCTCGATTCCAGTTTACTGTTATGAATCGGCGGCCTCGGAAGAAAAGCGCCGAAATCTTGCCAACTGCCGCGAGGGCGAATATGAAGGACTGAAGGACAAACTCGCGAATCCCGATTGGAAGCCCGACTTCGGCCCCTCTGAATTTTCCGAGTCGGTCGCGCGTTCGGGCGCGACGGCCGTCGGCGCACGCGATTTTCTGATCGCCGTCAATTTCAATCTCAATACGACCTCGACGCGCCGCGCAAACTCCATCGCTTTTGACGTTCGCGAAAAAGGGCGCGTAAAGCGCGAAGGCAACCCGATCACCGGCAAGCCGTTGAAGGATGAAAACGGCGACGAGATACGCATTCCCGGCACGCTTCCGGGAACCAAGGCGATCGGCTGGTACATCGCCGAATACGGCATCGCGCAGGTTTCTATGAACATCACGAACCTCTCGCAGACGCCGCTCCACGTCGCCTTCGACGAAGTTTCTGCGAAGGCGGCCGCGCGCGGCATTCGCGTCACGGGACTCGAGATCGTCGGGCTCGTCCCGAAACGGGCGATCATTGACGCCGGCAAACATTATCTGACCAAACAACGCCGCTCGATCGGAATCGCCGAAAGCGAGATCGCGAGGATCGCGATCAAGTCGATGGGGCTCGACGATCTCAAGCCGTTCGATCCGCAGGAGAAGATCATCGAATACGTTCTCGCCGCCGAAGACGCCGCACCGCGCCTGGTCGATATGACCTGCGCCGCGTTCGCCGACGAGACAGCATCGGAATCGCCAGCGCCCGGCGGCGGTTCGATCTCGGCCTATATGGGCGCACTCGGCGCCGCTCTCGCGACGATGGTCGCGAACCTCTCGTCGCACAAGGCGGGATGGGATGACCGTTGGGAAGAGTTTTCGGATTGGGCCGCCCGCGGGCAGGCGATCAAGGACGATCTGATGCATCTCGTCGATGAAGACACGGCCGCGTTCAATCTTGTGATGGACGCCTTCAAATTGCCGAAGAACACTTCGGAAGAAAAGGCCGCCCGCACCGAAGCGATCCAATCGGCGACTCGCTACGCGACCGAAGTTCCCTTCCGCACGATGGAGCGCGCCTTTGACGCCTTCGAAGTGATCCGCGCGATGATCGTCGAAGGCAACCCGAACTCGGTAACGGACGCCGCCGTCGGCGCCCTCTGCATCCGCTCCGCCATCATCGGCGCCTTTCTGAACGTCAAAATCAACGCCGCCGGTTTGAAAGACAAAACCTTCGCCGCCGAGATCCTGCAAAAAGGCGCCGAGATCGAATCAAAAGCGATCGCGACCGAGACCGAGCTATTGGAGATCGTGAACAAAAGAATGTAATGCAGATACGCGCACGAAGTAAGCGTGCCCGAATGTCCAATGCAGAAACGCGCACGAAGTAAGCGTGCGCATCGGCGGTTCGCGTGTCCCTCACCGTCCGTCGTCATTCGTCGGACGACGCCGACTCTTTCATCTCAAACAGAAATCGTGCGACCAGACGCTTATCGTAGAAGATGCCGCCCTTCTCGGCAGTCCGTATGAACGGAGCGACGGCATCGATCAGGCCAAGGTTCTTCGCACGCGCCAAAAGACCGAGGCTGCCGATAACCGCGAGCCCCGACATTGCTGCAAAGCGCCGGGCCTTTCGTTCATCGATGCAGACGAAACCGACATCAAGATCGAGCGCGAGCTGAATCACCGACGCTTCGCCCTTGTCGAGGTGTATGAGAAGTCTCTGGTCGGCCGCTCTATCCGAACGAACGACCTTGACCCAGTCTGGAATTCCAAACTGATAACCTTTCGCAGCACCGGCGAGCATTTCGTCGCGGACTTCCACCGGAGTCAAAAAGCTATACGGCAGGCATCCGACAAATCGTTCAATCCCCATTTTGGAAACTGCGATAAGCGGTCCGGTATTTATTACGATCGTTTCATTCGGCTTTGCCGGCAAACTTGAGGTCATCGCAAAGGTCGTCTTGAGTGAGATTGCTGGTCGGCACGCCGACCGTCGGGATCAACGCGAGGAACTCGACCCGTTCCATCCCCGCAAGTTCCGCCGCCCGCCCGGACGACAACCGCCCGAGTTCATAGAGCTTCGCGGCGAGCAGGAACCGCGCCTGTTGATTGAATTCCGTGTCGGACACTCCCAATACTTTCAGCAATTCGCTCTCGTATTTGATCCGAAGCACATTCTGCATATTGGGAATATAGCACAATCGACTCGTCGAGCTTCAGGAACGCGTCCCAAAAAATCACGCGTTCACGTGTGACCGACTTCGAGTTCCCGATTCTAAAGTTCGCGACCTATTTGTCTGCAGAAACGCGCACGCACGTCAACACCGCGTTCCGCCGGCGTACGTACGAGTACGCAACAAATGCCGGGTACCCGGAATGACCCATTGTGCGATGTTTTGTCGTTTACGTAATCGGAGATCGAAGCCCGGCTGTTCCCGATTTGCAGACAACCGAAAAAGGTGGCCGGCGCAACAAAGATCGCGTGGCAGTAGATCGGCATCAATAAACTTATGAAACAGATTGTTTTCGCCGTCGCAATAACTCTCTTGATGACAGGAATTTCCGCGTTCGCTCAAACAACGAAATCCGCGGAGCTACCCGCCGGCATCGCCGGTTGGAGCGGCGAAGATTCCGACAAACTCCTGAACGATCCGGTGATCAAGACGCGTCTTAAAAAGCTCCTGGGCAGAAAGAACTACGCCGCGTTTATGGACTCTTTCGAAACTTTGACCCCGATTACCAAAGACGGCGACATTCTCTTTGCGAGCGGTTGTTTGATCCACGCCTGCACGCATCTGGAGTCGGCGATCGCGATCGATCTCAAGAACAACACGATCCACGCCGCGATATACAACGACGAAAAACGGACGCGGTTCTTCAACGAACGCGGCAAAAAAACACCCGCACAGATCGTCGATTGGGCGCGGAGACTTGCCGGTCTCAAAAGCAATAACCCTTCATAATCTGAATCTGCGAGGACAAAAAGATGAAATCAACTGTCGTCCTTTTCTTGATGATCTTGGTCATTTGCATATCGACCAATGCCCAAGACTTCAACAATTACACAAAAGAATACGTTCTTGTCTCGCAGACCGAGGCCCGGACCGAGGCTTCCCGGACGCACCGAATGATCCTTTGCGATTATCAGCCTTCGGGACTTTACGTTCGGCGCGGGGAGACGATCACGGTCGTCGTCAACGAACTTGACGATGAATACAAGCTCTCGACGATGATCGGCTTCAAGCCGATGTGGGGGAACCGCAACCGGACCCAGGAAAACGAACTGGAAAACGGCGAGAACACCGTGACGGTGAGCCAGGACGGCATACTTTCATTCATCTTCGTGAAAAGGGACGGCTTTGACGAGGATCCGTCGACGGTCGAGATCAGCGTGACCGGCGGCAAGGCCTTTCCATTGTACAAAGTCGGCCGGACGAACGATGCGAATTGGGAGAACGATCTGCGGAAGATGTTGGGCGCTCCCTTCGTCCAACTCGTCTCCGACAAAGCCCTGCTGACGATCACCTATCCGGATTATCTCAAGCATCCGATCAGCGATGTTCCGGCGACGTTCGAAACGATTCACGAGATGATCGATCTCGAGGAAGAACTCGCGGGCTTCGACGATTCGTCGCCTGAGAATATGCGGACCCGCAACCGTATCAATTTTCTGATCGACCTCTATTCCACGCCGGAGGAAGCCGCCAATTACTATCTGTACGCCTCGAACTATTTTATCGGGATGAAACGAAACAATTTCACAGATCTGACGGAAAATCTGAGCACGGAATGGGGCATCTGGCATGAAACCGGACATACGCACCAGCAACGAAGCTGGACCTGGGGTTCGATCGGCGAGATCACCGTCAACATCTTCTCGCTCTACGTGCAGGAAAATTTCGGTTTGCCGTCGAAGCTCAATGACCGCGAAGGCGGAACGGGCCCGACAACCTTTGAAAAGGCCCGGACCTACATTGCCGACCCGCGAAAGAACTATATGGTCCGAAGCAAGACCGACTACAGCGAGCTGTTTACGAAGCTGGTTATGTTTCACCAGCTCAAATCGGTCTATGGTTGGGAGGCGTTCACCGAATTGCATCAGTATTTCCGCAAAAAGCCCTTTGTTTACGACCCGAACCTGACCGACGCCGAAAAGGCGAACAGATTCGTCTATGCGATGTGCCTCGTCACAAAGAACGATCTCGTGCCGTTCTTCAAGAAGTGGGGGCTCACCATCGACGCCGCAACGACGCAGAAGATCAACGCCCTCCGGCTGCCGAAACCGTCGACCGATCCGTCGACGATCTTTCGTTAGACGCTGGACAGGATTCAAGATTCGAAGTATTCCAGATTCCAGGAGGCTGTCGGCATAATCGATTCAGTGAGCGGAGCACACGCGCGTACGATAGCACCACGTGAAGCGGAGCGGAACGTGGTGTCATCGTACGAGCGTGTACTCGGAACATCGATTTTCCCGACAGACGCTTCGCTTTTGGATCTTCCCTGAGGCTGAAATCTGGAATCTTGGAATCCTGGAATCTGGAATCTGGAATCGGGAGCTTTGAAAAACCCACGGGTTCTTTGTATTCGGGACCGGGACGAGTCGGTACCATCTGCGGTAGCGGATGGTTGAAGATCGTTTGGTATCAATACTTCGGTCCGGGAGTGCCGCAACCAACCATCCGCTACCGCAGATGGTACCGACTCGACGCGATTGCACCGCGATTCGGGATTCCCAGTCTGGAACCCTCGGAATTCTGGAATCTGGAATCTGGAATCTTTTAAGAAACATTATGAAAAAACAACTTATGCTAAAAACGTTTGTCTATCTTTCCCTGCTGACGGTCGGTTTCGCCATTCCGCTTGCGGCGCAAACGATACAGGTTGAAACTGCCGAAAAGCCCGTTCCTTTTCTGGCCCAGGCGACCGGCGCCGCGGACATCAAGATCGAAGTCTCGGCCGTGGTGTCAATAGATGATGCGGGCGAATTGCTGCTTGCCGCCGATGACGAGAACTCTAAACTGCTCGTGATCGAAGCCAAAACAGGACGCGTGATCGATCAGCTCGTTTTGGCGGGGATCGACAAACCCAAACCGAAATGGGAAGGGCTGGCAAAGGACGATGAGGGCGCTTTCTATGTCATCGGCGGGCATACCGTGAAGAAAGAAGAGGAAAGCGATATCGCCAAACTCAAGGCGCGTTCGCGGGTCTTCAGATTCTTCATAATCGAAAACGATGAGAATCCTTCGGGTCTTGGGATCGACGATTCGCGCATTCTTGAATGGTCCGTTGCCGAATCTCTGGTGAAAGAAGAGAAAATAAACAACCCTGCAAACATAAAGATCAAGACCGAAGGGTTGGCCGTAAAGACCCTTGTCGACGCCAACGGAAAGGTTACGAAACGCGAATTGGTGATCGGAATGCGCGAACCGGGCGATCCGGTCCGGGTGATGACGGCGGATATCACGGCGTTGCCGGCGGACGGCGCAAAGCTCGATATGCGCAGGCTTTTCACGTTCAGCAGCGGGTCGGTCAACGGCGTTGCGTTCCGGCTTTCGTCGATAGAGTATGCGCAGCAATGGAAAGGATTTCTGATACTGACATCGACCGAAGACGCGACGAACAACTTCCACGGCAACGCGCTGTGGTTTGCGCCCGACGCGGGGCTTGGATCGCCGACGTTTGCTCCGCAAAAGATCTGGACCTTCGGGGACGGCATCAAGGCGGAGGGCATCTGCGTGTTGCCGAATGCAGACAGCAGTTCAAAAACAATGCGAGCTTTTCTGATCTATGACAACGACGGCAAAACGAACAGTTTGCTCCAAAGCGTAGTCTTGGCCAGGTGGGCGGAGAAATAGGGTCCGGCCCTCGATCATCCCGACGCTTTCGAATCTATCGCGTGACGAATCTTATTGACGTGAAAGCCGGGTATCGGTCGACAAGATCGCCGGAGCCATCGTATCGGTTGCCTCTGCCGAGGGTCGCCCGGACCTTCCGTCCCTTGAACCGCGACGGCATCTCCGCATTCTCGTTCCAAGGCCTGCAAAGCGCCGCGGCGCACAACGCGTGGTGCTTTTTGCCCTTGAGGTCGATGATCGTCAGATAGCAGTTGTCGCCGCACTCATATTCGGAGATCGTGCCGACGATCACGCGCGACGGCTTTTTTTGAGCCGAAGCAATACCCGGAGCCGCCAGAACGGCGATGCCGGCAAAGAAGAAGATCAACAGTGATTTTTTCAAATTAGACTCCTTTTGAACCGATTCTGACGTAACGGGAAAACCGCCCGTCAAAAACAGTTTCGCAGAACTCCCAGCCCTCGTAAAGGGTCCTGCAATGCAGAACCCCGCACGCAGTAAGGGGGTACGGCCGGAGACTCAAATGCAGAACCCCGCACGCAGTAAGGGGGTACGGCCGCATAGCGGTCGGCGCGCTTCGAATTTTCAACAAACGCCCCCGCTCGCGCCAAACGACGCCCCACAGTGCAGAACCCCGCACGCAGTAAGGGGGTACGGCCGCAGAGTGGTCGACGCGCTTCGAATTTTCAACAAACGGCCCCGTTCGCGCCAAACGACGCCTCGCAATTCAGAACCCCGCACGAAGTAAGCGTGCCCAAAATGCAGAAACGCGCACGAAGTAAGCGTGCCCGACCGCAGCGCGGTCGAAGGCCCCGCTTCGATCCCGCGTGCCCGGAAGTTCGAGAGAACTTTAACCGCAACATGCGCGAAGCACCGCGAAACACTCTCCGTCTTTCGCGCCCTTTCGCGCATTTCGCGGACGATCTCACCATGCGATCATTCTGTTTGAGCGTTTGAAGGCCGCTCTCGTTCAAATCCAAAATCCAAAATCCAAAATCGACTGCGTCTCCGGCGCCCGGATGTGCGGCGATGCTCGGCATCGCCGCCGAGCCCCGATCTTATCCAAGCGGCTGCGCCGCTGAGTAGATCACCGATCCGGCCAAGGTTCTTCGCAAGCGCCAGAAGCAACCCGCCAGAGGCCGGTCGCGCACCTCGTGCAACTGTTGGTTCTATGCAGCATTGCAGAAACGCGCACGAAGTAAGCGTGCCGGACTCGCAATGCAGAAACGCGCACGAAGTAAGCGTGCCCGACCGTCGCAATGCAGAAACGCGCACGAAGTAAGCGTGCCCGACTCGCAATGCAGAAACGCGCACGAAGTAAGCGTGCCCGACCGCATTGCAGAAACGCGCACGAAGTAAGCGTGCCCGACCGGCATTGCAGAAACGCGCACGAAGTAAGCGTGCCCGACCGCAGCGCGGTCGAATACCCCGTTGCGATCCCGCGTGCTCGGAAGATCGAACGCAGGTGGTTCCAAATCTCAACCACCCTCAGAGTCTTTTCAATAAGCCCTTTATCGTGCGACTCTCAAGCCGCGGGAAGCTGCTCCGAAAAGATCCGGACGACCCGCGCCAGAAAGCGTGCCCGACAGCAGCGCGGTCGTCGCGCTGCCACCATCGCCCACTCCCCATTCGCGCCGAACGATTCCCGTTACCTCACCCCGTGCCCACTATCGCCCGCAACCTCTCCTCGATCTCTTTCCAGCCCGCTGCGAGATTCACCGTCCGCACCA
This sequence comes from Acidobacteriota bacterium, assembly GCA_016715115.1. NCBI lineage: Bacteria > Pseudomonadati > Acidobacteriota > Acidobacteriota bacterium. The sequence goes on from JADKBM010000001.1 coordinate 168,058, forward strand.
GAAACCGATGGCCCTCGTATTCATAATCGAGATCGATGTCGCGGTCCGTTCGCGCGTAGAGCAGAATCCCGGTCGTCCGCATCGACCGTTCATCAACTCGCTGGTTCAGCAGATAACTGAAAAGCTGATAGAGATTCGCCGCCGGCAGCTTTTCGGAGTCGTAACTTCCCTTCAGCGGATCGGCATAAAACTTCGTCTCGATGATGATCTTTTCCCGCGCGCTGCGGAGCGTAACGTCCGTTTGCATCTTCGGCAGCAGCGCCCGGTCGGGTCCTTGAAGTTGCCAGTAAATGTCCTCGCGTCCGACGCGAAACTCGTCTTGCTCGATCTCGTAAAACCGCCGCACAAACTCCTCGAACAACCCGCTCATCTTCCGTTCGTCGCGGACGAAATCCTGAAACTCAAACTCGCCGGTGCGTTCCGACAACAACCGGTTCTCGAACACGATCCGGCAGACGCGCAGGACGAAATCATAGAATTTGTTGTTTCGATGCAGCTTGACCGCCGCAAAATGCGCCCGCGTCAATTCCAAAGGCTCAACATCGCCGAACCGCCAGACAAGATCCTTGATGTCCTTTTTGAACCCTGCATCGAGCCCGCGCGTCCGCAGAAGGTCGCGCAGCGTCGAGAGCAGAATCCGGTTCGTCATAATGTTCGACGAAAATTCGTCGAAACTGCAGATCGTACGTTGGCGCAAAAGCAGGTCCGTTTTCAACGTCGCGCTCAGTTCCAGCTTTCCCTTGACGCCCGCGAACTCCGTCGTGATCGGAACATAATTCCGGTCTATTCCGCGCTTGAGCAAGATCCGGGTCGAATTGATCAAAACCTTCGCAAACAAATCGAGCAGCGTCGAGCAATCTTCCGTCGAGACCTTAACCCGATCACGCTCGTCGAGTTTGTTCCAAGCGTAACAGAGCAGGTAATAGATGTTCTCGATCGGTATCGCCATCAGAAATTGAAATGTCCGACCATTCGTCTGACGGTTTCGGGATCGTCGAACCAGATCTCCTCGAACAGCGGCCTGATCTCGAATTCGACGATCTCATTGAGCCATTCGGCGTGATCCTTTCCGTCCGGATTCGTGCAAAAGTAACTGTGCCCGATCTGAAATCCTTCGCCGAGATTGATGTCGGAAGCGATCGTCTGGTTGACACGGTCGATCGCGGTGCAAAGCGCGTTGACAAAACTGTCCGCGAAACCAAAAGAGCCGAGATGCGACCGAAAACGCTCGTTGAACTCTGGCCGAAGCGGTATAAACGCGAACCTCCGGCGCAGCGCGTAATCGACGATCGCGAGGCTCCGGTCGGCGGTGTTCATCGTCCCGATGATGTAAAGATTCGGCGGAACCCAAAACCGATCGGCCTCGTCTTCCGCGTAAGTCATCTTCACCGCGAACTTCTCGCTCCGTTTGTCGGATTCGATCAGCATCATCAGTTCGCCGAAGATTTTAGAGAGATTGCCGCGGTTGATCTCGTCGATAATGAGGAAGAATTTCCGGTCCGGATGCAGCGACGCCTGCTGGCAAAACGTGTAAAAAACGCCGTTGCGAAGTTCGAAACCGGATTTAGACGGGCGCAGTCCCTGAATGAAGTCTTCGTAACTGTAGGACTGGTGAAACTGGACCATCTCGATCTGCGCATCGTTTTTCTGCCCCATCAATTCATAGGCGATCTTGCGCGCTATAAACGTCTTCCCGACGCCGGGCGCGCCCTGCAGAATGATGTTCTTTTTCCGCCTCAGTATTTCCGCCGCCTTCCTGAAATCAAGCGGCGAAATGAAGGGCTTGTCGGCGTCCGTTTCAAAGGAATACGGCCTGACCTCCTCAACTTCGCGCGGAATGTTCTTCTCGTCGATCAGTTCGCGAATGATGTCGAACTCTTCGGGCGTGAGTTTGAACAAACTTCCCTGATTGTTGTTGAGCACCTCGCAGTCCTTTAATCCGACGTTGCTTTGGAGCTCGCTCCAAAAGACCGGAACATCGAGCTTTTCCTGCAGCACGATTTCGATGACCTCGCCCTCGGTCGTAGTGTGCAATCCACGTGTGACCTCGAATATCGCCTGAATCTGCTTGCTCGGACTCGATTCATAACCGATGACCAGATCACCCGGCTGCACGGCCTCGAAATACTTGTAGACCCTTCGCTTGTTTCCCTTCTCGTTTCGCGAAGTGTATGTCTGGGTCTGACCCTGCGAAAACGTACTGATCTTCCAGATGTTCGGATTCGCATTGAGCCACCAGAAGTTCGTCGGCTCCGTCACATCGACAATCGGTGGATCGACAACTATCGGATCTTTGTACTCCAAACCAAGATCGTCAAAGACCGGCTTCAACTCGGGGTAGTTTCGGGCGTATTCGCTCAAAAGAAACGGACCGACCTTCGTCGGCGTGAAGTAATCCGGCCGAAAAAGAACACGATAATCCGCATATGACAAAGGCTTGTAATGGTATGAGTTCCGCGTTAGCCACCGGACTCGACGGCGGCTGTCCATCTTTCCACCGGGATGAAACTCGTATTCACCTTCAATCACGCAAATGCCGTGACATTTGTTGAATCCCTCGCCGATGAACACAATGTCGCCGACGTTCGCAGTTGCGAGCAGCCATGCATTCCAACTCGCTTGGTACGAGTTATGATCGCGGGGATAACCGAGTCGTTCGTTTAGTTCCGGGAGCGATTCGATCACCGAAAGGTCCCCGATTGGAGTTTCTTCCCAATCGGCTCGCCCGATGTATTCGTTGATGTCATTAATTGTGTAACCCGCTGTCTTGGGGTCGTATTTGTAAAAACTCCGTGTTTTTTGGTTGAAGTCTATGACCTCAAGGCGGCGTTGGCGAAGTTCTAAAAGCAGATCCGCGTAATCGCTGACGGCTCTCATCAACCGCTCTTGGTTCTTTAGTCGAGCACCATCCGTGCGTCCGGCTTCAGTCTTCCCCGAAAACCTGACGTGCAGCTGCCTTGCATCCTGATGCGAAAGCTTGTTGCCCGGATAAAGAGATAGCCAACAATAGGTCGCTCCGAAGTTGTTTGCGCCGTAAAAATCGACGTAATGGGATTTGTAATCAGCAAGCTCAAGATCTTTGAGGAGCGCATTGGCGATCTGGTCAAGATATAGCTGCGTCGTCTCTTTAACCTTCGCTCGATAGAAGAACGTGTGAAATAAAGTCCATTCTCTCTGCCAATTCGCAAAGACATCGCGCGGTCCGTAAGAGTACTCGTTCAGCTGCACGAGGAATTCCACAGGGAGATGCGAAAAGTAGTTGGCATCTTTTTCGCGGATCTTCGACTTGATTTCTTCGACCAACGGAAGTGAGATCTCTGAACCGTGTAGACGCTGACGTGCGATTTCCGCACGGAGAAGCGTTACGGGCCTAAAAAGTTCACGGTTGTACTCGTCGACGATCTCCCGGATCGTCGCATCGGGGAGTTCGTTGAGTGCCGAATAAAGCGCCTCGGCATTGTTTGACAGGAATTCGAAACGCGTCGCGAGTTCGTTTATGAAGTTGATTTGTTCGTTCATAGTGCCTGGTTCACCACAGTTGTGAACGCTGTTCCGCAACCTCCCCGCAGACCAGCGCTGCCTGCATCATCATAACAGCCGCGTACGGCTCCGCCGCCCGGATGTGCGGCAAGGCTTGGCCTTGCCGTGAGTCACCCACTCGCGCCGCGGCGCCGCCGCCCTACCTTTTTTCCCGGAGCATCTTCAGCATCCGTTGATAGACAGCGAATACTTCACGCGGCGAAACCGTCGGCAGGCGATTGTCCTCATTCGGCGTGTAAAGCGTCGTCCGACGGTCCTCCCCAAGAAAAGCCTCACGGCGAATTTGTCCGGCATAAAATGCCTGGGTCAGATTGCTCGCAATAATCTCCAAATCGTTCTTGATCACAACTTACCTCCAATTTTTTCGCGAGTGGCTTCTAATCCCTCGCCACCACCGTATCGTAAAGTCCATAACGCGTAAGCCCCGCGTGGCTCTCGATTCCTGTGTAATTCAATGAAGCGTCCTCATACCGACGAAATGCGAAGACGACCTGATTCATTTGCTCGGTGTTGAAGACCCGCAAACTCACCAGCGCATGAAAATCCTGGACCGTCAGGCCGGTGACGATCCTGAACAGGTCCGGTTCGAGCTTCGTGATGACGTCCTGGAACGTGTTTTCACGAAAATCCGTCAGATACATAAACGCCGGAATGCGCTTTGCAAACTTGATCAGCTTTTCCTGAACCAGTTTGCGCTTCGACTTGTATTCCTTCTCTTCGTCACTGAGTTCCTTCTTCTCGCTTGGCGAAAGACCGCCGTTCTTGGCCTTGTTCTTCAACTCTCTCACCTTCTCGCTCTTGTTGATGATCGTCTCGATGACGTTGTCGCCGAGCGACCGCCATCCTTCGATCCGCCCAACGGCGGCCATCGCTTCGGGATCTCCGAGAATAAGGACCTGGACAGAATTCACTGACGCAGCAGCTTAGCGATGCAGTCTTTGGGACGAAACATCAATTCACTCCAAGAAAACTCAATATCGTTGCCAATGAAGCAGGCTGTCCAAGGATCAAAACGGACGTTCAAATTCGCTCGTTCGGACCTCTTGATCGAAAATCGCAAACGCAATTGACCAATGTCATAAACCTGCTCTCCGCCGCTTGATTCATCAAATACCCCAACATCAAGGCTTGCCAGACGGCACTCGCGATAAAAGCGACGTTCGGGTTCCCGCAAAAGCAGGAGTTCGGGAACGTTCGTCGCCTCATTCAGCGCCAATCTGGTGGTGAACGCGAACCTTGGCGGCTGGCCAGTGTAGCGCAACGGGGTCGTCAACGACTGTGGCGTAGAAAGTGAGAACCAGATATAGCGGTCATTCTCATCGCTGCCACGCGATGACGGCGGCGGGGGCGGCGCAATCTCCCTACGCTCCCCAAAATGAACGGACTTGATTTTTGCTTCGAACGCGACGCCACTTTGACCTGGAAATTTTGATTGACTTAGCAGGAACAGTATGAAGTCGGCCCTCAGGCGAAGGCCCCATTTGCGGTGTCGGTTATATGGGCTATGGTAAATACCCATTTCCCGAATGTAATTCAACTGTTCCTGCGATGATACAATTGCGATCAACCCGTATTCATGGGCAGACTCAATTCGGTACCGCTCGTCCGCCGTGCTCAACTCGACCGATGTATCCTCGACCGAATCCGACGACATTTGAATTATGCTCCGCAAGAGCGTCGTGACTTCAACACGTCTTGACGGTAAGAACGGTACACCTCCAATTCCAACCTTTCTTATCGATGTGAAGAAGCGATTCTGGTTCGCATCTGCTCCTGCATATGGATAAAGTACAAATGCCCCGACGGTCTGCTGAACCCATTGGCGATGTCCCATATCCCACACTGTGGCCCCGGCAGATGGAGACGGGCCAAGGGTATTTTGCTCCGCCACAATCTGATCCCTATATGCATGCATTCGATAAATCGTGTCTGCCGGCGGACCCGGCGCTTTGTTTATCCGCACGTAGTCCGGGTCGTCGTGCAGTCTATACTTAGCATCGAAGACGTACCGGAACGATCGGATGTCACCTTGCTTGAAGATCTCCAAGGTGTTGTCAGGACAGGCACTTCCGGTGGGTGTGTTGTCGTTGCGATTGTATACGACACGAACGCACTCCTCGCCATCCCTCTCCAGACTCAATACGGAAGTCTTACCTTTGACAAGTTCTAATGCTACCCGCTTTTGGGTTACCCGAAGCCAAGAGGGAGGGCGCGGGGTGAGTCCAAGTTCGTTGCGCAGAATGCTCGAAAGCGCAACGAAACACCACAATTCGTAAAGCGTGGCAAGATCTTTCTCTGGTAACTCGAGCGGTCCGCCACCAACCTCAAGAACCGATTCGAGCGCGAGCGCTGACGAAAAGAATTCCCGATACCCTGGAGAAAGGTGCAAAGCAAGGGTGGGAGCGATATGTGATTGTTGCTGCGGTTGCAGTTCACGCAAGAATGTCTGGGTCTGAAAGAAGCGCAACTTGTTATCAGCCTCTGACAAGAATTCGGTCCACTTCGCAAAACGCTCCGCGCCCGACACTCCGACAAGTTGATTCTGAAGCCGTCTCAAACGACTGCGAATGCGACCGATGGTAGACGCAACGAATCGGTTTTCTGGTGTGTTCGGCGTGAGCGTCTTTCGCATCCGCGGAATCTCGGGTGACAGCCACGAAACTCCTTGCACTTTGAAATGGCCGTTCGCGGCTTGAACACACTTGCTACCGTTTTTGCGTAGGTATGTTCGAACTACTGAACTCGGACGTGCAGATCTCATTGACCGCTCCAAAGCGTGGGTCACTTCAACCCTCTGCAACGGCGAACGCGATATGATGTCCAACGCGTGTACCAAATTCTTAAATTCGCTATTAAGGAGTGTCAACCACTCGATCTCGCTCGGACGTTGTCCACGCTTCCGGTGCAGGGTCTGAAAGGTTCGTCCATACAGCTCGAAAACCAGCGAACGCACTTCCATTTGCAGGTCTGCGCGAAGTTCAACGAGATCCGTTCGGTAATCAAGTTTTGTGGGAAAAACCTCAAGCCTCAGAGCGAAGCATCTTTTGCTTCCGATCCAAAGTTCGACATCCGTGAATCCGACTTCCGATTGAAAATTCACCGGCACGGAATATACATTTTGAGAGCCAATTTTTCGACGACCTTTAAGCAGGTCCTGCCCATGCAACAGCAAGCGCGGTTTTATTTGGACGTCAGTCTCAACCGAAAGATTGAATAGATACGAAGTCTGCTCGAATAGAAACGGACTTGTCGTGGCCGTACCTCCAGAACTTGCTTCTTCGGAGAGAACAAGAAGTTGGAATGGATCGGAGCTGCCACGCGCGACAAGACTTGTTCGCGTGAGCGTTGGGCTGCTCAAATGGTGCGTAGCTGGTGTCGGCCCGGAAATTGAGAATGTCGTTGTTCCCGGAATCTTCAATTCAAGCAACGCTGATTCGTTACTCATAATCACACAAGCCAAAACGACGTGAAGTTCTCCTCACGGAACACGAGTAGCATCCCCGCGATCTTCCGAACGACCATTGAAGTGTCGCCGTCACCGCGTAACTCGGCGAGCCGTTGGTCAAAGTTTGGATCTTCGATCTGTGGTGCCTCGATATCGCCTTTCAGTTTCTGGAGCAAGGAATACAGCAATTTTCCAACACGGGGTGAACTGCCGTGGATACGCGGCAGGATTTTTTGTAGTACGATTGCGTCCCCTATTGAAGCTTCCGCAAGTCCGGCCTCCGCTGCATAGACAGCAAAACTAATTGCCTCATCTCGAACGCGATAGCCTACCTCAAAGCCCGCGGCAGCGAGTTCAGTGTTCAGATCGTTAACGAACTTTGCGACTTCCTTCGCCTTTTCCCGATGTTTTGGCAATATGTCGTTCAAGCACGTGAACTCGGGACTGAAGAATGACTGATGAAGATCGAGAGCCGGCACATCGGCGAAAGCAATCTGTTCATCAAGACCTTGCATCAGGTCGATGTCGTTAAACTCAAGAGTGTGCGCACGATCCAAGACCTTTCTGCTAAAAGGTTGGGTCGTTTCATCCATGTTCACAGTTCCGAATACAAAAAGATTTTCTGGCAAACCAACAGGTTGATTCGACGAGATCAGGTTGTTTGCGGCCGCCCCAGCCTCAGAGCGCAGGCCATCCAACTTCATTTTATTCAGTTGGGCCTGAGAGAGGATGGGGTCGGTCACAATCTTTTCGCCGCTGCGCCGCCTTGACTCTACGATGCTCAAAAAATCCGAGAAATAATGCTCTACCTTCGCGAGGTTCATTTCGTCCAGACACACGAAAAACGGTCGCTCAGGCATATGGTGTGCCATCAAAATCGTGGAAATCAGGTGTCCCGGATTGAATTCACCATTTAGGTCGAAGTAACCCAAAAGCTCGGAGCTGTCGTTCCAGTCTGGCCGAACCGGAATCATCGTAAAGCGACCATTCTCAACCGTCGCGCCGCTTGCCTCGGCAAAAAGCCGAACGAGACGGGACTTTCCTGTTCCCGAGTTGCCGGCTAAGATGACGAACGGCTTGGAACGCAGTGACGCATAAAAGGCTCGCAGAACGTGTCCGGAAAAAACAAAGCCGCGCGACGAAATGTAGTTCTCAATTTCAATCAGGGTGTCGCTAATCCTGAGTTGCTCCGTATCTTCGCTCTCCTCATTCGCGTGATCCATATTCCGATCCATCTCTTCATGTTCTCCGTCTAGAGGCCAAGACGTCAGTTCTTCTAAATAGCCAGAGTTAGTAATCGCCGATCGCCGAAGGGCGTCAGACAAGCTCAAGGGCAATTTGCCTTGACCGGACAGAGGAGTTGGCTCGTTGAGGCGTTGAACGTCCCCGAAACGAAGTCGATACGGATAAATTACACGGGAATCACGTTCTTCGTCGGGCCATTCCGGCAATGTCTCCAACTGCAATTCTCTTGTTACTCGACCCCATGCGAGTTCGCTGATTGCGCCCAATCGCCATTGGTCCTCCGGAATACGCGGAGAACCGCCATCGAATCCTCGGCCAAAAAGGATATAGTCTCCAATCTGAATTTGTTCGGCATTTTGACTTCGGCTCGGTTTGAAGCCCCATAAGCCGTGTCGCAGGCCGTGGTCGTAATTTTCAAGACTTCCCTGTCCAACATAAACGATTAGAACTTTCATGGCATTCTGATTCCCAACATAGCGCTCGAGCATTCAAATGATCTAAAGGTTGGTCGATGAGTATACTCTCAATCAGTATCCAAAATGAACTAGTTGTGTTCTTGAGAATCTAATAATCTCTTGATTTCCTCACGATACCAATTCCCAAAGCAAATTGGTTTCCATTTTGAAAAGAGTTGACCAGAAATTTTTTTCGATAAAGTTTCGATCCCTTTGCCACTAAGGTTCTTTACGACTTCCTTTGTTAACGTATCGGCGTCTTTGAAAAACGCCTCTGCACCAATCGAAACACCGACCTGGGCCAAGACCCCAAACAACTGCAACGTCGATTTTGCGCGTCGAGTAAAACCACTTTCTTTCGCAACCTCGTTGTGATAAGCAATCAGAGCGTCGCGGTCTCGGTCAGCCTCGCATTGTAGCCATTCACGAAACCGCGTGGCTTTCGCCCGTATTCCTAGGACTTCGTGGAGCTCAATTCGCCCGTTATTGACATGTTCGCGGAGACTTGGAAATTCAACTTCTGTCACAAAACCCTCAATTATCTCAGGGATTCGCATCTGCCGCTGTTCTTTTTCTCGCTGACCGATTTCATAAAGTTTGTCACCGACAATCTTACTTATGGGACTTGCAAGAAACAGGTCGCAGTTCGCCGTCTCTGCACAGCGGATCATTAAGTTGGACAAACCGGTTTGCGATAAGGGCAACGTTGCAAGTCCTTTTGTTAATGGTGTTTTTGTACGGTCCAAAATCCTCAGGTTGTTGATAAGCTCACTGTTATACTCAACCTCATAGATTCGGTATTCGTCGTCGTTGAGATTTCGCCCAATCACAAAAGAGTTAAGATTCCGAGCCACTCGATCGAAATCCCTTGTGACCTCCCTAATGCTTACTCTAACAACCGGATTCTTTTTTACGTTATTTGCTCTGTAAGCTTCGGTGACAAGGTTCTTGACAATCAAGGCATTACGTTTCGAACTCAAGAAATCTTCATAGGCATTATCGACAATCCCAGCAGAGATTTCTTCGCTGGTCAAGGACAAAGCCGTTCGCTCCGCGGCTTTACAGAATCTAGTGAATTGCTTCTTCTGAAACGCACCAAAGACGGAGAAACTATCCTTTAGTTGCTCGAAACCGAGAAACTAGTCTGAAAAGTAGCCGGGTTTATCCATTGAGTCTTCTCGGAAAACCCAGAGACTGGAAACCATGTCATCTCTGCCGTAACCCATAAATGGCGCAACCCAGAGACTATTGCAGAACCGAAGTGTTCCCTCCTCTACAAGCGCATTTAACTGATCATATGACAGTCCTTGTTGAATAAGTAGACTTATTAGACCCGCAAACTGAGGCGGATTATCAACATGAACGTAAACAGTTTCATAATAAAGTAATGATTCTGCCAAAAGACCGGTATCAGCGACCACGCCCTTTACGAATAAGTCAGGCGACTGAAAATATCCGGTAGCAATTGGGGCAAGCGTACAAGTGTGGTTTACCATAATTTCATGTCAACACCAGCAACTTTGGGGCGCGTCCTCGAAACAACCGTATTTCACGAGTTTTTCCTAAAAAGCCCAACTAATGGAACTCAGCTCTTCGTTCAGAAAAAACTGTAAGCTGAATTGGTAACCGTTCCTAACCACCGCCATGAATCCGAGTTTCGTTGCCTTCGTTGACGGACTTTTTCATAGATGTGGAGCAGATCGACGACCGTTTCTGAAAACGTCGGTGAAACATCGGCAATCGTTTCGACAAACTCTCCGGCCGTCCTTGCCCAGAGTTCCTCGTCTTCAGTGATTCCATTTATCCAGACACGAAAGGGCTTATCAGCGGGTGTCCGGGTTCCGCGAAGCGCCTCACCACCTCACCTCGAGTGACCCAGTTTTTTTTCATCGAGTCCAGTTCAACTTTGAGTTGACCGATCTGCTGATAAAGCCAGTTGCGAAGTTCCTCCTCGTCACGCGCGTCGCGCGCCCGCCGGTCCGTAAAAACTCCCGGCAACTCTTCCTGTGCCTGCTTCTTCCAGAGGCTGACGAGGTTCGGATGAACGTCGTACCGCGAAGCGATCTCGTTGATCGTTTCCTGTCCCTTGATGGCCGCGATCGCGACCCGCGCCTTGAACTCCGCGCTGTATGATTTCCGCTGTTTCGGCATACACTTTGTCCAGTTTGCCGACAGCGATTTTACACCTTATTCAGTTGTCCGAAATTGGGGACCATCATATTCAGCACCATAGCGCGTTCACTTAACGGCGGTAAAAAAGTACGATTTCGATTCGCCGGTTCCGGCTTTTTGAAGTCAGGTCTTTATTATCCGCATCCAGTTTTTCCTTGTTATAAGGATCGGGATTGCGGACCCGCTGAACTGAATTATATTCACCGAAAGAGGTGGCTGACATTAAAGTCTCCTCTGGCTTGATGCCGACCATATCTTTGAAAAAGAAGAAAACGCTAATGGCTCTGTTTGCGGCCAATTGGGTGTTATTCGAACTCTTCGGGAGGTCGGTATCGGCATGGCCTTCGATTTGGATCTGTTTGATCCGGTCAAGCTTGGTCTTGATTACATCTCCAACAACTTTGAGTACGTCTTTACCCTTGGTCTTTAACTCATAGTTGCCGGAATCAAACAAGATCCATTCACTGAAAGTGATTCGTTGTTTATCGAGATCATTGTAAATTTCAATATCGTTTCCGATCGTTTCACGAAAACCAAGATCCTCGTCAATGGATTTTCTAAGTTCTTCGGGTAATCGAATGCCGTACGCATCCTTGATATTCGGTAAATCTTTGATCTCCGCCCTGTAGCGTTCGGCGACCGACTTAACAATGACCATCTGATTAGTTTCAACCTGTTTAAGGTTTACGGTTCCGAGCGTGATGACAGCAATGATGACAAACAACAACATACAAAGCACCAGCAAGAGAGAAAGCATGAGGTCGGCAAAAGCCGTCCAGAAATTAAAATCGAGTGATGAATCGTTTTCCATAACTTAACTCCAAAACAGCCTCTGTATGATATTTCCCGGGGGACGATCTTCTTTCGGTCGCGGTTGTCCTTTTTGGGTTGGATTGGAGGGGCGCGGGTTGGGCGGGACGTTGTTGATTATCTTAGCCCAATCTTTGACGGGTTTTTCCATATTGTTCAAGCTTTCCCGCAACGACCCCAGATCCTGGCTGAGCGTTCCGAGAGCAGAGTTCAGTAATTGGATTTGGGCCAGGTAATCATGATTCTGCTGGTTCTGATCAGAAAATTCGGTTCTTATCTGATCCAGCAAAGCTCCCATATTTGTGTCGAACATTTCAGTGATTGCGCTCATGCGTTCGGCGGCGAGATCGAGCGGTGTGGTGGTCTGGGTCAGCGTGGTTGAAACTCTGCCCAATTCGGTAGAAATGGTGCCTAAGGCGTTCGTCATTTCTTCTTTCAATGGAGTTCCGATGGTTTCCGCCAACCCGCGGATGACCGCCTCGTTTTGATTGCCCAGTTTTTGATTGGCTTCCTTAACGGCCGCCAGGGTCTCAACCAAAGTTTCATCAATGGAACGACGGGAAGAGACGTAAGCTTCTTCATAGAGGTTCAAACTGCCTAGTAATGTCGTAAGCTGTTCTTTCTGTTCATTATACTGAGTGTTGAACGACTCGTTTTGTTCAGCGAAATGCGCGCGCACGGTTTCCAGGAACTCTTTATTACTTTCGAGAAATACTTCACTGTCCTCCAGTGATTTATTGAAATTGGTCTGGAGCGGGACTAAGAAATTGGTCAGCTTTTCATCAATGTTTTGCATAACCGTGTTGAGGCCGTTATGCATAACCTGTAATGAGTGTCCGACGGTTATTTGAAGCAGTTCGGAATTTTTAAGAGTCTGTTTGTTCAGCTCACGCAGTTCATTCTGAAAAGCCGGTAAATTATTGATACTTTTGTTGAAATTCTCGGAAAATTTGACCAGATTTTCTGATGCGTCACGGAGATCTTTGAATTTAACCCGGGTCTCGTTTATATCTTTTTTCAACCCTTCGGCATCATCCCGGATCTCTTGGGCAAAGGCGGCCACATCTTGGGCGGCCTTCAGATTGTCCTGCAACTGTTGTTCGCTTCGTTCGAGCTGCTTCGTCAATTGTTGCGGGGTGCTCGGAAACAAATTGATCGCCCAGTTACTGACCGTTTCTTTTTCCAGAAGCAGACAGACGCCATAGATGTATCTTTGCAAAACCGCAAAAACACCGACCCCTAAAATGGTCAGTAACACTCCTAAAATACTCGGCGTAAAGGCCCCGCTCAGTTGTTCAAGCATAAGCCGGTAACTTTCAGACAAAACGCTGTTGTTGGGACCCGATGGGTTAATGGAGAGCTTTGATAGGCTGGTGGCGAGTCCCATCAGCGTGCCAAGGAGACCGAGAACGATAAAGAGTGAAATCACTGACCGATATGATTGATTGGATTTTGTGATTCTCGCTTCGGTATTTTTTATCAAGGACTGAACATCTAGATTACTGCGATTGAATGCAGCGCGGTAAAGTGTTTCCAAGTGTGAAACAATAAGGGATTTGTCAGGTAATAAAGCAACTTTTCTAAAATCATCAAAATTGGCTTTGGCCATATTAACGGCTGGGTTGCCGGCTCTTTCCAAGGTTTTGACCAGCGAAGTTATGTCTTTGCAGTTGGTTATTTCTCTTTTTGTTCGAATCAGGTTGATGGCTCTGAAAATAACGAAAACGAACCACAAAACAAATAGTCCGGACTGGATAATAATGATGATCTTTCCAAAAAGTTCCGTTGGGAAAAGGTAAGTAATATAATCCATTTATGAGCACCTCGAAATCAAACTTTTAGGGATAATTCCCCGGTGTTGATAAGCACCCACTGATCTCCGTTTTGTGAGAATTCCGCCGGTCGAATGATCTCGCTTAGTGCATGAGAATGACCGCTCTGATAATTCGGGCAATTGTAAACCCTTCCAAAACCACCTTCATTAAATGATGTTTCCGAAATGGTTGTTCCGAAGATTGGAACGACCAAATGGTTTGGCTCATTCGATAATTTGACGGCCAGAAATTCACCGCTGTCTTTAGATCGAAAGTCGAATTCCGTAGTTTCGCCACGGGCTTGCGCATAAGCATTTTTATTTCCGAAGCGATGCGTATTCTGGTATTTGGCCCAAAAATCCTGTCGTTTTGTCCGGTCATCAACCGAGAGATTGTATAAATCGATAAAGTCACGGCGCGGATCGTCATAGGGGACGACAATTGTTTTGTAACGTGATTCCTCACCCGAAGGGTCGAGAAAGCTTGTCGTTTGGTTATGATGACTTTCCGTATAGCCGACATAGGGACCTTGATTAGAAATCGGCCGTTCGGTTTCAGCGATATAGATTGACGTTTCATTAGAGGGCGATGTTTTACCAAATGTCTTTTGAGATTGATCAAGTTTTGTCATTTGAGGCCGATAAAGATCTTTGATTTTCTGAACCTTCAAATTTATCTGGCGCAATTCGCTATTCAGAATCTTCAACTCCTCTTGGAGTGATCTCTCTTCATTTAAGCTAAGAGCGTTCGAACTTTGGTTGGGAACAATGTTATCTAAGTGGTTATTTATCGTTTTTACCCAATTAGCAGCATTCGTTAACTCGTCCGTGATATTCCTTGAAATTTTTCGTTTGAACAGTTTGTTAAGTGGATATTTACGGCCCACAATAAACAAACTGCACCCCACCACGGCAAGTATGATTGAATAGAGTATTAACCACTTGGTATCGGGCAGAATCTGACTGTCCGATCGGCCGAGGGTTTCCAGCAAACTGCGTAATGCGAGTATAAATACGACTTTTTGTTCAGATGCGTCGGCCAGTCTAGTGTCCACCCGACGGTTTACCGAATCCAGAACTTCAGTAGTTAATTCTATTGTTTGAACCAGACCCCTACTCGGGCGCGCGAATTCATTAAATGATTCGACAAAGGCCGTTAAGTTTCCAAAGCTAGCCGGGGGTCTGAAGGTTCCATCCAGAAATTCCGGGTCAAGCTCGTGATCCCATGAATACGGAGCTTCATCATGTACAAAATCTTCGCCGCTGATAATTAGAATTTCCTCATCCGGGACAATAAGCTGGGGAGGACTTACCAGACCGTAGGCTGATTCATGTTTTAACCTTTCACTCATCGTGAGGTTAAAAGTACCTCTTAACGAGGAACTGACCGCCGCTTGAAAGACTTTTTCGAACAGTTTAACCAACGGATGTGAATTAGTAATGCTGGCTCCGCTACAGAGCCAGCGAAACATCTGCGAGCCGTTTCCACCAAAATATATATGGGGCATATCCGGTGCATAACGGTTCCGGTTCATCAGGTGCTTGATGTTGAGACCCAAATAATAAAATAATCCGGCCATTCCGACCGTCAGATATTGTTTCAAGGGCTCAAGCCGATCATCTTCGAAATGAGCGGGCAGATCGTGAAATATCCTGTTGCTGTTATTGCGCAAAACAGAATCGGCTTGCGACCAGAACTTTTCCCGGTTTTCCCTTAGATTCCTAAGGTCAGTCGTATCGATTTTGAACACATCAAAAACATCCAGATGACCCCACAAATAATTAAGAAATATGTCGCGTCCGGCGTAACGCAGGGAAAGTTGCAGCCGCAAGGAATCTTCCTGCCAGATGGAAATATCTGAGGTGCTACCGCCGATGTCGATAAAAACAGCACCTGTCACCGTTGGAGCCGGATCACCGTTTAAGGATGCTCCGCCGTTACGAAAACACTCGGCCGATGCAATGCTCTCGGAGAGATCCGTTGGCGGGCCGACAGACCTTATTCCAGTTAACTCGCTGTTGGTGTTGACGATCTGCTGCCAGGTCTGGTTAAAATTTGTGGCCTGAGCGGGCGAGAACGCGGTTGGGAAAGAATACCGCCAGGTGATTGCCCCGGCGCCCAGCACAGCTAATTCGGCGGAAGCCTGTAGGCAAACCTGCGCCAGAAAAGATTTAACGCGGTAATTAGTATTCGCCGCTGCGGACCATTTCAAATTGGTATAGATGTCGTCATCCGACAAATCCAGTACTAAACCGAATAAGTAATAAATATGCCCGTGTAACATTGTTTGGGCTTCCCCATCGTAATTGTTAAAATCCTGATAGATCGTCAAAAATGAAGGGATTATTTCATCTTTGGGCAAAAAGAACTTGAGTATTTCAGCCTCCTGAGTATCGGAAATTTCCGTGACTCGCAGCTTTAAGTTTGAGAACTTGAGGGGAATCTTCTGGTTTCCGTCGGAATAATAGATCATCGTGCCGGAAGCGCCGAAGTCAACACCGACCGTGAAATTGCGGTTTGGAACGGGAGCTTTCTCAGGTGTCGGAATCAGAAGCATTCCGATTTCGGCAAGTTGATTACTACCCGGCTGTCTCATTGTACATGCAAACGCTTCCGGAAATTTGCCTAGTCGCCAAATTTTGCGTGAGCCGCCCTGATTATGGGAGATGTTCAAATCGACCGGGTCAGAGTCGGCCGACACCGGGTCTATTTGAAACGTGTCATTTAGATTGTCGGTTGAATAGGCGATATAGTAAGCCTGCCAGATCTCGGAAGTGAAATTTGGAAAAATCTCCAGAATCGGCGATTGCTCAATCGGTTCCATGTCATCTCGTTTATAAATTTTTTCAATTTGATAGTTTCGAGGATGATTGTCGATCCCGGAAAGCCGGACAGTAAACTTGACGATTATTTCTCCGTTGTTATTTTGGCTGAAGACCAGGTTGGTTAAAATATCCGTAGGGTTCAGATGGTTAAGCAAAACTTTATTGAGGGGCAGGACTATTGAAATATCACGGCCGTTGAGATTAGGCGGATTTCCAGGCCAATTTTCAAGACTTGCACCTGGAAAAGCTCGCTTTTGTTGAAGGTAATAAATTTTTTCGGTTAGTAGATCCTGCGGCCGCCAAATCTCGGCGTCCGCAAAAATGGTATTGCCGATTCTGTCATGTTGGTTCGGTGCTAATCCCTCATATGGGATGGATCCCAAGGTCAGGTTTCGATGAATCAAAATAGTTTGTGGATTGAGCTGCCATTGTTCGGCAATATCCGGATCGGCGATTAGCATCGGTATGGCCGGGATCCGGTCATTTGATGGCAACAGTCTAACGCAGGAATGAGTCGGCGGAATCTCCCGCGGCTTGGTAGGTTTGTCGAGTAAAGTAAAAACTCCGGCCTTTACGCCGCTGATCCCAAATCCGAATTCAGATGGGATAAAGGGGAGCGGATTTTGAGTGAGGTCATCCCGGAAGTTTCTAATTAAACCGAGTAGTTTGTTGCCCCGATCACCATCTCGAGTTGGTTGAGGCTGCAAATTCGTGTAAAGATTGTGGAGCCACGAAGCCAGACCTTCACGGTCAATGGGTGAAATTTCATGCTGCAGAGGATCCGTTAGCTGAGTTTGGTTATACCAAATGACCTGTGCCCTCGGAATTGTCAGAACGGGATAATGGGTTCCGGTGGCGATTAGCGTCGTTGGTGAAGTAACACCGATGGGTCGGCCATCGACTAAAAAGAGAAACAGATTTCGCCAGGTTGTATTCTCATAGATCTGTGTGGAGGGAACTAACTTGAGGAGGGACGAATGCCAGATTAGGTTTCGATCGGCCGGATCCCCTTCCAAACTAAAAGGAACAGAAGCTAACAGGTTCAAATGTTTTATTTCCCGCAAGGCAAGCAAAGCCAGCATCCCGCGCCATTCGCCCATCACAACTGGATGAAGACGATGATTTTCATCAAAAAGGGCGTTTTCGAATAAAAGAAGCCGGGCCCACACGTCCGGAATTGAGTTGATATGGGTGGTTGTCGGTCGGGTTTCCAACCCGTCGCTGATGGCCAGCAAGGTGTCGGCGGTTACTTCAAGAAATCTGCCGCGTCTAGCAATCGGAACATTGTGGTTGGCAGTTAGGCGGGGAAGTTGGTTCGGCATAAAACTCTCCTTTTCAAAAGTGAAACATTTCGATTAATGGCTACCGCATTGACGGTACAAAGCATTGATGAAGGGCCATGAGTTAACAATACTGGGGTTTGATGGCAGTTCCCTACACAAGCGCTCCCACAGACTGGCCAGATCTGCGTTATCCCGTGACATATTGGGTAAAAGAATTTCCGCGAAACCGTTCTCCAGAAAATTTGCTTCAAAAGTATCATTATCCCGATTCCGGCCGAGCAAAGTGATCTCATTGGTATTGGTCGCCGGATTCAGAATATTATGAGCGAACGAAGTGTAGGGAATTAACTGGTGGCTCTCATTATCCTGCCCGTTGATACTAAACTCGATGTTGGCCAGCCAACGTAGAAATTTCTCACAGTATTCCTTGACGGAAGTTAATTCCGAACCTAGCCGCTCACGGAGATTCAAATTCTGATTTTCAAAGAAATCCACATACCAAGGGGCTCGGTAACCGCTACCCGTTGATTCGATATTTTCGAGCATCGGGTAATAGGTTGAAAGAAAGGCAAAGCTGAAACGCGCAAGTTTGAGAAGTTTTTCCTGAACTTCGGCGTGCGGCAGATCCTCCCATTGCAGGTTGTCTGCGGAATTGCAGCCAAGCAGACGATAGGTGGCGCTCGCGGCATTGTCGGCTCCGAAAAAGTCAACTGCCGCGAGCGCCCCACAAAGCTCAATCCAGTGCGCGGGGTTTTCCTGGGTGGCGCTGCCTAGTGAAGTGACGGGCATTTCCCGTTGCTGATCAGCTCCAAGCAAATAGGTGACATTGATGAATTCGTGAAAATTCTGCTGATGATAATACCTCAGCGCGGCCTGTGTATTGAGTACGAAATCATGCGATTGAACATGAACCTCGTTTTGGGGAATTGCATTGCTATCAAAAGAGAAATATGGCATTAGCAAAACTCCCCCGATTTGGAGGGGATTTTCCCGAGCATTTTGCGCCCAGTCGGAAAGGAGCCGGGAAATGGTCGGAAACCCCGCGGCACCAGTACCTCCAAAGATCGATCCAAAGACGACGACTTTAGAAACTTGTCCCATTCCGGCATCGGCTTGCATTCTCTGGCGCATGGACTGCCATGGTTCCGTTTCGTGAAGGTTGACAGCATTGGCCATCACGGCGGCTCCGATGGACGGGCGCCCTCGAAAGCCTTCATTGAGAACCGTCGCCGCTTCTTGCGGAGAGAACATCATATCGAAGAAGTATTTGTAATTTTCTTCCAGATTTTCTTTAACGATGAAATTATCAAGGCGTTCGCCAATCCGGGTCGGCGACCAGCTGTTTGGGGTATTTGCATCGCCCGCGCTTTGGAGCCGGGGAATCGCGGTTTTGAACAGATCCTCGCCACCGACATAATTTGCCCGGCATTCCTGATATGTTCTGAAGAGTTGTTCGGAACGGGTGCCATTGCCGTTTGAGCGGTCTGAGTCGACAAAAAGAAGATAAAGGTTATCTTTATCGGGCATTAACCCCGCGGCTGAAAGGTGAATCAATGCTTCAAGGCATTTTGCACCGGATCCACCGATGCCGATTGCGTAGTAACTCATAAAAGAAGTCCCTCCTGTGAAAAAATCAACTAATCAGGGTTCGTAAGGCTCTGATTTTGCGAAGTTGTTTAGCGCCGGGCGGCGCAAATTTAAGGGTTGCCGGCGATTGTAGAACAGTAGCTAACCAGTAAACGAAAACAGCATTGATTCCGTAAAAAAGCGCGGCGATATAGTTGCCAGCATCATCAGTTGCGAAATTCATAAAATACCCAAAAATGAAAACCACAAAGACCAGCAACCCGAACAGCACCCACCACAGAGTGCGGCCGCCCGCTGATCTCCAATTCGTGATTCGGTACTGAAAATAACCCGCGATTAGCCAGATAAATGTAAAGAACAGGCTTATTAACAAACAGTAGATTCCAACGTCACGGAATTGAGCGATCCATTGACTCTGGTCAATCTGGGTGAGAACGTCAAAGCTAGTTTCAAGGAAATATGACTCAAACGGAATTAGAAGAAAGAAAACGGGAACAGCCAAAATGATGGCAATCAAACAACTCAAAAGAACTCGGATCATCGTTAGCCTCCAGGGACGCGAAATAGGAGATTATTTGGTCTTAAAATAGCAATAAAAATCTGCTACTTTGGGATTATGTGTCTGCACAGTTGACTCCAGGATTGTTTGTAAGAAAGGAGCTAGGTTATAAGTTCGGCTACCGTCAAAATTCTTGTTCTTATAAAACAACTCGACCTGTTCGCCGGTCAGGTTCCAGTCGCTGATCCATCGGGGAAGCGTAAAGTCGGAGGGATGTAACGTGATCTGGAAACAATGATTTGACAATTGCTTGTCAAATTTGTCCGTTATGGCGGTAACGGACAAATAGATTTGATTCTTTGAATCAGCATTCACGTTCGGCTCGTTCGGTTTTTTGTCGTCCCCGGCTGATTCGGACTTAATCGCAATAGTTTTCTTCGGCGCAAAGACTTCAGACTCCTTAAAGCCGGCCTTGATTTCAAGTGCCCCGATTTGGCTCAATGTGGTTGAAATGTTGGATTCCTTTGTTTCGTTATTCATAACCGCGTTAGTATTGTTATTCTGTAAACTTTTTGTTGCGGTGGGACTTCCTTGTTGACATGAACAGCCTTGAACTTTGGGTTGCAACCGGGTGTATTCGGCGCTTTCAGGTAACGACTTGAACGGTATTTTCGCTTCAAAAAGAGCCGTCGTGGCGTTGCTCTGCAACTTAAATTCCTTGAAGTTGTTTTCGACGGGCGGGTTCTTGATGATCGAACCGGACGAAGTGTTCAAATTGTCTTTTTTGGTAATCTCGACGGTTGAAAACGGTGTCAATTTGTCAGTTAGCAAGCGGGAGAAAATGACGTTATTTTTATCGGGAAAAACAGAAGTTTCATTGTTTAACCCGTTGAAGTATTGCGCTATGTCGGGATGGGTACCAAAAGCTAGCAAATAAAAAGGACGTAAGGCGGTTTTTCCGCGTTCGGTTGGATACGGAAATGAATAGTTGTTTGTCCCGACATCAAAAACCGTTCCCTGAAACTGGCTTTTGATACCCATAACACCGATAGCCAGGTTGTTCGCAATATACTTATCCTTGATAATCTTGCTAAGCAAGTCAATGTCGGATTTCTCTTGAAACAAGTCCGTTATGATGACGATCAGATGGTTATTGTCAGCCGTTTTCAAGACGTTTTCGATCAACGTTTTATTATTGATCTCGCTGTCAAGATAGAACGATTTCTTATCGGCATCACGGTAGGCTCTGTCGGCTAATGGTTTGATTTCAGATCCAAATTTATAGAAGTTTACGTGGCCCCCGTGATTGATTGTCGGCCGTTCAAGCAAGGAAATGGTCTGCTGATAATAACTTAATGAGCCTTCGGTGATAAAACCTTGCATCGAAAGTGTTGAGTCGAAAAAGATGTCGACCGTCAAATTCTGAGTCGGTGCCTGAAGGGTATCGGTTATCGGCAATGTTGGCGGGACGGAGCAGGTTTGTTTTGTTTTGTAGATGTCACAGCTAACCCCTATAAAAGATAAAAAACCAAAAGTGAACATACCCACGATCCACTTTCGACCTATTAGCACTTTGTACAGATTACCGTGATTATTCATAACTCTCTTCTATTTCTGCGTCAATCCTGGCCATAACCATTTCGCCGCTGTTCCCGAATACTCCATGGCGGCATTGGATCCTGACTTTGCCAGAGGCCAGTGCGCTCCGTCCGTGCCTTCGTTTCAGCATCGTCGTACAGTTTGCGGTCGGATGGGGATTGTTCTTCTTCGTACTTCTTGAAATGCCAAGCCAATCCTTTCCGAACCATTTCCAGACAAACATCACGATCTGTCAAAACCTTTGCGACGCGCCGGCGAAAACGATCAATCTTTTCACCTTCCAACATAACTTCACGATTCCACACCAACGCACTGAGTGCTTCCGTTGCCACTTTCGAGTAAGGCTGTCCTCTCTCCGGAGAATCAATACCTGCGAGGCGAACGCGAAACAAATTGTTGTGTTCATCACGGACGTCGATCGTATCCCCGTCAATCACCTTCGTCACGCGAAATCTTCTAGGCGAGATCTGTGCGTTCGGCGTAGACCCAACTACGTTCGTCGGGAGGTTACGGTTCCGTAGCTCGCGGCTGCGGCATCCCGACAACTCGAGACTGCTAATGACGATGAGCGCGGCAAGCAAGAAATGGCTCAACATCGGCTTGCTCCCTCTCACGTTTTCGGATGCCCGTGACATTTGTGAACCTGTCGAGTGTTTTTCGAATTGCAGTGCGCGCAACGGACACCACCGCTCGTCGTGGTTCCGCAGTTGTGGCAAGAGTGCTTCCCGCAATCGTTGCACTGATAGATCCACATCCACGAGCTGGTAAAACCGTACGGATTGTGGTCGCAGTTGGGGCATGTGGCCATATTGTGCGTTCTAACCTCCGATTGTCATTTCACGACGCAGTACTTAACTCCAACGACGTTCCGAACTCAGAACATCGAAATTATTGTGTAACTGTGAATTCCCTCTCTCCGATTACGAAGGTCGAAACTCTGTGCTCCGTGACAAGGATTCCTGTTTTTTTCAAAGCAAAAAATGTGAGCCGAACTTTAACTCCATACGCCACGCTGAGTTCGGAAAACCGCGGTTCGAAGATCAACCAAAGGCAACCGATCGAACCTGTAACTCACCATTTCTCAGCGCTTGACCCGTAGGAAGAAAAAAACAGTTGGTGCTACTAAATGCATGAAGCCTGTAAGACACCGTCATTTCACTTTCTGATCCGATTGCGTCAAACCCGTTCACGATCTCTCGTATAAGCCGGGAATGAAGACTTTCGAGAAGATCGCCCGCGCTAAACATGCAAGCAAGGACATCGTTAAATCATTGGACTGACAACGGCTTTATAGCACACGCCTGCAAAACACGCAAGATTATTTATTCACAGATTATTAATTCACAGATGAAAAGTCGCTTTCGTCCCGCAGGCATCATTCGCGAATCAATCTTGTCGCCCGGTTCGTTCATTCGGGAGACGAATTTCATAGAGATTTCCAGTTGTAGTCGATCAATGCGAATGCGGCCAGCGCAAGATACGATCCGATGATCGCAAGGAACAAATAATTCACCACCACCGCATGCGGCCCCCGCGTTCATCCATCCGGGTCGTGAAATCATACAAAACGAATTCACGAATGGCTCCGCGCACTGCTTTTTTCCATCCTGCCCCACCCGTCTCAGCCGGTTCACAAGGCACTCCTACAAATTTCTTCTTATTCGACCATTTAGTAATGTGTTTTTTAGCTAAAACCTCACAAATTTTTTTCGATTTCTTTATTTTTTTCTCTATATACCGGTTTTCTCACTCTTCATCCTGAATCTCGACGCATTGGAACTCGTTTGGTCTTCGGCGCACCAATTTCGTCGCAGGCATATCAGGTTTCATCGTCGGGAAACTAAGTCTCGCCGTCGGCAGATTAAGTTCGGTCGTCGGCAAACTAAGTTTCGTTTTCGGCGGAATGAGTTCGGTCGTCGGTAAACTACGTTTTGTCGTCGGCGGATTTAGTTCGGTCGTCGGCAAACCAAGTTTCGTCGTTGGTGAATCAAGTTCGGTCGTCGGCAAACTAAGTTTCGTCGGCGGCCGATTAAGTTCGGTCGTCGTCCGTCTAAGTTTTGTCCTCGGCAAACTAAGTTCCGTCGTCGGCAAAC
This sequence comes from Acidobacteriota bacterium, assembly GCA_016715115.1. Lineage (NCBI taxonomy): Bacteria > Pseudomonadati > Acidobacteriota > Acidobacteriota bacterium. The sequence continues at coordinate 191,425 of JADKBM010000001.1, forward strand.
TGAGTTTTGTTCGATGCGAAACAAGTCTGGTTGGACGTGAATCAAGTTCGCTCCGGGGCGGATTAAGTTTGGTGAAAGGCGGACTTTGTTTCTTGCGAGAAATCGCCCGGATCGACCGAAAATCGCGAATTTGGGGCTTGCGAAACGGATATTTGTTGTGCTACAAAATTTGCGGCGGTCCGGGGTGGGCCGCGGAATAACGGATCTATCGCGCGGCGCGCGGCGGGTTGCTTTCGTCGAAACCTCCTACAGGGCTTTTGCGGACGCTTGCGGGTCTATTCAACCCGTTCTTTGCATCCGAGGCCGAAGTTTTGGTGACTCCACCCGGTTCGTCAGCGAGAACGGCCCAGGCGATTCGCGCCGGATCCAACGATCAAAACAGGTTCTCTTCTCCCATAAAGCAGTAAAACCAGGAAGAGTGTCTTGTCCAGGCAAATAACCCGGCTCCCACAAGGCAATGCCGGACGCCCGCGTTTTGCGGGCCAAGGAGAATACTATGGCAAGAAGCAAGAGAGTATCGAAAGTACTTGAATCGGCAAAGGTCCGTCTCGCGGCGGTGAAATCGATCGATCCGAACCTCGACCTCGGCAATGGCGTCACGGCCGCGGATTTTGAAGCAAAGATCGGCGTCGCCGACGAATCGCTCGACGGTTACAACACCGCGCTGTCGCTGATCGACGAACGCAAGATCGCGTTCGACCGGCTCGAGGACGCCGTCAACGATTATCACGAACGGATCCTGCTCGGCGTCGGCTCGAAGTTTGGCAAGGACAGCGTCGAGTACGAAAAGGCCGGCGGAACGCGCAAATCGGAACGCCGCCGGATCCGAACGGCTATTCCGACGCCGTTGCCGGTTGGATGATGTCTGACACTCTTTCGAAAAATGCCGCCGGCGTTCGACGCGCCGGCGGCATTTTTGCGGGAATGGTTTGCGGGGGCGTGAATGGCCGATCCAAAACGTCTGGAACACGCGCAACTCGTGGCGTCGCGATCGGTCCACGTGTTCCACACGCTCGGTTGAGTGATTGCCGCTTACACCTGGGTTCCGCTCCGCTCCACGTGGTGCTATCGTACGTGCGTGTGCTCCGCACACTGATTCGGTTTCTCCGACGGGCCCCAAGATTTCCGGCCGCAGAGTTTTGCCGGCTCGGGACCTAAAAGCTCCGGACTATTTTCGATCGAACGGCTGTGTTCTGTGCAGTACGCCGCCGACGTGGATCTCAACCGAATAGGTTCCGGATTCAAACGGCTCGGTCAGGAGTTGCAACAAATACTTACCGGGTTCTTTTTTGTAATCGAAGGTCCGTATGCTTTCTTTGTTTCTTTTGATAACGATCTGCACGCTTTCGTTCGTCGTGACCGTGAACGGTATCGACAACGCCTCGGTCGTGGATACATCGCCCTCCCCCGGAATCTCGGCAACGCCCGTCAGGGGTTCGAGATTTGCGAGATACGTGCGACGCCCGCCGGATTTCCCGAAACTCGAAGCCGCCCAGACCTCGCCCTTTCTTGTACGGATCCTTGAGACTCCCGAATAGTCTCCCCAACGTTTCTCGCCGTTGATCGTTGATTCGCCCCGACGCAGTATCAGTTCGGATCCGCAAGTCAGATCCGCGTCGCAGGTCCTGTAACGGATTTCGGGAAACGCCGTCTTTGACGCCGAATTGTACATCAAAAAGATCGAGACGGGTTCGTTTGCGTCTGAAAGGACAGCCAGCGAAGGGTAGGCGTAACTAGCATTCGGAAGATCGCCAAGCAGTTTGCTCCGGGCCCGCAACCCGGGAACCGTCAGATCGATCACGCCGAGCGTGATCCGACTGAAGTGGCGGTCAGGAAGTCCGGAAGTGAATGTGTAAATGAGTTTTCCATCAACCAATGCGGCATCCTGCATCCGCAGATCCCCGTTGTCGATCGTCTGTGTCTTCTGATCGGCCAATGCAAAAAACCAGTATTCATCGCTCGGAACCTTGTACAGGCGCAGTTGCGGATTCGTATCTATCGGGCCCGTTACCTCGTACAATCTGACGTAGTTCGCACCGTTCGCCCAAACCGAACCGACAAGCAAAACGTCGTCGTTCTTCGGATCGCCGAAGGAGTAGGTCGCCGGCTGCAACACTGTCGGGGCATCTGCAAGCGCCGTCCAGACGATGTGCCGGACCGCTCCGCCGACGAATCCGGTCGCCTTGTCAATCTGATAAACCGCCGTTTCGGAAAATCGATCGTCCGTAAAGAGATGCCCGCTCAAAAACAGTTCGCCGCGCGTCAGGCCGATCTTTGGATAATCAAACCACTGACCCTTTTTGTTCAGAGGGTTTCCGTTGAGCACATAGATGTTCCACGCCTGCATTGGATCGGAACTTGTCGAGAATGCGAGAACGAGCTTCGATGCGGCTCCCTTGGCGCAAGTTTGGGCAAAAAAGATGAACCTCTTTTCGAGCGGATCAAAAATGATCTTTGGATCGCAAGGCCGATCGATCAAACCACCGACGAAGCGATCCAACGTGGCGCGATAAATAGGGAGTTTGCTTGACTTGTAGAACTCGATGAAACTGTTCGTCGCGCTGATCATATAACCGTTTTCGGACGCCGCGACCGTGTTGTCGAAGGGCACGTACCCATCGTTACCGTTTGACTCGATCGAAGACTTGAGTTTCATCTGGCGGGACGCCGCCGACATCGGCGGAACGTTCAAAGCGGAATAGACCAACGGCGTCGATTCCTTGAACGTTTCGAAATCCAGCGAAAGCGGCAATTCGGCGCGCTGCACGGGGGCGGCCGGCACCACCATCGGAAATCCGATGTCAGCGGTCGGCGTCAGAAACGCGCGGCGATCGACGGTGATCACAGCAGATTTGACCCCGGCATTTGCAACGTCGGGGTTCTGAATCAGGATCGGCTTTGTTTGCCCTGAAGCGGCGTTAACCAAGACCGAAATCGCCAATATCATCCAGAATCGTTTGGTCATTGATTTCTCCTTTTCAGATCAATTGATTTGAGTATTTGTTTGTCCCTCACGAATTGGCCGACCCATTCCTGAAAGACGGAATTGTTGGGTCTGTACAATTCGACGGGCGTCGGATTGGTGTCGCTGTAGGCATCGATGGCAACCGGATCGACGCCGAGCGCGAAATTCCCAACCGCTTCTGAAGTCGTGAAGATGTAACGCTTACCGTCGGCGGACTTTGAAAGCATCCAACGAGAATTGGGTGTCCGATCGTCGTCATCGAGCGAAAGACGACGGTCGACGATCGATAGGAATTTTCCGTTGTATGCCCGAATCAGATACGTGTTTGGTTTTTCGATGAGAATTACGTCCCAGATCTGGTTTTCGCCGTTATGACAGCGATATACGATAGCATCGCGAAAGCCCTCTTCCGGACGCTCATCAACGTACGTGTTGGCATCGAGGCAAAGATCCGTTTCGTCACTCAATTGGTAGTTCAGTTTGAAGCGAGTCGCGCCGATACGTTGTCCGGTCTCGATCGGTCGACGATCACCAGCCGGAACGCTCGAGACAAAATAGACTTCCTTGACGAGACGTCGGAATGCTTCTTCCGTGAGCCACAGATATCCGCGGTCGCCCCAACCCGGACCCCACGAGTTGATGAGTTTGAAAACCTGGGCCGGACCGGAATCGGCAGTCTCGACGCGGTCATAGCCGACGACCGTCATCGCGTGGAATCCGGAGTATGGTTGCAACGAATCGAGCCCGACAATCTCACCCTTGTTATCCTTGAAATTGACGTTTACGCCAACGACGACCGGAACGCGCTGAGCGAGTGTTTGCTTGATCTCGTCAATGATTTCAGGACCGATGTCGGACTCGAAATTGTTTGAAGGCATGAAATAGCGTGTTTCGGATGTGTATTTCGCAGTGATAATGGACTTCAAGGCGGGTCGCAGACTCTCATCGGATTTTCCGCAATCCGCCTGGCTGTATTTGTCCTCGATCGGAAGGCCGCCGACTCGCTTTAATTCATACAAACCTCGCGGAATACTGATTCCGCCCTTGCTGCAAAGTCCGCATCCGCAATCCCGGCAACGACGGCGATACTCCGCCAGGTTTTCGTCGGCGGCAATCGACATATTAATCCGGTCTTCTCCCCAATTGGTGCAGACGGCGGAGTCAACCTCGGGCAACGGCGCTTGATCGAAGTTCATTATCCGGTGAACCGTCCAATCCCACAGAAAGTATGGACTGAGTTTTAACGGCTCACGACCGGCGTTCAAGTTCAGGATCTCCGCGGCGTATGCGATCGCAAACGCGGTGCAGGCGCCCTGCTGATACTGGTGACGGACGGTCAGGCCCGTGCCGATATCCACCGATTTGGGCAGCACCTCAGACTCGTTCGATGACGTCGGCGAAGGCCGATAGGCATCGATACGTTCGAGATCGTCCTTGGTCGCCGGCAAATTTCCGGTTGCGACCGGTCCTTGGCCGAACGCCGCTCCGCAGTTCGCCGCGATCAACATCAACAATGCAATTCGTTTCATTTTCATTTCCGTTTGTGATGGCTGCAATTAATGCGATGAATGTTTTATCCGAACTACGGGGCCTTGACCAAAACCCAACTTCGGCAATCGTAGTCGGCGTCTTTCTTCAGTTTTGAGTAAGGCGCATAGGACATTATCGTGTTGCTTGCCAGCACGAGTCCGTCCATTCCGACGAGCCGATAGCTGACGACCGCGCCGCCGCTGAACGTAATGCTCTTCCCGCGTGTAAAGATGTCGATGATCGGACTTCCCTTTTCCCGAACGTTGCCGCCGGCCTGCGCGACTCGGGCATCGAGCCACGCGACTTGTTTTGTGTCGTCATTATCGTCTTTGTTTATGATCGCCAACACCTGTTCAGCCCGCAGATAGGAAACGAGCGATCGGCCCTTGGGCGCATCGTCCTCAGCGCCCTTTGACGGCTCAAACTGTCCGATGGCAGCTTCTGCGAGAGACTTCAGGCGATTCAGATCCTTGATGATGTTTGCAAAATCCGCATCGAATTCTTCGACCTGCTTCTTGGCCGCCGCGAGGTCGTCTTTGGCCGCCTTTTCCGCTGCGGCAAGCTCAAGCTTGGCGACCGCGAGTTGTTTCTGAATAGCGGGCTTCGTTCTCGCGTTTGCTTTTTTGAGCTTCTCCTCAAGATCGGCGACAGCCTTTTGTTTGCTTTTGACCGTTTCTGCAAGCGCCTCCTGATTGCCTTTCAGAAGTTCGGCTCGACGGTCCGATATTCGTTTCAGCATCTCCGAAGCCCTCCGGCTTTCGACCAGTAGGTCGTTCAATGAATTAAGCAATCCGGACGGTTCGCCAAGATTGACCAGACGTATCGGATCGTAAACCTGGACCCCCAATTTCGTTGAGATCATCGATACGAAATCGTCACGCTCGATTGTCACTTTGGCTCCGGTGATCTTATCGTCGACCTTGAAAAGTGCGAGGATGTCGAGGGCCGGCCCCAGAATTGCCGCAGCCGAAATGTTCGTGACGGGTCCGCCCGCTTTTTCCGTTGCTTTCAGTTTCACGTCTGCATCCTTGAATCCTTCCTTGAACGCCTGAAAGATCAGTCCATTGTGCTGAATCAACGCCGAATACTCGTTCAGTGCGTCTGCCGTAGGCTGATCGAATATCAGGATCGCGCTCACTTTTGAAACATCGATCGTGCGTGTAATCGCCCCCGCGGCGCAGCTTGCCGCCCGGAATGCGGCGATGTCCTTTTCGATAAGATCGCCGGTGACAGTCGTCGTACTTTTTAGATTCTCGAGCTCGTTCTTCCGATTCTCGATTTCCTGTTTTCTCGCTTCGGCCGCCTTCTGTCTCGCCTCGGCCTCGGCGGTACTCGCTGCGGCTTTGTCTTTTCGACGCTGAATTTCGGGATCGGGCGTCGGTGTTGGCTCCGTTTGGGAGTACGTTGCGTTGGATAAACCAACAATTATTAGGAATGTCGTTGCGGCAATCAGTGTCTTGTTCAAGATTTCACCTCTCAGATTCTGTGTTTTATCAGGAGCCAGAGAGAATTGGTTTCCAAGAATGAATGGGCAATCTGTTTGGTTCCTGCAGTCATATATGCCAAACAGGAACAATTCCTTTCATTCATGGCGAAAAACAAGGAATACTCTGGAACTCGAGTCACACGGCCAGTGGTCGGTAACCCTTATTTCGTTCGGGTTTCTGCATCGTTCCGGAGATTTGGAAGAAGATCAGCGCCTGTTGATCGAGTGGGTTTTTCTGAAAAGCCTTTCCGCAATTTCGGGCGGCAAGGCACTGCGCAGTCAGGGCGGCGTAGCCGCGATCTAACCGGCGGCCTGACGGAAAAGCCGAGCTTTCCCGCACATCCGGGCGGCAAGCCGCGGGGCAATTTTGGATTTTGGATTGGGGATTTTGGATTGGGGATTGGGCCACGGGGCGTGAATGGCCAATCGCCTCGATTTCAAAAGCGTGTGGAAACGCGTAACTCGAGGGGTCGCGATTGGTCTGGGTGTTCCCCCCGCTCGGTTGACTGGTCGCCGCTTACACCTGGGCTCCGCTCCGCTTCACGTGGTGCTATCGTACGTGCGTGTGCTCCGCACACTGATTCGGTTTCTCTGACGGGCTCGAAGGCAAGAAAAGTCCGCGTTGCGGGGCTGTTTTCACCAATCGCGCCGCGTTTGCGTTTCATTTGCACCGCGTCAGGTCCCATGAATAGGTCGTTTCGCTGCCGTCGCTGTTTTGGATCGTCTTTGTGCCTTTGATCTGGTTCGGGGTTCGCGGATCGGCGTCGAATTCGACTTCGAAGTCCGGGCCGGGAATGTCGCGCGGGACGGCGTCGCGCTCGGTCGAGCTGTTGGCGGCGTTGTAACTCGGACAGTTGGACTCATATGTCCTGATGTGGATCACTTCGGCAAGGATCTGCGGCGGCGAAAACGATAGGTAGCCGCGCCGGCCGATGACGCTGATCGCTACCAGAATCCTCGCCGTTGCATCGCCTTTGGTTTGGGACTCGTATTTTTGGACCTGGCCGGATTCGATGATTCCGGTCGAGCAACTCATCCGTCCCGATGCGTAAGTCCGCTCGCGATAGTCGGACGCGAGGTAGCCGGCGCGGGCCGCGCCGATGAAGTTATTGACGATCCCGCCGGTCAGATCGCGCGTCCCGGGAAGATCGATCTCGACACTGAACGTCTGGCTTTTGACAGATACGGATCTGACCAGCCTTCCGCTCGGCGCTTCTTCCCGATCCTCACGCCGTGTGTTGACGGCTTTGACGGTTCCCGTCCAACCGGCGTCACAGTCCTTGGGCTTTGGGGTTTTGGCCGGAGGCTTTAGCTTTTGCGGTTCCTCGACCGGGATCTCCAGCACCTCGAGCCCGATTCCGCGTCTTGAAATCGACTCGACGACGATCCTCGCCGTTCCCTTTTTGGGAGCGGTCAGCGTGAAGACGATGTTCGGCTTGCCGGGCCCGTTTCCGGGCGTCACGCTTTGTGTTCCGCTCCCCGAGAGGTTCGCGTTGAACTGCGTCGAATCAAGTTTGCTGACGCTGACCGCGTCCACTTCGGTCGACTCGTTCGGCTTTAGAGCTTTCTTTGGCGAGACGCATTTCACGTCGACGCACTCGTAATTTCGCCAGCGCGAGACCGACGAGAGCATTATCGGCTTCAGATCGAGCATCAACAGCGAAAGCGCCAAATTATGCACTTGCGAGATCCGTTTGGACTCTTCGATCGTCGAAATTCCGGACGATCTTTGCGTTGCGTTTCCGATTTGGGCGTCGCCAGACCCGGTCGGCGGGGTGTTGCCCGTCAGGCTGTAGTTGATAGATCTCGTCCCGTCGACGACGCCGGTTTTGTTTTCGGCCAAACCCAATCTGTACGCGCGGTCATAACCGAACGTCTTCTCGGTGATCGTTCCCGCCATATCAAAATCGGTCATTTCGGCGCTGTCGTTGACGTGGGCGGTGATCTGATATTCGATAACATATTCGATCGTAAGCGCCGCGAGCTGTGTCCCCGTATTTATCGTCGTTTGCTTAAACTGTCGGTATCGGGCCTTGCCGCGCACGATCCCGGCGGCATCCGGACAAACGCCGAACGATACGGCTCCGCCCTGCTTTGTTTCGTTGGTCAGTTTGCTTCGATCGGTTTTTGAGGCGGCTTCAACCTTGGTCGAGGTGTTGCTTTCCTGGGACATCGAGTTCCCTTCGAAACTGACGTTGCTGTCGACGCCGACCGTCTGCGTGACGATCGATGTTTCATTCTCGATCGTTTTGACGTCCGTCGCCTTGGATCCCCGGCTGGTTTCGGTTTCGGTGACGATTATTTCGGGCGAATCGGCGGGTTGCGCAAGGTAACTCGCATTGATGAAAGAAACGTCTGTTGGAAGCAGGCTTTGCGGCTGCAAAACGAACGGACTCTGCGGAGTTGTCTTCCCGTTCAAAACGCCCTGCTGCTCGTATCGGTTCTTGTTGAATTCCCGCGCCTTTTCGACGACCGTCTGAAAGTCATCTTTGATCGCGTTTTGAAAGAAGATGAGAAGATCGTCACGCCGGGCCTCGATTGTCCGCGCCGTGCTTTTGTCGGAAGTGATCGCGGTGAGCCATTTGTCCAATGCTGGGTCGCTCAACAATGCGCGGTTGGCTTCAAACCGGTCGCTCGATAGGACGATTCCCGCCGTTTCAAACGATCCGACCGAATTCTGGGCCGAAGTCGGTATGGCATTGACGATGATGCTGATTATCAGCGCTGATGATATCCAAATTCGCACGATATTGATGTCCTCCGCAATATCACGCGAGAAAGAAGGTCGAAGAGTATCAGGGCGGCGGGGATTCGTTTTCAAAAACACTGAGTCCGATGCAGCGGATGCCGGATTCTCTTCCTGATCCTTGAGCGAAACTGTTTGCCTATGTGCTGCAACGCACGGACTTGAGTTTGCTCTCATTGATATTGTTAGTACAGAAGTCAGCCGGAAAGAATTTTGAATCGAACGAATTCCGAGGCTTGGCGAAGTAATACAACCGAAAGGGAGAAAACAAAATTGTCAGTTGCAACGATCGAAACCAAAGAAACCGGCGGATTTATACAGTACAACCGAAGCGGCGGCGGTGAAACCGAGCAACCGTTTGAAAAACCGCTGATTGTTCCGGCGATCGAGAACTCGGCCCCGACGGCACATGCTTGGGCGGATGCACGGTTCGCGGTCGATATAATGGCCGAGCACGCGCTTTTTTTTACATTGATGCTGCCCCCGGAGGTCGCCGAACGCGAACATGCCGCGGCAGTTAAATTCAACGAGACTTTTAACAATTTGTATCAGTTTATCGGCCCAACCGCGCCCAGCCAGAACGATTTGAAAAGCTTCGTCAGCAAGATTACAGCGGAAATCAAGCCGTTCATCGAGTACAAATCGAAGCTTGGCGAGGCACAGGCCTCCGGCAGATTGCGGAGTTTGGTCTGGCCGCTTTTTTTCGAACATACGCAAAATGAAGCCGAACGATGGGTGCGGCGGCTCGAGACTCTGGCCGGCGGCGAGTCGGAGCTTGATAAAGACGAGGTGTCGACGTTTTGGACGGGCATAATGGACGAACACGCACGGTTTGTCGGACATTTGCTTGATCCGGATGAATTTGAGTTGATCGAAACCGCGATGAAGACGAGTCGCGTGTTTAGAGATATGCATAACCACGGCGCCATCGCCGGAGCGGCAGTCGCACTCGTGCACGAACCGGCGACCGTAGTTGGTTCGTTGGTTGAAAACCCGGAGACCAACGCGATTCTGAGCGCCGCGGAAACGATCCTGGATTTCACCACAATGGCGGCAAGAGGCATCGAAGGCGCGCGGATCAAGAGCATCATCGACCCGCGGCTCGCCGATCACGTGAGGCGTGAGTCGCTCAAATTCGTCGATGAACTGAAACGCGCCGTTTAGCGGCTGATGTCCGCGTTCAAAAAGGAGTAGTTATGGAAAACAATGGAAACGGAACCGGCAGCAATGCCGTTTGGGCGATCGCACTCGTTGTCGTCGTGGCGATTATCGCAGCGCTCGTGTATTACAGCGGCATCCTCAAATCGGTCACAACAAACCCGAAGGTCGATGTCAAAATAACCGCGCCGGCCGCGCCGGCACCGGCGGCACCGGCCCCTGCAACGCCGGCACCCGCAACGCCTGCGGCCCCGGTTCGATAGAATTGAAACTAACTGAGGAGAACAAATATGACAAACGAAGTGAAATGTGCGCACGGAAGCTGCAATTGTCCGGTCGGGACCGAAGGTGAATTTTGTTGCGATCACTGCCGGGCAGCTGCCGCGCAGGATATAGTTGAAATCAACTGCGATTGCGGCTGTCCCGGTTGCAAATAGGTTACGGCGCGTTGAACTATGATGGCTTTTTCGCGCTCCGGTCAAGTAAGGGTGCCACGGCGCCTCGATTTATGATGGCTTTTTCGCGCTCCGCGCTCATTGCAAGCGGGGACGCTTGCGCTCCAGTCAAGTAAGGGCCATGGCGCCCCCGCGCCGTCAGTCTCGATTTATGATGGCTTTTTCGCGCTCCGCGCTCATTGCAAGCGGGGACGCTTGCGCTCCAGTCGCTAGACGTTCGGGACGGCTTCGCCGCTCACTTTGGCCCGGCGGCGCGCGTTGCGCCAGGTTCGCAATCCCTCGGCCGTCAACGAGAAGATCGTCTTCCGGTTCTGGAACAGAAGCTTGATCCAAGCCATCTTGCCCATTTGCGGGAAATAGATGCCGCGGAAAAAAAGGCGCGCGACGAGGTGGCTGATGCGGACCTGGATCGGCGCGTCCTTGATCGATTCGATCGCTTCGGCGTTGCGTTCCGGACTGTACGAACGCGACCAGGCGTTGAACGTTTCGGTCTTCGCTTCTTCGATCGTCATCTTCAAAGGATTGTGCGCCATCACGAACGGCGCAAATTCGAGCCAGTGTTTCGGACGATGGAGACGTCCGGCCTTTTCAAGCCGGTCGTACAGAGGCGTTGCCGGGAACGGCGTCAACTGGCCGAAAACCGGGAGTCCCGGCGCCCAGCTTTCGATCTCGCCGACGGTGCGGTCGGCGACTCCGACCGTGTCGTTGTCCATTCCGAAAATGAACGAAGTGATCGCGTAGATATTTCGGCGACGAAGCCCTTCGAGCACCGCCTGATAATTCGCGGGCTTCGAAAAGGTCTTGTTGACGTCCGCCATATTCGCCGGATCGATCGATTCCATTCCGATAAAGATCCATTTTCCGCCCGCATCGGCGATGAGATCGACAAGTTCTTCGTCAGCCAACAGGTTGGCGCTGATCTGGGCGACCCAAGGCAGGATCGCGTCGGCGGCAATGATCTCGCGGAGCAGGCCTTTGAGGCGCTTTTTGTTGATCGCAAGGTTGTCGTCGATGAAGAATACGGCGATCTGTCCTTTTTCTTCCTTGGCACGCGCTTTGAGCCGCAAGAGTTCTTCGACAACGCTCTCGTTCGTGCGGAATCTGATCGAATCGCCGAAAAATCCGGTCACGGTGCAGAATTCGCAACCGTAAGGACATCCGCGACCGGTTTCGATCGGGACGACAAAGAACTTGCCCCAACCGGCTCCGAGCTTCGACATCGGTCCGCGCAAAAACTTGGGCACGAGACTGAATTGTTCGAGATCGAGAGTTTCCCAGGGAATATGCGGATAATCCTGCAGCGACGGTTTGATGTCGTTGCCTTTCGGGTCAACCGCCGGTTGGTAGCGCTGCTTGAGTTCGCCGTTCGCCGCATCCTCGACGATCTGCGCCCAATACGAGTCCGCTTCGCCGAGCGCGATCGCGTCGGCGTGCTGCGGCCCGCCGTCGAGTCCGAGCGCTTCGTCCGGGCATTCGGTCACGTGCGGTCCGCCCATCACGACCTTGATTCCCGCGGCGCGGAGCGAATCCGCGACGAGGTACGCACGCGCGACCATCCGCGTCATCGCGCCGATGCCGACGAGGCCGATGTTCTCATCCTTGCAGAATTGGACCAGTTCTTCGCGCGTCATCGCTTTGGCGTTGCCGTCGATGAGAATGACTTCGTGCTGTTTCGGCGTCAGCGACTGCAGAAGAAACATCCACAAATGCGGCATAAAGTTGCGTGTGATGCCGTTATCGGGGTTGTAAAGAAGAATTTTCATATAATAGCTGCCCTCCGAAAGTATCGCTTCGGCGCCACCTGCTCGAATTTTGGGGGATCAAAAAGCCCGGATGGTTGTAAAAAAACAAATATGAAAGCAGTTTCGCACTTTTTTGGTGAATTAGCGAATAGGACTTTGTGGAAAGTGCATAGTGCAGAGTGCACAGTGTCCTTGCCTGAAATAGGTTGACCGTTTTTTGAGTTTAATTTCAACTCAAGGAGCGAACAACTATGGCAAATTTAAGTGAATATGAAAAGCTGACGGTCAAGGAACGACGCAACAGGACTTTCAGTGAAGAGTTCAGGCGAAAGAAAGTGGGTGAGATCGAGCGTTGCGTCACGTCGGTCAGTGAGGTGAGCCGCGAATATCAGGTTTCCCGGTCTGCAATATATGCATGGATGCGTCAGTATTCACGTATGAGAAAAAAACAGGAGCGGCTTGTGCTGGAGAGTCTGAGCGACACGAGAAAGATCAAGGCGTTGAAGGAAAAGGTGAAAGAGCTGGAGCAGGCTGTCGGGCAGAGCAGATACAGATCGATTTCTTTGACAAGATGATCGATCTGGCGGAGGAAGAGTACGGCATTGATATTAAAAAAAATGTACTTCAAAGCCCTCCGGTGGTTCTGGTCGAACCGGGAAAGGCACGGCACAAAATGAATCAGCTGTATCGGGCAATGGGTATCAGCAAGCAGGCGTTTCACCAGCATACGGAACGTCATCTCAGGATGTTGGAAGAGCAGGAGCAGCTTCTGCCGGTGATCGCCGAGATACGGCGCGATCATCCGCAAATGTCGTCGCGCGTCATGTACGGGATGATAAGGCCGATGCAGTTTGGCAGAGACCGGTTCGAGCAGTTTTGCTTTTCGCACGGGTTCAAGATCGAGCGGAAAGGGCATATCACCGCACGACGGATTCGCGCGGGGTGACGCGATTTGACAATTTGATTGCCGGATTCGAGTTGACGGGTGTAAACCAGGTTTGGGTCAGCGACATAACCTACTACAGAATAGGCGAAAGGTTCTATTACCTGACCTTCATTATGGACCTCTTCTCAAGACGGATCGTGGGCTATGCGGTCTCGGACAACCTGATGACCGAACACACCACGCTGCCGGCAATACGGATGGCGATCGCGGGTCGCCGGCCCGCACCTGGTCTGATATTTCATTCGACGGCGGCGGCCAGTATTACTGCAAGGAATTCGTGAAACTGACCCAAGCCTGTAATATGAAAAACAGCATGGGCACGAGTGTCTATGAGAATCCGAATGCCGAACGCGTAAACGGAACTATTAAAAACAGTTACGTCAGATTCTACGGGCGGAGAATTTATCCCAGCTAAGGCAGATGACTGAAAGGCGGTCAATATGTACAACAATTACAAGCCGCATACGGCATTGAACTCCTTAAGCCCCGATGCATTCGAAAGGCAGCAGGAACGAGTTTTCTTAGGCATGGAGGGTTCAAAAGTAATTGAAGAAAAGCCGGACAATAAATGCCCGGCTCCGCGACAAACTACTTCGTCACCCGGAGGTCTATCCCTGGTGAGTTGCTCTCCAGCATTGCTCACTTCCGTTTCGATCTCCGAAACGAAGGTATCCGATATTTTGACGAAAAAGCAAACAAATGTTTTCTAGCAAACTCAAAAAACGGTCAACACTATTCAGGCATTGACACAGTGCAGAGTGCAGAGTGCAGAGTGCAGAGTGGATAGTGCAGAGTGGATAGTGCATAGCGCAGAGTGCAGAGTGCATAGTGGATAGTGCAGAGTGCATAGTGCAAAGTGCAGAGTGCAAAGTGCAGAGTGCAGAGTGAATAGTGCAGAGTGGAGAGCAAACCTAACTCTTGAATCTTGCCCGTTGAACTCTACTCTCTGCACTTTGCACTTTGCACTTTGCACTTTGTCACTCTGCACTCTGCACTCAGTCTGCACTCTGCACTCTGCACTCTGCACTCAGTCTGCACTCTGCACTCTGCACTCAGTCTGCACTCAGTCTGCACTCTGCACTCAGTCTGCACTCTGCACTCTGCACTCACTCTGCACTCAGTCTGCACTCTGCACTCTGCACTCACTCTGCACTCAGTCTGCACTCTGCACTCAGTCTGCACTCTGCACTTTGCACTCTGCACTCTGCACTATGCACTATCCACTATCTTCCGCTTTCATTTCACCAACGCTCCCTTGATGACCTTGAAAAACGCCCATTCGGGAAGGAAACGCCGCGCAAAGAGCATTCCTTTGGTATTGACGTTGTAGCGAAGACGTTTCGAGCCATCGGTCACGGCGTTCCAGACCGCGTCGGCGACGACCCGGCCGTCGGGCGCGTCTTCGCCGGCCTTGAGCATATTCGGCATCACGCGATCGATGAACTGATCGTAAACCGTCAATCCTTCCTTGCGAGTTACGTCGGCCGAACGGTCGTAGAAGTCGGTCTTGATCGGGCCGGGCTCGATGATCTTGACTCGAATGTTGAACTGTTCGAGCTCATACTGGAGCGATTCGCTGAATCCCTCGACCGCCCATTTCGTTGCGTGATAGAGACTGTAAAGAGGAAATGTGATGCGGCCGCCGACCGATGCGACGTTGACGATCGTTCCGCGCCTTTGCTCGCGAAAATACGGCAGGATCTCGCGCGTCACGTTCATCAGCCCGAAGACATTCGTTTCGAACTGGCGCCGGATCTGCTCGTCCGAAGCCGATTCGAAAGCGCCGACCAAGCCGTAGCCGGCGTTGTTGACGACGGCGTCGATCCGGCCGAATTTCCCGATCGCGCCGGCGATCGCCGACTTGATCGAATCGACGTCGGTGACGTCGAGGCGAAAACACTCGACGTCGGCGATCCGCTGCAGATCGTCCGCCTTTTCGGGGGAGCGCATCGTCGCCGCGACGCGCCAGTTCTTTGCCTGAAACAACTTCGCCGTTTCCTTGCCGATCCCGGTCGAAGCGCCGGTTATCAAGATTACTTTTTGCATATGGCTATTGAACTTTGATCTTTGATTTTTGATATTTTTGATCTTTGATCTTTGGACTTTGATCTTTGAACTAACTTTGGACTTTGATCTTGGAACTTGGAACTTTGATCTTTATCCCTTAAATTTCTCAGATTATACCAGACCACCCGGTCTTAGTTGGACTTTCAAGATTAGACCGCTAGAATTTAAGGTTCAGAGTTCAAAGATCAAAGATCAAAGTCCAAAGATCGAAGATCATAGTTCATAGTTCATAGTTCATAGTTCATAGTTCATAGTTCATAGTTCACAGTTAAATATGAAATTTCTTCACATCGCCGACGTCCATCTCGGATGCACTCGGTATCAATTGGCAGAGAGCCAGCGCGATTTTTTTGACGCGTGGGTCGACGTGCTCAAGCGCTATGCGATCGACGAAAAGGTCGACTTCGTCCTGATGGCCGGCGACTTTTTCCACAAACGGCAGGTTCCGCCCGAGACGATGAATTACGCTTTCGCGGGACTTAGTCTGCTGAAGGACCACGGCATCCCGGTCGTTTCGATCGAGGGCAACCACGACCAGAAACACACCGACACCGAATACAGCTGGCTCCGTTCGCTCGAGAGTTGGGGACTGATCAAGCTTCTCGAACCGCGAAACATCGACGGCAAGTTCGTTTACGAACCGTGGGACGCCGAAAACGAAAGCTACATTCGCGGCGGCTACGTCGACATCGGCAATGCCCGGATCTTCGGCTCCGCCTGGTACGGCGCATCGGCGAACTGGGCGATCCCGATGCTCACCGAGGCGCTCGGAAATTGCCGCCGGGAAGGAGCGTTTCATATCCTTATGCTCCACACCGACGTCGAGGGCCATCAGACGCATCCGATCCCGGCGCTGACGCTCGCGAACCTAAAGGAACTCAAAGCGGTGACCGACTACGTCGCCATCGGCCACACGCACAAGTGCTTCGAGATCGACAACTGGGCCTTCAATCCGGGGTCGCTCGAGATCACGAAGATCGACGAGTTCCGTGAAACGCGCGGCGCGTGGCTGGTCGAGATCGGTGAGAATAACGAGGTCAACGCGCAACACGTCCGCGATTACCGGCAGCGGCCGTTTCAAAGACTCGATTTCGACGTTTCCGGCGTCGCCGATCCGAAGATCATCACGGACGGTGTTTTCGCCAAGGTCGAAACCGAGGCGCGCTCCGCCGAAGAAGGCAAACCGGCGCCGATCATCGAGATCACCTTGCGCGGACAGCTTGGATTCCCTAATTCCCTGCTTGAAACGCAAAAGATGCGCGAAGAGGTTCAGACACGAACCGGGGCGCTCCACGTTCGCCTCAAGAACCACACCGTCCCGGTCGATTACGCGGTTGCCGCCGATCTCGATGACGACGTCTCGCGCGAGTCGCTCGAACGGCGCGTGATCGAGGATCTGATCCGCAACGACAACCGTTACAAACTTCGCGCCGAAGCGATGGCCGAAGCCGTCATCGGCGCCAAGCGAATGGTGCTCGGTGACGAAGAACCCGAGAAAATCGCGGAATTCATCGCGCTCAAGGCGCTCTAGAAACTATGTCGGAACAATTTGAAAGAGTTGAGAGGTTTCGATATCTGCCGATCTTTCCGCTGCCGCTCGTGCTGATGCCGAACGAACTCTTGCCGCTTCACATCTTCGAGCAGCGTTACCGGCAGATGCTTACCGATATCGAATCGAACGGCAATGTCTTTGGCGTGAGTTTTTTCAAGCCCGGTGACGGGTTCGACGATCGCCCGGCTCCGGGGTCGATAGGCTGCATCGCGGAAGTCCGCGAGGTCGAGAATCTCCCAGACCGCCGTGCAATGATCGTCACCGTCGGCGTCGGGCGCTTCGAATTGCTTAGATATCTTGAAACGGGTGACGAATATCTGGTCGCCGAGATTGAGTTTTTTGAAGACGATCCCGGCGATCGGGACGTCATCGAACCGCTGGCCCGCGAGGTTTTCGAGATCTTCAAACGCGTTGCACGCGCGGCGTTCGACCTTACCGGCGAAAGCGGAACTATTCCCGAAATCCCGCAGAGCGATCCGGAAACGATGTCATATCTGATCGCCGCCGCGCTCAAGGTCGAGCCCGAACAAAAGCAGAAGCTTCTTGAAATTCGCTCAACCGCCGAACGGCTCGAGCGGTTGCGGGAAATGCTCGGCGGGATCGTCGAAAAAATGGAAGACACCGCGCATATTCAGAAGATATCGCGGACCAACGGCCATTCGAAACGGAAAATAGACTATTGAACCGGCGGCACAACGCCGAGCGATTGCCTGAAGAACGCGATGACGCGATTATCGTATTCCTCAAACTGCTGCAGCGAAGCGTTGACGAGATTCGTTCCCGACGGGTATAGGTCGGTTTTGGACTCGATCTTCGCCGAGTTTGGGAAACAGCGGCTCAGCCCGGTGGTCGAACTCTGGAGTTCCGCGTTGTCCCCGCCGGCGAGGAGCAAGACGTGGCGGTTTTCGAGATTCTTCGCGACCTCGCAAACCGAATCGCTTCGGTAACAGCCGTTGTAGAAGAACAGCGGTGTGCCGAGTTTGGCAAAACGCGAGGTCAAGGAACTGGCGAACGGAAAGCGCTTGTTGATGACCATCGCGAGGAGATCGTCCGAATTGGCCGGAACCGAATCCAGCGCCAGCGACTTCACCGTTTCGTCCTTCGCGGCTGTCATTGCGCCGACCAACGCACCCATTTCCGTGCCGTAAATTCCGATGTTCTGGCCGACGAGCGGAGTGGTTTCGTCGACTTTCAGCCCGCGAAGATATTTGATCGCCGCGACGGCGTCATCCGTTTCACAACCGCCGAGTGTCGAAAAACGCACCAGCGGCTTTTCGCCGTGTCCCCGCTGATCGGGCATCAGGATCGTGAAATCGGTCGCTTCGTTAAGCTTCACCCCGAGATTAAGAAGATAGGAACGATCGGTTCCGTAGGCGTGAAGCATTACCACCGCCGGCGAACCCGGCGTGCCGCGCAGAAGCCAGCCGCGCGAGGTCGTTCCGTCGGCGTTGATCCAATGCTCATCCGTGATCTGCGCGCCGCGTGAGCTGAGCTGAGCATACTTGTCGGGAGTGATCAGATAGTTGTTCTTCGGCGCCTGCGACGATTGAAAAACGAGCCAGACCGACGCCCCGATTCCGGCACCGGCCAAAAGCAAAAGAACCGGCAGCAGAAGCCGCGAAAAACTTTTGAAAAGACGTCTTGTACTTGGCATATAACTAAGGTCGGATGGATTAAGTTCGAATTCGAAGTGCAACTTGAAAGCCGTTCAGCGTGTCTTAGTGATAGTCCGGGAAAATTGGACTTTCGGGAAGCTGTCTAAAATGTTACCATAAGCGCCACGTGTTTAGGAAGACTTTTTTAATGATGATGAGACTGCCGCTACTGACCTTTTTATTGGTATTTTCGGGTATTTTGTCGTCCGCATACGGCCAGAATCCGATCTCCTCGAAAACGGAATTCTTTCCGCTTTCTGAACTTCGCGAGGGAATGCGCGGAACGGCGTGGACGGTCTTTCGCGGATCGAAATCGGAGGAATTCAATGTCGAGATCCTGGGCGTCGTCCCCGG
Organism: Acidobacteriota bacterium; assembly: GCA_016715115.1. NCBI lineage: Bacteria > Pseudomonadati > Acidobacteriota > Acidobacteriota bacterium. The sequence goes on from JADKBM010000001.1 coordinate 210,081, forward strand.
TTCGATCGGGCCGAAACAGGATATGATCATCGGCCGGATCAGCGGCGGACAGGCCGACCGGACGTTCGTCTTCGCCGGAATGTCGGGCTCGCCGGTCTATATCGACGGCAAACTCGTCGGCGCGATCTCGTACAGTTTTCCGTTTGCCAAGGAACCCATCTGCGGGATCACGCCGATCTCGCAGATGATCGAGATCTTCGAGCAAAAACAGCCGTTGCGATCGAAGTCTTCCGAACCGCGCCCGGTCTCGTTCGCCGAACTCGCATCGACCACCTGGACGCCGGGACTCCCGCGGACTGCGGCGCTTTCGGGCGGCTTGCTTTCGGTCGCGAACGGCACGGCAATGGCCGCCGTCGCCGGCCAATCGTTCCAGCCGATCGCGACGCCGATCGCGTTCAGCGGTTTTTCTCCCGAAACATTGAAGGTTTTCGCGCCGCAGCTAATTGAAGCCGGACTGCTTCCTGTCGCTGCTGCCGGCGGTGCGGCGCGAATCACATCTCTCAAACCGGCGGACGAGACGACGCTCCGCGGCGGCGATTCGGTCTCGATGCAGCTCACGCGAGGCGATTTCAGCCTGGCGGCTGCGGGAACGGTCACGCTCCGCGACGGCGAAAAGATCTACGCCTTCGGTCACCCGTTTCTCGGTCTCGGATCGTCCGATCTTCCGATGTCGGAATCGCACGTCGTGGCGGTCATTCCGAATATGAACAACTCGTTCAAGCTCGCCGTTCCGGACGCGATGGTCGGTTCGATGATGCAGGACCGCGCGACCGGCGTCTATGGCAAACTCGGCGTCGCGCCGAAAATGATCCCGGTCGAGATCGAGCATCAGACTAGCCGCGGACAGATCGAGAAGTTCAATTTCGAGGTCGCGAAAGACGAGTTCCTAACGCCTTTGCTGCTCAATATTACGGTTTATAACGCTCTGATCTCCAACGAACGCAGTCTCGGCGACGCGACCGTCGAGATCGGCGGCGAGATCACCATCAAGGGACAGGATCCGGTGAAGATCGCAAACCGGCTCGGCGGAATGCAGTCGACCCAGTTCGCTTCGCTTTCGGTCGCATTGCCGGTCAACGCGCTCTTGCGGAGCAATTTCGACGGACTCGAGATCACCGGGATCAAACTCAGGATCAACTCGACGGACGGTTCAAAGTCCGCGACGCTCGAGCGGATCGCGGTTGACCGGACGCGTGTCCGCGCGGGCGAAACCGTCGAAGTCCAGGCGTTCGTGAGAACCGAATCGGGCCGCACCTTCGTCCAGAAGATTCCGGTCAAGATTCCGTCTGACACGCCGGCAGGGGCGATCTCGGTGATGGTCGGCGACGGCAACGCGGTCCAGCAGACTTCGGTTTTGCAGCAGTTCATCCCGAAATCGATAGCCGAACTTGTCTCGATGATCAATCAGATGAAAAAGGCTGACCGGCTTTACGTGCAGACGTTCCGGACGACGAACGGTGCGGTCATCGGCGCCAGCGAGTTGCCGAATCTTCCGCCGTCGATGCTTGCGACGCTCAACAACGACCGGATGGCCGGCGGGTTCAAACCGACCGTGCAGTCCATCGTCGGCGAGCAGGAAATCGCGCCGGCCGAGTTCATCATTTCGGGCCAGCAGACGTTGGCGATCGAAGTTGTTAAGTGAGAAGTTTTGCCACGAATTGCTCGAATTTCACGAATGCGCTTTTGAACTAGATTCGAAGGCGCATTCTTGCCGTTGCCGAACGGTATTCTTTGCCAAAAAAGCAAAATTGATGCGCTTTGGCCCCAACAGATTCGTGCCGCCATTCGTGACATTCGTGACATTCGTGGCTAGTTAAGCGGCTCTTGAAATTCGTTCGATTCGTGGCAAAATCAGATTATGAAAAACGAATACTCAAAACTCCTCGAGGCGGCGAGCCTTTCGGCCAAGAAACATCGGTTCCAGACGCGCAAGGGCGCCGAGTCGGAGCCGTATATCAATCACCCGCTTGAAGTTGCGAATATTCTCGCAAACATCGGAAACGTCACCGATCACGAGATCCTGATGGCGGCCATTCTGCACGACACCATCGAAGACACCGAAACGACTGCCGAAGAACTGACGGCGCTTTTCGGCGAACGTGTGTGCCGTATCGTCCTCGAAGTCACCGACGACAAATCGCTGGCGAAGGAAGAGCGGAAACTCAAGCAGATCGAGCACGCGCCGCATTTGTCGGTCGAGGCCAAACAGGTCAAGCTCGCCGACAAGATCAGCAACATCACCGACGTCGTCGGGAATCCGCCGCACGACTGGCCGTACGAACGCCGCGTCGAGTACGTCAACTGGGGCGAAAAGGTCGTCGCCGGACTGCGCGGCGCGAATGCCGCAATGGAACGGCATTTCGATGATTTGGTCAAGCGGGCGAAGGAAGAACTGGAAAGTGCATAGTGCAAAGTGCAGAGTGCATAGTGCAGAGTGGATAGTGCATAGTGCAGAGTGCATAGAGCAGAGTGCAGAGTGCAGAGTGCATAGGGCAGAGTTGGACGGACAAGATTCAATTCAAGCGTTTGGCTTGTACTCTGAACCGTAATATGCACTATCCACTCTGCACTATGCACTCTGCACTATGCACTATGCACTCTGCACTATGCACTTTTGCAGCACTCTGCACTCTGCACTATGCAAGTTCGATCTGCATCAAATGATCTGTCTGCGGATCGGATCCGAGTTGGAAGACGTGTTCGCCGACGATGCGGAAGCCCTGTTTTTCGTAGAATCTCTGAGCCCGCGGGTTAAACTCCCAAACGCCTAGCCACATCACATCGCAGTTCCGCTCGCGCGCGAGTTTCAGGCATTCGTCCATCAACGCTTGCCCGACACCTTTGCCGATGAATTCGGTGGTCGAATAGAGCCGGCATAACTCGACCGGCCGCGCCGCCGTGACCGGTTCCTCGATGTTTTCGAAAAGCAGTTTCGCGTAGCCGGCGGGCCGTTCGTCAATCTCGGCGACGAAAAAAACGGAGTTCGGATCGGCAAGTTCTTCAGCCAAACGCTTTGCCGTGAAGGCCTCGGACATATACGCGTCGAGGTCTTCGGGCGCGTTCTTCGGATGATCGTGAAACGCGTCCCAAAAGGTTGTAAACGACAAATCCGCCAACATTTCGGCGTCGGCGGATGATGCAAGTCGGATCTTCATACTGTCTGAGAGTGCAGAGTGCATAGTGCATAGAGCAGAGTGACACAGTGCAGAGTGCAGAGTGCAGAGTGCATAGAGCAGAGTGCAGAGTGCAGAGTGCATAGAGCAGAGTGCACAGTGCAGAGTGCAGAGTGCACAGTGCAGAGTGCACAGTGCAGAGTGCAGAATGCACAGTGCAGAGTGCATAATAGGTTCGAGTTTCAAAATCGGCGCTCTGACAGCAACTTTGCACTATGCACTCTGCTCTATGCACTCCCCACTGTGCACTATGCACTCTGCACTCTGCACTCTGCTCTATGCACTATGCACTCTGCACTATTTCGTGATCAACTTCGCGATCGTCTGGAGCTGCATATTCGATGTCCCTTCATATATCGAACCGATCTTCGAATCGCGCCAGAATTTTTCGACCGGGTAATCCTTGACGTAACCGTAGCCGCCGTACAGCTCGATCGCTTTCGACGACACCTTTTCGGCGACGCGCGAGGTGTAAAGTTTGGCGATCGCGGCTTCCTTCAAAAACGGTTTGCCCGCGTCTTTCAGGCGTGCGGCGTTGTAGGTCACGAGCCGCGCGGCCTCGATCTCGACCGCCATCTCGGCAAGCTGGAACTGAACCGCTTGGAAACTGTTGATCGCCGCGCCGAACTGCTCGCGCTCGGCCGTGTATTTGAGCGCGCATTCGTACGCGCCCTGCGCGATCCCAAGCATCTGCGCGGCGATCCCGATGCGGCCTTCGTTTAGCGTCTCGATCGAAACCTTGTAGCCCTTGCCGACCTCGCCGAGGACGTTTTCTTTCGGAACCTTGCAGTTCTCGAGGATGAGTTCCGTCGTCGAACTCGCGCGGATGCCGAGCTTGTCTTCCTTTTTGCCGACGGTGAATCCTTCAAACCCTTTCTCGACAATAAATGCGGTGATTCCGCGGTAACCCGCTTCGGGATTGATGTTGGCGAAAACGATGAATATCTCGGCCTCGTTCCCGTTGGTGATCCAGAGTTTCTGGCCGTTCAGTTCCCAATGGTCGCCCTTGTCGACCGCCTTGGTCTTGAGCGCGAAGGCGTCGGAACCCGAACCTGCTTCGCTCAAAGCGTAGGCGCCGACGCGGCCCGTCGCCATCTGCGGCAAGTACTTCTTCTTGATCTCGTCATTGCCCCAACGCATAAACGCGTTCGTGCAGAGCGTGTTGTGGACGTCGACGAACACCGAAACGCTCGCATCGACGCGCGCAAGTTCTTCGATCGCAAGAATTGCGTTGAAGATCGTCGAACCGGCGCCGCCGAATTCCTCGGGCGATTCGATCGCCATCAAGCCGAGTTCGAAACATTGTTTGATGAGTTCCGGATCAAGTTTCGACGCGCGCTCCATATGCTCGACGCGCGGCCGGACCTCGCCTTCGGCAAACTCGCGGACGGACGCCCGAAACAGTTCTTCCTCTTCCGAAAGATCGGTCAATGCCGGCGTATAATTCTCTCGTTCCAATTGCGTAGCGTTCATATTAAATTACCTTCTAAAATTGATGTGAATAAGTTTTAGTAATTACATCATAAGACGCCGCAAGCCTTCAAGCGAGGTAGTCCGGCAGTTCGATTCCGGGCAAAAGCTGCGTGTCCGCGACCGGCTCGCCGAACGCCGTTTCGACGGGGACAAGCCCGGCCCAGATCGGCAGATTCATATCCTCGGCATCGTCGATCGGCATTCCCGACCGCGCTTTTGCGGAGGCTTCTTCGATCGTTATCCTGACGACGGTCGTGACATCCAACTCTTTCTGATTCGGCAGGCGGGCGTCTTCCCAGCGTCCTTTGAGCACCGAATCCGAGATCGCCTTGAGCGCGTCCATCTTCTCGGAATCGTCCGAAACCGCTTCGCCCGTTCCGAAAACGACCGCCGACCGGTAATTGATCGAATGGTGAAAGGCCGACCGCGCGAGCACGAGGTCGTCGACCGTCGTCACCGTCAGGCACAGACGCGATCGGCCGGCCGCCTGCCCGAGCATCCGCGAGACGTTCGATCCGTGGACATAGATAACGTCACCGACGCGTCCGTAAAGCGTGGGGATCACATACGGCTGACCGTCGACAGCGAATCCGAGATGGCACAAATAATTCGCGTCAAGGATCGCGTAAACCGTTTCCCTGTCGTAACTTCCCCGCTTTGCGAGACGTCTGACCCTATTCCGTTCCGTTTGTTTGAATTCGTTGTTGCTCATCCTCTTAGTCTTCGTAGCGCTCCGTGTACGGGACGCGCTTTCCCTTTTCCAGATACCGGCGCAGGATTCTCAGGTACAGCGCCCAGCAAAATGACGAATGACGGAAATGTCCGCTCGTTTCGGACCAGCCCGTGTGGCGAAACTGAAGGCGTGTGCCGGATCCTTCTTCGACAACCACGAAACCGACCTTTGTTCCGATCCAATCGTCCGTCGCGTCGGTGATCGTGAGCTCGAATTCGCGGTTGAGTTCGAAGAGCGAAACCCGGGCCTTCCACTGATACTCCGGGCCGAAACCCAGCTCGTATTCGGCATCCGTCGCGACCGTTCCGCGGCAAGTTTCCGTCCACCATTCATCGAGAAAAGCCGGTTCCGAAACGGCTGCGAAGACCTTCGCGAGCGGCGCCGCAATGCTCAGATCGTGTTTTATGTCCGCCATCAGATCAAGCCCCCGGAAGACAATATAATCGCCCGCCGCACTTTCGCCAACCGGCGGATTTCGTTTCAACGCAGATTGCGCATTAGGCGTCGTGCGGCCGCGGTTGCCCGCCCGCTCACGCAGGCGGTACTGACTCGCTGATCGTCGGGTTGACGCGTTGCCGCGGCCGCACGTCGCGAAAGCCCGAAATATCCCAAATCTCGGACCTGACGCCGATCGCCCGGATATTCGAATCGTCAGGTTGATTCGCGGCACACGCGGCAAGGCAGAAGTTCTTTTGCGAGTCGTCAGGTTTCTCAAAGCTCCCGAATCCGGAATATCTGGGAGTCTGTCGGAAAATGCCGTTTGAGAACTGAATCTACTTCTTCAAGCGTGTGGAGCACGTGAACTTGCGATAGCACCACGTGAAGCGGAGCGAAACGTGGTGACTCGTCGCGATTGACTCATCCGAGCGTGTGGAACTCGCGGACCTTTTGCATCAATGAGAGTTACGCGTGTTACACACGCTTTGGAAGTCAGGGCGACGGGCCACCACGTTCCGCTCCGCTTCACGTGGTGCTATCGTATGTGCGTGTGCTCCGCACACTGAATCGAATTCCCCGACAGGCTTCGAGAACAACTTTGCGTACCTTGCGAGCTTTGCGTGAAGCCTCCCGCTAGGTAATTCAACGATGTGACCGCGGATCATCGTCCGTTTGCGGCGAAGCGAGCTATTGAGCTAGCATCATTCTAGCTAACACCCGTCGCGATGAATTCAGCCAAAGATCCCGAAAAACCCGAGTCAAGCACGTCGAAGCATCTCAACCGCGTGAAGATCGCGGCGATTGTCCTGACGTGTCTCGGAATCGCGCTTTTCGGTTATTTTCTTTATTCGGTCGGATTCCGAGAAGTCCTCGACGGCATCGGACGGATCGGATTCGGTGGATTTGCGGTCGTCATCTTGCTCTATTTCGGACGGATCATCGTGCGCGGCATCGCCTGGACGCTCACCGTCCACGATCCGTACAGGCTGACCTTGCGCGACACGATCCCGGCCGTCATCATCGGCGAAGCGATGAGCAGCGTGATCCCGCTCGGGATCGTGGTTTCGGGCACTTCGAAGGCCATCGCCGTTCGAAAGAAAGTTCCGATCGTCGTCGGACTCTCGTCCGTCGCCACCGAAAACCTGTTCTATTCGCTCGCTACCGGACTGTTCATCGCCTTGGGCGCGTTCATTTTTTTGCGCACGTTCGATCTCGCCGGCGGCTGGACGATCACGCTCGACTCGTTGATCGTCGTCATCTCGCTCCTTCTGCTGTTCGGCATCCTGATGGTCGTCCGTCAATGGCACATCGCTTCGGCCGTCTGCGACCGGATCTACGACCGCGGCCATTTGCGCGGAATTCTCGAACACGGCCGGCTTCAGGTGCGGCTTTTCGAGAATCTGATCTACGGTTTCTATCGGCGTTACCCGCGACGCTTTGTCCCGATCTTCCTGCTTCAGATCGTCTTTCATCTTTTCGGCGTCATCGAGGTCGTTTTTTTGCTCTGGAAACTCGGTGAGGTCCCGAGTCTTCTGAATTCCGTGCTGCTCGAATCCGTCAGCCGCCTGATCGCGATACTTTTCAAACTCGTACCGTTTACGATCGGCGTCGATGAGGCGAGCGCCGAGCTTGCCGTCGAAACGCTCGCGATCGGCGCGGGGATCGGGGTGACGCTCGCGATAATTCGAAAGGGCCGCGTCCTTTTTTGGGCGATCGTCGGCGCGGCCCTGATCTTCAAACGCGGAATCTCGTTTCGGGAGTTGCGGAAGATCGGCCTCCCAAAGTCGTCAGAGTGAAAAGCGCCGTTTCGCCCCGACTACTTGTCAATCCCAAGCCGCCTTCTCTATACTTAGGTGATGGCGCCCGGAACGGACGCCGGGAGTAAATTGTTGAATCCGAAGACACATCAGGGAATGCTCAGCGCGAAAGGGTTTCGTTTCGCGATCGTTGCCGCGCGTTGGAATGATTTTCTAACGTCGAAGCTTGTCGAAGGCGCGCTCGACGCGCTCGAACGGCTCGGAGCCGACGAGTCCGACGTCGAGATCTTCAAGGTCCCGGGATCGTTCGAACTTCCGCTGACGGCGAAAAAGATCGCGAGCGGCGGCAAGTTTGACTCCGTCATTTGCCTCGGCGCCGTGATTCGCGGCGAAACGCCGCATTTCGAATACGTTGCGGGCGAGGCCGCGAAAGGCACCGCACAGGTCGCGATGCAAACGGGCGTTCCCGTGCTTTTCGGTGTCGTCACGGCGGACACGCTCGAACAGGCCATCAACCGCGCCGGGGTGAAATCCGGCAATAAAGGCTTCGAGGCCGCGATGTCGGCGGTCGAACTCGTGAATCTGTACAGAGGGATCGACGGCGGCGAGGAGTCGGCGGAGATAAAGGAAAAGGTTTTTCCGCACGTAGTTTGATAATTATGGGAACACGGCGCAAGGCTCGTGAATGTGCTCTTCAAATGTTGTTCGCTGCGGATGTTTCGAAAACGTCGGGCGACGATCTGACAAGCGCGTATTGGAACGAGATCGGCGAAACCGAAACCGACGAACCGCTCCGAATTTTCTCGAACCGTTTGGCCATCGGCGCGCTCGATAAGATCACCGAGGTCGATGCGTGCATAAAAACCCGCGCCGAACATTGGCGGATCGAGCGAATGGCGATCGTCGACCGGAACGTTTTGCGGCTCGCCGTTTACGAGTTCCTGTTTGAGGACACCCCGCATACGGTCGTCATCAACGAAGCGCTCGAGATCGCGCGCCGGTTCTCGACATTCGAAGCCACACAGTTCATCAACGGGATCCTTGACGCGATCAAGCAGGATCTTGAAAAATCTTCAACGAAAAAGTCCGACCCATCGGAGAGCGAAAAGTCGCAGGTCTCTTCGGTTTAGGACGAAGTCCGGCGAATGAATGAATTTCGCGAAAACTTCCTGAGAGAGTTCATCGAACCGCTCGTAGACCTTTTGCAGAAGATCTCGATCGATCTCTCGAACGATGTCCGCAACGACGCGTACCGACTGGTGCATTCCGTAAAGGGTTGCTCGTCCACCTTTGGACTCAAGCACAGTGCCAACCTCGCCTCCGAACTAGAATCCTTGCTTGCGGAAGGCAATTTCGATGAAACCCGGAAATCACGGATCATCGGCAACCTGTCGGTCCTGATCGAATCATTGAAACGGCCCCAAGTCGAGCCGGAATCCGGTTCGCGCCGACCCGGCGCAGATTTCATTTCAAAATCGAATCTCTTTTTCAATCGCATTCGCGCCGAGCAATTCCGGCAGCTGGCGGAGCGTGAGAAAACGGCCTTCTTTTCGGCGCTCGAGAATGGATGCGATCTCTTCCGCGTTTCCGCGGCAGTCAAAACAGAGGCGTTCGTCGACGAGTTTCGCGATCTGCGCCGCAGTCTGACCGATGACGGTGACATCATCGCTGTCCTGCCCGGTGGCGACGCGTTCCCCGAAAAGACCGCCTTTGAAATGATCGTCTCGTGCCCTGAGGGCGCACGGCCGCGGACAGGCGAGCCGGAACTGCTCAACATACGGGACGTGCGGCCGAAATCAACGCAGATGCTTTCCGAAGTCCGCGCCCACGTCGAGCGCGTCAGCAGCGAAGCGGCGAAGCTCGTCCATCTCGATATCCTTGCGAACGACGCATCGCTCAACGGCAGGTCGGCGCCGATCTTCGAGATACTGATCCATCTGACATCAAACGCGGTCGATCACGGTATCGAAAAATCCGGACGCGTTGAGGTTCTATTCCTGCGCGATGCAAAGGGCTACGAACTTTCGGTCGCCGACAACGGCGTCGGGATCGATCTCGAAAAGATTGCGAAACACGCGCCGTCCAATGGGGGAACGGATTTCGACATCCTGTTCGAGCCGCGCTTCACGACCGTTGACAAACCTGCGGATAACTCGGGACGCGGCATTGGGCTCTTTATCGTCAAAACCGAAGTTGAGAAACTAAACGGCAAAATTTCCGTGAAATCACGTAAAGACCTTGGCACGCGCTTTGAGATCACGCTGCCGGAATAGCTATGTTCAAGACCATCAAACAGTCCATCGGCAGCGGTTTAGTGATCCTCGCGGCATTGGCGGTGATTTCGTCGGCGATGAACGCCGTCGGCCAGGAACTGCCGGACGAGATCCGTGGTTACAAGGTCGAAAAGGCGAACATCATCATTTCCAACCGGACGGATGCCGTCGAAAGTAATAAATCCGAGGCGCGCGTTCGCGTCGGCGACCCTGAATTGACCGACAAGTCGCTCTCGGGCATTACGTTCGAGGTGAATGCCGAACTCGATTCGCTCCGCAACAGCGGAACGGTCGATTTTCTGGCGTTTCATCAATTCAAGGTAAACGGCATCGATGTCAGCATCGACGATTACAACAATTCGTTCGAGTTCAAGAAGAAGCAGACCTTGTTCCTCCCGAAACCGATCAAGGTCTTCGTCGGAACGTTTCAGACGCTCCGCGGCGCGCTCGGCGAGATCCGCGATTCGAAACCGGAATGGGAAGTAACCGGCACCGTCTTCGTCTTCGGCAAATTCAAGAAATGGGGAATGAAATTCAAACGCGTCGTCCCGGTCGAGGTTCGTTTGACGATCAAAAACCCGATCCGCGATCAGAAGATTCTCTCCGAAGTCACTTCCGTTTTTTCAATCGCGGGGACTTGATCTAGAAGCTTGCAAATTTCGACAACTGAGTTCCGCCTTCCGGTCTCGCGAATCCAAATTCCTGCACCTTCGTTCAAATTGACCTGAAACCGGTCACGATTCCGTAGCACCCTGACCGTACTGCTCTGTGCGGCATTCCGCGAGTGGGGCCGCCTAACCTAGCGTTTTCAATACTTTAAGAGTAAGCATCTGTGCGGCACGCCGTTTGCGCTACCCGAAGTGCCCCCGGTGTGGAGGAAAATATGCTTACCAAATCAAATCTCAAATACCTATTGGCGACCGTTGTACTGTCGGCAATGACGTTTCAGGCATTTTCGCTTTCGGTGCTCGCGCAGAAGCAAAAGGATGTAACCCCCTTTTCCGACGAAAAGCAGGTTCCGACCGAAACTCGCGCATCACTTGGCAAAGTCGCCCCCGACCTCGACGAAAAGGCGGAATCGTTCGCTGCGGGCTTTCAGGGAGAGGAAACCGAACGGGTCATCATCAGACTAAAATCCGACACCGGACTCAACGGTATGTTCGGCAATTCCCTTTCGTACGGCGAACAACGCCGCATTTTTGCCCGAGAAATCCGCAACAATCAGGAACGCTCGGGAATTCTGCTTTCGGACCTGATCAACATCGGCGGCGAGATCAAGAAGTCTTACAACAGCCTCGGTCTTGTAAGCGCCGAGATGCCGCTTTCGCGCGTGCGGCAGATAGCCGAATCCGACAACGTCGAGTACATATCCCCCGATCGTGAGACCAGAATGAGCGGGCATGTTGAAACGACGACCGGCGCAAATCTCGTCCGGAATCTTGTTTCAGGAACAACCGTCGACGGACGGGGTATCGGCGTGGCGGTGATGGACAGCGCCTATCACCTTTCGAACGAACTGTTCAAGAACTCCAGCGGACAGCTCGTCAGCCAAGCCAATTACGACGTTTTCGGATTTAATATGATGTCAAAGGACGGGAATGGACACGGAACGCACGTCGCGTCACTCATCGCCGGCCAGCCGTCCTTCGTAAGCGGTTATTACACCGGCGTCGCTCCCGGAGCGAAGATCATCACGGTTCGCGTACTCGATGCTGGGGGCAGGGGCACGGTGAGCAACGTCATCGCCGGTATCGACTGGTTGATCGCGAACAAGAGCCTGCACAACATTCGCGTTCTAAATATGAGCCTTGGCGCAGCCGCGGTCGACAGCTATCTCAACGACGCCCTGTGCATCGCCGCACGACGCGCCGTTAACGCGGGCATCGTGGTCGTCGCTTCAGCCGGCAACAACGGAAAGACCGCAAGCGGCGGAAAGGTATACGGCGGCGTCAACACACCCGGAATCGAGCCTACCGTGATCACGGTCGGAGCTTCGAACTCGCTTGCCACGGACGGCCGTTCGGACGATACGATCGCCTCGTACAGCTCGCGCGGCCCGACGCGCGGTTTCCGGATCGTCAGCGGTGCCAAGAAGTACGACAACCTGGTCAAGCCCGATCTGGTTGCGCCCGGAAACAAGCTCATCGGCGCGCAGTCGATGCAGTACACGAACGCCATCATTCCCGATCTGATCATCAGTCATCCATCGCTGAACGCCCGTCCGCACGATATGTATTTTGACTGGACGACCTACACGGTCGTTGGCACGGAAAACGGAACGATGACGTTGAGCGGAACGTCGATGTCGGCGCCGCTCGTAAGCGGAGCGGTTGCCCTTATGCTTCAGGTCAACCCCAATCTGACTCCGAACCTCGTCAAGGCGATCCTGATGTACTCAGCACAGCCAACGAAGAACTTCAATACCTTCGAACAGGGCGCCGGCGTACTTAACGTCGACGGAGCCGTGAGGCTCGCAAAGCTTGTTAAGACGACGCTTCCATCGGTAAACGGCGATCCTCTGCTGACCGCGTCGCTTCCCTCGTCGCAAAGCAGCATCATCGCCGGACAATCCGTTGCGTGGGGAAAGGGCGTGATAACGAACTTCGGCTTTCTCAACGGCAACGATCTGATGCTCAAGTGGCAGGGTATGTACGGAAGCGGCGTCGTTATGGGCGACGGCACGCCGTTCGTCAAGGATAAGCTGACGCTTTCGACGACCTTGACGAAAGGAGCGTTGACGATCTATCAGGGTTCAATCAAGAACAACGGTGTTCTGATGGGCGACGGCACGGTGTTCCTGAGCAGCAAGAACCTGTTCAACAACCTTAACAGCAGCGGCGTCCTGATGGGTGACGGCGTCCTGATGGGTGACGGCGTCCTGATGGGCGACGGAGTCCTGATGGGCGATACCTATTACGGCAACGCGATCTATGGTGACAACACCGCCGGAATGACGTCGGCGAACTATTGACGAGTGGACAACTACCTCGCACACTCAAACCCAGCGAAGGCCGGATCCGAAATGGTCCGGCCTTTGCTGTTTTCGGTTTCGGATCGCCCGGAGAGCAAGGAAATTGATCGGATCAATCAGATTGACGGAAAACGATCGGATCGTGTCGGTCAATTTGATTGGGTTGCTTCGTCAAGGTCATTTCGACCTTTCGGCAACTCATTGCAAATACGACACTTACTGCACATCCGTTGAAGGGCACGGGCATTGCACTATTGAATTTCGCAGTTCCCCCGACTTGGAGGATCAAGATTATGAACAGACTCAAAAAACTACTTACATCTTTCGCACTCGTCGCAATGTTCCTGCAAGCCGGAGCGTTTTCGGTGATCTCACAGAAACTGCCGCGCGGAGAGTCAGAGGCGCCGGTACAACCGGAAGCATCGCAGACCAAGCGTGAGCGGGTTGCTCCGGATCTCGCTGAACGAGCCGACGAAGCCCGGAACGGACTGCGTTCGGACGAAGACGTCCGCGTCATCATCCGTTTGAAATCAGAGACCGGCCTTAACGGAATGTTCGGCAATGCCCTCTCAAAAAGAGAGCAGAAAGAGATTTTCGACAAGGAGGCCGAAAACAATCGCACGGCCGGCGGAATCATCTTGTCCGACCTGACTGAGGCCGGCGGAACAATGGCAAAGAACTTCGAGAGAATGGGATTGATGAGCGCCAAGCTTCCGCTTTCGCAGATTAACAAGATCGCGAATTCGGAATACGTTGAATACGTCAGTCTCGATAGCGAAGTCGCCGGGCTCGGCCACGTCGGACAAGCCGCAGGAATCTACAACACGGGAATCTCGGACCGCGGCGACAGCGATCCGAACACCTGGCTTGTCGGCTCCGGCATCGGATTGGCAGTCATCGACAGCGGCGCCTACGGGACGCACGATCTGTTCAAACGCTGGGACAATGCATCCAAAGTCACCGCATACGACTTCACCGGCGGAAACAACGTCGCCGATCAGTTCGGCCACGGTTCGCACGTTGCCTCGATCGCCTCCGGAGACTACCGTCTCGGGGGGGCGGCATACGAGGGCATCTCGAGCGGCGTTCAGATCTACAGCCTCAAGGCCCTCGACAGATACGGCATTGGATACGCGAGCAACGTTATCGCGGCGATCGACTGGGCGATCGCCAACAAAGCGGCGACCAACATCCGCGTCATCAACCTTAGCCTTGGCGCTCCCCCGACAAACAGTTACACGAACGATCCGCTGTGCCTCGCGGCACGCCGCGCGGTCAACGCCGGTATCGTCGTCGTCGCATCGGCCGGAAACTGGGGTAAAGACCTCTTGGGCAACAAAATGTACGGCGGCATCAACACGCCGGGCATCGAACCGTCCGTGATCACGGTCGGCGCGGTGAACTCTTACGGAACCGATTGGCGAAGTGACGATCAGGTCGCAACGTTCAGCTCCCGCGGCCCGACGCGCGGTTGGGTGACGCTCGCCAACGGAGCGCGCAAATACGACAACCTGATCAAACCGGACCTCGTCGCGCCGGGCAACAAGATCATCGCGGCGCAAAGCCCGAACAATACTTTGGTGACGCTTTTGCCGAGCCTGAACGTTTCGCCCGCGACTACGGTGGCCAACCAAAAGCTGATGTATCTCAGCGGCACCTCGATGGCGGCTCCGGTCGTATCGGGCGCGGCGGCGATGCTGCTCGACACCAATCCGAACCTGACGCCGAATCTTGTCAAGGCGATCTTGCAGTACACTGCACAGGTCATCCCGAACACAAACACTTTGGAACAGGGTGCCGGACACCTCAACATCGACGGCGCGGTTCGCATTGCACGGCTCGTTAAGGCAAACCCGACGACGCTCTCGAACGGAAACGCAATGTTGACGGCGAGTCAGCCGACGAACAAGTACAGCACGATCTCCGGCGAAACGGTAAATTGGGGCCGGGGCGTTATTACAAACTGGGGAATCCTTTACGGAACCGACCTGATGACAAAATATCAGGGAATTTACGCCAACGGCGTCCTGATGGGAGACGGAACGGTCTTTTCTGGCACAACGCTCTCGAAGGTCTCGACGAAGACCACCTCGACCGTCAGTCTGTACCAGGGCGCGATCAAGAACAACGGCGTCCTCGTTTCGGACGGAACGCTGTTCCTCAGTGCGAAGGATATGGCGAGCAGCCCGACCCCGTTCACGAACTCGCAGGGCGTGCTCGTCAGCGACGGCGTGTTGATGGGCGACGGCGTGTTGATGGGCGACGGCGTCCTGATGGGTGACGGCGTCCTGATGGGTGACAATTATCGCGCAATGGCGACAACGAGCTATCTCGGCGACAACACGATGTGCATGCTGCCGGCGCCGTAACAAGTGGACAACAACCTCGCACACTCAAACCCAGCGAAGGCCGGATCCGAAATGGTCCGGCCTTCGCTGTTTCCAGATTCCATACTCGGGAGCTTTGAAAAACCCAACGGATTTCCGTATTCGAGCCGGGACGAGTCAGTACGGTCTGCGGTTGCGGATGGTTGAAGATAGGTTGGTATCAATACTTCGGTCCGGGAGTGCCGCGTCCAGCCATCCGCTACCGCAGATGGTACCGACTCGACGCGATTGCCACGCGATTCGGGCACCGCGCCAACCCGACGATCAGCGAGTCAGTACCGGCTGCGTCAGCGGGTGGGCAACCGTAGCCGCACGACGCCTAAATCCCAACTCGGGAGCTTTGAAAAACCCCAAGGGATCTTTGTATTCGGGGCAGGGGCGAGTCAGTACCATCTGCGGTAGCGGATGGTTGAAGATCGGTTGGTATCAATGCTTCGGTCCGGGAGTGCCGCGTCCAGCCATCCGCTACCGCAGATGGTACCGACTCGACGCGATTGCCACGCGATTCGGGATTCCCAGTCTGGAACCCTTGGAATCCTGGAATCTGGATTCGGGTTCTTTGAAAAACCTGACAACACGCGAAAGAACTTCAGCCTTGCCGCGGGTGACGCGGATCAACCTGAAGATGCGAATATCCGGGCAATCGGCATCAGGTCCGAGATTTGGGATATTTCGGGTTTTCGCGTCGTGCGGCCCCGGCAACGCGCCAACCCGGTGATCAGCGAGTCAGTACCGCCTGCGTTAGCGGGCGGGCAACCGCGGCCGCACGACGCCAAAACCCCAACTCGGGCGCTTTGAAAACCCGACATGAAGGAAGCAAATCGCGTTTTTTCCAGAACACAGTTTGGCGGGATGGCGCGGATTTGTTTCACTCAATGGGGATAGAAAAGGACGAGCT
This sequence comes from Acidobacteriota bacterium, assembly GCA_016715115.1. NCBI lineage: Bacteria > Pseudomonadati > Acidobacteriota > Acidobacteriota bacterium. The sequence goes on from JADKBM010000001.1 coordinate 226,184, forward strand.
GCGAGTCGAGATCGACGGTGCGAAGTTCGGCGAGGGCCGTGTTCCGCGCATTCGAAAACGGATCGGTGCAAGTTCGCGTTCAATCGATGCAAAGAAGTTGTTTTTCATCCGTGCGAAAGATGTTCCGATGTGGTGAGCGGCTGCTTTGTAAACCTTTTATTGTCCGTCTTTTCTCGTTGTCCGCGATCGTGACGCCGATCGACTTTTTATCTTTTGCCTGCTTTTGCGATAAGATTGTTGATTGATCAAATTGTGGGAGAAACGCAGGGTTTTATGAGTGACAAGGTAACGAATTTCAGCGAATACATTGCCGAGAATTTCGGTGCGAACGCAAGTTATGTCGAGGGGCTTTTGGCGCGGTACAATGCCGACCGAAATTCAGTCGACGAATCGTGGCAGGATTTTTTCGGGGAAATGCTCGGTGAAAGCCGCGTTGACGCGGAACCCGAGACGGGCCGCCTGAAGGCAGAACTCCAAACGGAAGCCCAACCGGAACTCAAAGCGGAACCGCCGAAATCCGAAATCCAAATTCCGAAATCCGAGATCCAAATCGGCCCCGGGACGAACGTTAAGCCCCTGACCGGTCCGTCGAAAAAGGTCGTCGAGAATATGGAGACCTCGCTGACGGTTCCGACCGCGACGAGCGTCCGCAACATTCCGGTCAAGGTCCTTGAAGAAAATCGAGGAGTCATCAACGAACATCTCAGATCGTCGGGTCGCGGAAAGGTTTCGTTCACGCACATCATCGCCTGGGCGATCATCAAGGCCGTCAAGGCTTTGCCGGTAATGAACAACGGTTTCGGCGTGGTCGACGGCAAGCCTTCGCGGCTCGAAAATTCGTCGATCAATCTCGGGATCGCGATTGATCTCGAAAAGAAGGACGGCTCGCGGAGTTTGCTGGTTCCGAACATCAAAGGTTGTGAATCGATGGATTTCGCGCAGTTTTTCGCAGCCTACAACGAAACGGTTCGACGCGCGCGCGACGGCAAACTCGAGATCCCGGACTTTCAGGGGACGACCGTTTCGCTCACCAATCCGGGAACGATCGGCACGGTCTCTTCGAATCCGCGTCTGATGTCGGGCCAAAGCGCGATCATTGCGACCGGAGCCATCGAGTATCCGGCGGAATACTCGGCGATGACCCCGGCGGCGCTCTCGCAGATCGGCATCAGCAAGACTATCACCCTGACCTCAACGTACGACCATCGCGTGATTCAGGGCGCCGAAAGCGGAATGTTCCTCGCGCGGATCCACGAATGCCTCGTCGGCAAGCACGCGTTCTATGACGAGGTCTTCACAGATCTCGGCATTCATTATCCGCCGATGCGCTGGGCTGAGGACTTCAACCCGTCGCTTTTCGGAAACGACCGTTCGAGCGAGCAGGCCGAAAAGCAGGCCAATGTCCTGCAGCTGATCAACGCCTATCGGATCCGCGGCCATCTGCTCGCCGACATCGATCCGCTCAATATGACGAATTATCGGGCCGCCGAACTCGAGCTCGAGAACTTCGGCCTGACCATCTGGGATCTCGACCGCGAGTTCATCACCGGCGGCCTTCACGGGGAAAAGACCGCGACGCTCCGGCGGATTCTCGAGATCATGCAAAAGGCATATTGCGGCAAGGTCGGAACCGAATACCGCCATATTCAGTCGAAAGAAGAAAAGGACTGGATCCGGCTGCAGGTCCGCGAACAGTTCGTCGATACGGTCCCGCTCGCCGCGGATCTCAAGAAGGAATTGCTCAACAGCCTGATCGAGGCCGAGCAGTTCGAGCAGTTTCTGCACAAAAAGTATCTCGGACAGAAGCGCTTCTCGCTCGAAGGATGCGAGACCGTCATTCCGATGCTCGATCAGCTTGTCGAAGGCGCGTCCGCCTACGGCGTCGATGAGATCTATATGGGAATGGCGCATCGCGGGCGGCTCAACGTGCTCTCGAACATCATCGACGACACGATGGCCGAACGCATTTTCACGATCTTCGAGGGGACTTCGCACCCGAACTTCCCCGCCGACGAAGGCGACGTCAAGTATCACCAGGGCGCGATCGGAAAGCGTTTGACGAAACACGGTAAAGAGATCACGATCGAGCTGTCGTGCAATCCGTCGCATCTCGAGTTCGTCAATCCGGTCGTCGAAGGAATGGTCCGCGCGCGGCAGGACGATCTGCGAAACGCTCACAACGACCCGCGCGAGGTGGCGATCGACAAGATCCTGCCGGTGCTGATGCACGGCGACGCGGCGTTCGCCGGTCAGGGCGTGGTGATGGAAACGCTGCAGCTAGCGAACCTTCCGGGCTATCGCACCGGCGGCACGATCCATCTCGTCATCAACAATCAGATCGGATTCACGACATCGCCCGAACTGAGCCGCTCGTCGATCTACTCGACCGACGCCGCGCAGATCACGCAGACGCCGATCTTTCATATCAACGGCGACGACCCCGAAGCGGCGTTCCGCGTCACGCAGATCGCGCTCGCCTATCGCCAGAAATTCAACAAGGACGTCGTGCTCGATCTCGTCGGTTTCCGCCGTCTCGGCCATAACGAGGGCGACGAGCCGAGCTACACGCAACCGCTGATGTATGCGCGCGTCAAGGCGCATCCGGGAACGCGCCATCTGTACGCGCAGCAGCTGATCCGCGAGGGCGTCATCACCGAGGACGATTTGAAATCGATGACCGACTCGATCATCGAGAAATACGAGGGAATCCTCGCGCGCGCCAAGGCGATCGCGGCGGACAAGCCGTACAAAGCGAAGCTGACGGCGATGGCCGGCGATGAAGACGGATCGACGGTGCTCGAAACCGCGATCACGCCGGAGTCTCTGAAAACGGTTTCGGAAGCCATCTCGCTCGTTCCCGAAGGCTTTCAGATCAATCCGAAGATGGTCGGCCAACTCGCTCGCCGCGCAAAGATGGGAACCGGCGAAGTCCCTATGGATTGGGGATTCGCCGAGGCGATCTCGATCGGCTCGCTCGTCCTCGACGGCACCGCCGTCAGGCTTTCGGGTCAGGATTCGGGCCGCGGAACGTTTTCTCAGCGCCACGCGTCGATGTATGACGCGGTCACCGGGACGCGTTGGTCGCCGCTCACCGAACTCCGGAGCGAAACCGTTCAAAAGGCGCGCTTTTATGTTTTCGACAGCAGTCTGTCCGAGATGGGCGTGCTTGGATTCGAGTACGGTTATTCGTGTATCGCCAAGAGCGATCTGGTCATCTGGGAAGCGCAGTTCGGAGACTTTTCGAACGGCGCGCAGGTCATCATCGATCAATACATTTCGTCGTCGGAGGACAAATGGAACCAGAAATGCCGGCTCGTGATGCTTCTGCCGCACGGCTTCGAGGGGCAGGGCCCCGAACACAGTTCGGCGCGGCTCGAACGCTATCTGCAGCTCTGCGCCGACAACAATCTGCAGGTCTGCTATCCCTCGACGCCGGCGCAGTATTTCCATCTTTTGCGTCGGCAGGTAAAACAGGAGATCGTCCGGCCGCTGATCGTGATGACGCCGAAATCGCTGCTGAGGCTTCCGGCGGCTTCGTCAACGGTCGAAGATCTGACGAACGGCGGATTCAACGCGGTCATTGACGACCCGAAGATCGCGGATCGCTCGAAGGTCAAGCGAATCGTCGTGTGCTCAGGAAAGGTCTATTACGATCTCGACGCCGGGCGTCCGGACGACGGTGCGACTGCGGTCATTCGGCTTGAACAATTTTACCCGTTCCCGAAATCGCGTCTCGCCGATGTCTTCGCGTCGTATGGAAACGCGGCTGAGATCGTCTGGACGCAGGAAGAGCCAAAGAATATGGGTGGCTGGACGTTCGTTAAAGACCGACTCGAAGAGATTCGCGGCGAACTTAGCCTGGATTACGTCGGCCGCATCGCCTCGGCGTCGCCCGCTACGGGAAGCTACGCGATTCATAATCTCGAGCAGGAGAAACTCGTCCGCGAGTCGTTCGGACTGAAGGAAAAAACGGCCGCGGGCGAATAGGGATTTTCTTAGGAGTTCAGATCGCGAAAACGGTGACTGAAGCCGTTTCTTGCGTGTGAATCAAACGATCAGGGTCGGGCTGTTGCCCGACCGAAAAAGCCCCGACGGAAGAATCGGGACGATGCCCGCCGGTTCGATTCGAATTCCGATTTTGATTAAAATTTAGATTCGCGATCTCCAACCCGCGAACAAAAGACGTATGCGACAAAAGTACTTTCTTGCAGCGCTGTGGACACTTACGCTCGGCGCCTTGACCTACGGCCAAACAATCGATGCCCTCAATCTGAAGGCGAAAGAAGCCTTCGACAAACAGGATTACGCGGCGGCAAATGCGTCGATTGCAAACGTTCTCAAACGTCAGCCGGCGAATGAAGCGGCGCTGACACTGCGCGCGCGGATGAACGTCCGTCAGGGCAAACTCGCCGAAGCCCTCGCCGACGCCGAAAAGGTACTCGTCAAGAATCAAAGGAATTACGAAGCGCTCAATGTCCGCGGCGTCGCGCGGCGCGAATTGAAGAACGATCTTCCTGGATCGGTCGCCGACCTCGCGCGGGCACTCGAGATCAAACCGGACTACTATTACGCCGCGTACAATCTCGGCCTGACCCAAAACAGGTTCGGCCGCGCCGGCGACGCTCTCGTCTCGTTCGCGCGTGCCGCACAGATCGATCCAAACGCCGCCGACCCGCTCCGGCAACGCGCATCGATCTTTATCAATTACACGATGTACAAGGAATCGGTTGCCGAACTCGACAAAGCGATCCTGCTCGACGCGAAAAATCCGGCATTGTTATCGATGCGGGCTTATGCGAATCTGAGGCTCTACCTTGCGGGTGACGATGCCTCGAAGGCGCGCTTCGTTTCCGATGCTGACGCGGCGCTCGCCCTCGACCCGGACAATTCGGGCGCGCTTTCGGTTCGTGCCGTCAAACGATTCGAGGCAAAGGACATCGACGGCGCAGTGGCCGATGCCGACCGCGCGATCGCGCAGAATCCGAAGAATTATATCGCGTTTATGGTTCGCGGATACGTCAAGATCGGTAAGAAAGACTACGACGCGGCCTTTGAGGAATTCGACAAAGCGTCGCGACTGACGCCCCGGGATTCCTGGCCGCGAAACCAGCGCGAAACTGCGCTCGGCCGCGCGACCGGGCCGAACGCGATGGCCGCAAAGGCCGAATTTGTCAAAAACGCAAAACTCGCGGTAGCGGACGATATCTGGGATTTCGAAACCTATGACGCGCTCAGCGACACTTTCCGCCGTGTCGATCCGTTCGGCGACGCCAATCTCGCCAAAACGTACTGGGAACAACTCATCGCGGAAAACCCGAACAACCTGTGCGCGATCCGTTTTCTCGGTGAATACAAAGCCCGAAGTTGGCAGGAAATGACCGGATACTGGGAGGACGCCTTGCGACGTTACGACGGGAAGAACGGAACCGAATGCGCCGCCCAGATCGCGTTCCGCCTCGGCCGTGAATATAACGGCCGGAAGTTGTTCAGTGACGCCGAACGGGCGTTTGCCAAGGCGAAGGAACTCAAACCGGACATCGAGTTCCTCGACAACAACATCGCCGCCAACAAAGTCGAGCGCGCCGAACGTGAAAAACCGCTTCCGATCGTCACCCGCCAAACCGTGTCGACGCGGCGGGATCCGGCCTCGACCGGCCCGATCGCGAGTCCGATGCGTCTCCGTGCCGCACTCGCAGCCTACGATCAAGCTCATAAACTAATCGAACTCGATGTCCGCGAACTTCAGGGGGCGATCAGCAAATACAACAGCGCGGGATATTATTCCTATCTTTACACCGGGACCAGGCTCCGCATCGACAGGATCGCGGCACGCGCCCGCGACCGCGTCAACAGCCTCCTCAAAGCCGAGGGCGACTTTCTTCCGCAGGAACTCAAAGATCACCTCGAATCGGATCTCGACATCATCGGTTCCGCCCTCAGCCCGAACTGAGAGTGACCGATAACACGATCCGCCGCGCGGTAATCCAAATCGCCTTATTCGTCGTTCGCACTTCCCTGCCGCTGCTGCACGACGTGGGTCAGCTCGTGCGCCAGCAACTGCCGGCCGTCCTCGGTATGAGGCTGATACTTTCCCGGCGCAAAAAAAACATCCTGGCCCGACGTGTACGACTGCACGCCCAGCAATGTCGGCGCGTGCCCCTGGTGGACGCGGACGTTCGACAGATCCGCCTGCAATTCGTTTTCGTAGTGATGCTGGAGCGTCGGCGGCAACGGGGTGCTCTGTGAATTCGATTTCACGTCTTGCGGTGTCGGCAGATGGGCCGTGCCGTTGACGTTATTGTTGTTATCTGGCATATAGTCTCTCCTTGCGAGTCAATTCCTGGAATTTGTGCGAGTCTCTCGACGCGGCTCGAACCGTGGCGAAACGACTCAATGATTCAGCCGTGTTACAAGTGCCTTGAACCGATCATCGTCGCGCAGCGAGTCGAAAACCGGATCGACCCCGATCTGATGCCACATCGAACCGCGATTGTTGAAACCCTTTTCGATCTCAAGGATCGCTTCGTCGGTTTCACCCAATAGAGCCAAGCGCGTCGCGACGTTGTAATCCGCAACTTCGGTGCTGCGGCCGGCCCGTTCGCGAAGAAACTCCACCTGCTTCTTCCAAAATCCCTTGATTCCAGAATGTTGAAAAGCCTCGCGCAACGGCTCGACGATCGCCGGGTCGCGCCTTCCCAACCGGCTCAATTCCGCCTCGACCGCTTCGGCCTGCAATCCTCTGAGCTCGCTCGCGGCCCGCAGGATCAGGAGCGGTGTCGTCTGTTTTTCATCAAGTTCGAGAGCTTTGCGCGACTGCTCGATCGCCCGGTCGTATTGCCGTGTGAAGTAATACAACCAACCAAGGTAGACGGCGATGCCGCGCGAAGTCGGATCGATCTGCGCGGCCCGGTTAAGTTGCGCCTCGGCCTCGGCGAAACGGCCAAGGCCAATCATATTCATTGCATTCGAACCGAGCGCGTTCACGTTGTTCGGATCGAGTTCGATCGCCCGCGTATAGTGTTTTTCAGCACCGTTCCAGTCCCAACGGTACAATGCCCTCACCAAACCGACCGAGGCGTGCGCATCGGCCAGCGTCTCGTCAAGCTCAAGCGCCTTGCGCGCCGCCGCCTCTGCTTTCGGAAAAGCCTCCGCCGGCGTCAGCCCACCGCGCTGTTCGAGAAGCGTGTAGCAGTCGGCCACTCCCGAATACCCGAGCGCGAAGTTCGGATCGAGCGCGATCGATTCCTCGAACGCCCTGATCGCCTTGAGGTACGACTCGATCGAGCGCTCGCTCCAGAAGTACCGGCCCTTCAGGTAAAGATTGTAAGCTTCGATATTCTCGGTCGGACGCTTGCCGCCGAGATCGGGGTTGAGTTTCAGCTTAAGCGCCTGCGCCGTTTGAAAGGCCATCGCGTCCTGGAGCTGAAATATCCTGGTCTCGGATTCGTCGAACGCTCCGGCCCAGATCTGGACGCCGTCGCTGACGCGGATCAGCCGCAGCGTAACCCGAAGTTGGCCGTTTGCCTTTTGAAGAGTGCCGTCGAGGATCGCGTCAGTCCCGAGTTTCTTGCCGGTCTCAATGGGTGCCGCGTTCTCGTCCGCGAATTGAGTGACCAGCGCCGTCGGCGATACCTTGATGTCCTGAAGTTTCCCGAGACTTGTGATGAGCGCATCCGCAAACCCGAGACTCAAAGCCCTGTTCTCCTCGTTGCCAAGCGTTCGGAGCGGCAAGATCGCGATCGTTCGGATCGTCGGCTCCGAGGATCCGCCGCGGGTGAATATGTACCCGCCGACCGCGACTGCAATCAAGAGCCCGCAAACCGCGGCCCATCGCGCGTTTCGTCTCAGAAACCCGATTCCCGACCGTTTGCCGGGACCGGAAATGAACCCGGGCTGCTCCGAGTCCTCAGTGACCTCGATGACTGTTTCGGTGACCGACCGTCTTTCGATCGTCAGTAGCGCATCGTCCGGCTCGAGATCGATCTTTCCCGTAAACCGGTAACCTCGGCGCGGGATCGTCTGAATGATCTCAGATTCGCCGTATTCCGCGAACATCTTCCGAAGCCGGTAAACGTATCGCGAAAGGTTGCTCTCTTCGACGAAAGAATCGGTCCAGATGCGCGACAGTATTTCGTCCTTCGTCACCACCTCGCCGCCGTTTTCGGTCAGAAGGCAAAGCAATTCAATCTCTTTAAGCGCAAGCTTCACAGGTTCGTCGCCGTGCCAAAGAACTTTTCGCTCGGCATCGAGACGGAAATCCCCGAAACTGCGTAAGTTGTTGATATTACTGGTCATACGCACATCGCAGAAAAAATGGAGATTTAATGGAGAAAAACTTCAGGACACATTTCCGCTTACCAATTACGCTCCATTCGTCAACGAGGCTTTCGTACGCGACAGTCTGGAAGATGAAATTCAAAGACTTTGGATTTCCGCCGTTCGCTGATTCTAAATCAAATGCCGCAAAAATCAAAGAAATATAAGATCACGACCCGGACCCGCGAGATGTTCGTTTTGCGCCGTCGGCGGCAACGAGCCGATTCCGGGATCTGTCCGGTCTGCCGCCGATCGAGCGACTTCCAGACATTGAATTCCGCGACGATCGCCCTGAAGCGCGGCAAGCTCGAAATCCTGCGACTGATCGCGGAGCAGGTTGTCCACGCCTTCGAGGCCGATGACGGCGAATTGCTGATCTGTGACGGGAGTTTAGGAATTTGAACGGTCGCGGATCGCACGCCGGTTCCCAATAAAGATCGAACTATTTAGGAGAAGAAGATGAAATACTTTAGCGCGATTCTATTTTGTCTGACATTGTGCGCGGCGAATTTGGCCGCTTTTGGTCAGACAACACAGTTTACATACCAGGGCAGCCTGAAAAACAGCGGCGTGGCCGCAAACGGGAATTTCGATTTCGAATTCGCTCTCTATTCGGCAGGCGGGACGCAGTTGGGCCCGACGGTCGCATTGAACAACGTGCCCGTCGCGAACGGTATCTTCGCAGTCACGCTAGATTTCGGGAACCAGTTCCCGGGAGCTTCGCGCTTGCTCGAGATCCGGGTCCGCCCAACCGGAAGCGGTACAGCCTTCACGATCCTGACACCGCGCCAAGTTGTCAGTACTTCGCCGTATTCGATGAGAAGCTCGATTTCGACGATTGCCGACAATGCGCTGCTCCTCGGCGGTTTACCGGCGGCAAGTTTCATACAAAACACCACGACTCAACAATCATCGACAAACTTCAACATCGGCGGCACCGGCAACGCCTCGGTTTTCAACGCCACGACGCAGTTCAACATTGGCGGCAGCCGCGTCTTCACGATTTCGGGCGTTGAAAACACCTTTGCCGGGATCAATGCCGGCCTTTCAAACACCGCGAGCGTCGGGAATTCCTTCTTCGGGAATTCTGCGGGGCAGAATAATTCGACGGGAGGGCAAAATTCATTTTTCGGCGCGAGGGCCGGGCAATTGAGCAACGGAACCGGAAATTCATTTTTCGGCTATTCGGCCGGTCTCGTCAATACTCTCGGCAGCGACAATTCGTTCTTCGGCGCCGGTGCGGGCGACGCCAATACGACCGCAAACTCAAATTCCTTCTTCGGCCGGGTCGCCGGCGGCAACAACACGTCCGGCTCCGAGAATTCTTTCTTCGGAACGCGCGCCGGCCAATCGAACGTCGGGGCGAGTTTCAACTCATTTTTCGGATACGAAGCCGGCAAAGCTTCGTTTACGAATTCGATCAACAATTCGTTTTTCGGCCATCAGGCCGGGTTGCTGACGGGCAATGGGAGCAATAACTCTTTCTTCGGTTCCTCGAGCGGAGCCGGAAATACGGACGGAACCGACAACTCATTTTTCGGCGTAAGCAGCGGCCGCGCGAACAACGACGGTAACAGGAACAGTTTTTACGGACGCCTTTCCGGACGATTCAATACTTTCGGGAGCGACAATACTTTTGTCGGCTACAACTCCGGGGATTCGAATACGATCGGCAACAACAATACTCTGGTCGGATCCGAAACCGACGTCGTCGGACCTAATTCGATTTCGTTCGGGACCGCAATCGGCGCCGGCGCGACGGTTGCAACCAGCAATACGGTGGTCCTGGGGCGAACAAGCGATCAGGTCCTTGTCAAGGGGATCTTCAAGGCGACGCAGCTTCAGTTTGGGTCGTCGTTCACGGTGAATTATGAGAGCCTGTCGTTGCCCGGGAACAACGCCGCTTGCTGGGGAACCGATGAGATCTACGGCAACTATTTCGGAAAATGCGTCTCAAGCATCCGCTTCAAAACGAATGTCAACGATTTCAAAGACGGACTCGAACTGATCAATCGCCTGCGTCCCGTCACCTTTGACTGGAAATCGAACGGTTCGACCACGATTGGTTTGATCGCCGAGGAAGTCAACGAGGTCGAGCCGCTGCTGGCGGTCAAAGACAAGGACAACGTCGTTGAAAGCGTCAGATTCGAGGGCGTCACCGTCGTTCTGGTCAATGCCGTCAAGCAGCAGCAGAAACAGATCGAAGATCAGCAGAAACAGATCGAAGAACAACGCGAACTGCTGGAGCGGCAACGACTGGCGCTTGAAGCGCTGCGAAAACTCGTCTGCGCACAAAACACGTCGATCGAGGTTTGCCGTCCGCTGAACTGATCAGGCAAGGGTGAAGAATTATGAAACTCATTTTATTGACAGTCTTTTTGCTGGCTGTGGCTGTTTGCCCGCTAAGGGCGCAATCGGGCCAGACGTTTCAGATCGAAAGGAACGTTCTCGCGAGCGGCGGCGGACGAGTTTCCGGCGGGAACTTTCAGATCGAAGGGACGATCGCCGAAACCGTCGCCGGATCGCAGAGCACCCGCGGCGGGTTCAGCTTCACGTCCGGTTTCTGGGCGGCCGCAAGCAATCCATCGATCATCCGGTCGCCATTCGATTTCGACGGCGACGGCAAGTCGGACATTTCGATTTTCCGGCCCAGCCTCGGTCAATGGTGGCTCAACCGAAGCTCGCTCGGCACCATTACGCACACCTTCGGCAATGCGGCCGACAAAATAACGCCAGCGGATTTTACCGGTGACGGTTTCACGGATGTTGCGATCTTCCGGCCTTCCGTCGGCGAGTGGTTCGTACTCCGAAGTGAGGATTTTTCGTTTTTCAGCTTTCCGTTCGGCGCATCGGGCGACATTCCCGTTCCTGCCGATTATGACGGCGACGGAAAGTCCGATGCGGCGGTGTTCCGACCCTCGACGTCGACGTGGTTCGTCCAGCGTTCCACCGGGGGCACGACGATCGAAGTATTTGGCGTCACGGGGGATTTCCCGGTTCCGGCCGATTACGACGGCGACAATCTCGCGGACATCGCGGTCTTCCGGCCCGCGCTTGGCCAGTGGTGGCTCAAACGCTCGAGCGAGGGCGTGATCGCGCTGACGTTCGGCACCTCGACCGACAAGAACGTTCAGGGCGATTATACTGGCGACGGACGCGCGGATATTGCATTCTGGCGACCGTCAACGGGTGAGTGGTTCATTCTTCGTTCCGAGTCATATACGTTTTTCAGCTTTCCGTTCGGACAAAACGGCGACACGCCCGCGCCGGGAGACTACGACGGCGACGGGAGGATCGACGCCACCGTTTTCCGCCAATCGAACGCGACTTGGTTCTCGCAGCGGTCCACCGCCGGAACGTTGATCCAAAGTTTCGGACTGGCAACAGACATTCCGGTGCCGGGCGCATTTGTAAGATAGACCTCGGAGATCGGCCGCGGGAGACGCGAAAGGCTCAGCGCAATCGGCCGGAAAAGCATCGTTTCAGGATCTCGCCTCGTCCGCCGAATGGTTGCGGGCGATCTCGAGCGCCTGATAAATGTCCTTCGCGAATCTGTCCTTGCCGGCCTCGGCGACGAAACCGCTCTTTTTCATCAGCTTGAAAACCCCCGGGGCGACGGCCGAGAAAATCACGGTGCAGCCTTTCGCCTCAAGGTCGCGACGGAGTTCCGAGAGGGAATGAAGTCCGCTCGCGTCGATCGAATTCACGTCGCGCATTCGCAGGATCAGTACCTTCGGATCCGTCGAGACGCGCCGCAGCGCATCCTTGAAATGCTCCACGGCGCCGAAGAACAGCGAACCGTAGATCTCGAACGCCTCGACGCCCGGCGGGATCTCGATCTTCGACATATCGCGCGTCTCGCTGTCCTCGCGTTCGCGCAAGTTGTCGGTAATATCCTTGAGCTGGGTGTTGGTCGACATTCTTTGCAGGAACAAAAACGCGGCCAGGAGCACCCCGACCTGGATCGCAGTCGTCAGTTCGACGAAAACGGTCAGCAGGAATGTCACGATGAGGACCGCGACATCGCTTTTCGGACTCTTCAGCAGTTGTCCGAATTCGCGCCATTCGCTCATATTGTAGGCGACGACGATCAGCACCGCGGCCAGCGTCGAGAGCGGGATCAGCGACGCGTAGCTCCCGGCGAACATCAGGATCAGGAGCAACACGACCGAATGGACGACCGCCGCGATCGGCGTCCGGCCGCCGTTCTTGATGTTCGTCGCCGTTCGCGCGATCGCGCCCGTGGCGGGCAGGCCGCCGAAAATCACGGACACGATGTTTCCGGCGCCCTGCGCGATCAGTTCCATATTCGACCGATGCCGCGTCCCGAGCATTCCGTCGGCGACAACCGACGAAAGCAGCGATTCGAGTCCGGCGAGGAGCGCGATCGTCACCGCGGGCGAGAACATCTTCTTGACGAGATCCCAGCTGATCTGCGGGAGGTGCGGCGACGGCAACGAGTTCGGAACCTCGCCGAAGCGGCTCTGGATAGTTTCGACGGGAAGTTCGAAGAAACGCGCCGCGACCGTCATCACAACGATCGCGACGAGCATTCCGGGAACGCGGTGCGTAACGCGGGGCCAGACGGCGATGATCGCCAGCGACGCCGCGCCGACGATGATCGAATAGATATTGAACGTCGCGAAATGTTCGGCGTAGGCGATCCATTTTTCGACGAAGTCGGCCGGCACGTTTTCGATCGTGAGCCCGAAAAGGTCGCGGATCTGCGACGAGAAAATGATCAGTGCGATTCCCGAAGTGAACCCGACCGTGACCGGATAAGGAACGAACTTGAGCAGCGCCCCCATCCGCGCAAGTCCCATCAGCACCAGCAAGATGCCGGCGATGAACGTCGCCGTGACGAGCCCTTCGTAGCCGTATTGCTGGATGATGCCATAAACAATGACGATGAAAGCGCCGGTCGGCCCGCTGATCTGGGCGCGGCTGCCGCCGAGGACGGCGATCACGAATCCGGCGACGATCGCCGTGTAAAGTCCCTGCTCGGGCTTTGCTCCCGAGGCGATGGCGAGCGCGATCGAAAGCGGGAGCGCGACGATGCCGACAGTGATTCCCGCGGTGACGTCCTTGACCAGCTGCTGGCGGGAATAGCCGGCCTGAAGGATCGTCAGAAGTTTCGGTTTGAACTCTTGGTGCACGATCTACAGTTTACACCGAATCGCTGAACGCCACCGCCGTTCGCGCGTGTCGCATTCGGCTCACGGGGCGATGCCGGCCGCCGGAACATCGGTCGGGAGTCCGAAACCCATCGCAAACTGGCCCGCGGTCGATCGTTTGAGATACCAGGTTGCGCCGGCAGGCCGGAACACGGCGGCGTCGAACTTGCCGTCGCCGTCGTAGTCGCCGGGCACGGGCAGATCGCCGTTGACGCCGTACGGGAACGAGTAGAACGTCCAATCCTCGCTGCGCAGAACAAACCAATCGCCGTTCGACGGCCGCCAAAAGGCAATGTCGGCCTTGCCGTCGCCCGTGTAATCGCCGGGCACGCATTTGTCCGACGACGTCCCGAAGGTCAGCGCGATGACCCCGGCGGTCGACCGGTTCAGCCACCACTGGCCGGCGGACGGACGAAAGATGGCGATATCGGTCTTGCCGTCGCCGTCGTAATCCGCAGGCACTGGGCGGTCGCCGGCGGCGCCGAAAGCCTCGATCACGATCCCGCCGGATGAGCGCTGAACATACCAAATCGAGTTCGACGGCCTGAAAACGGCGGCGTCAGCGCGATCGTCGCCGTCGTAATCGGCCGCCAGCGGGATGTCGCCGGCGGTCCCGAACGGAAATGAAAAGTAAGTAAAATCTTCGCTCCGAAGGACGTACCAGCTTCCGTCCAAAGGCCGGAAAACGGCGACATCTGTAACGCCGTCGCCGGTGAAATCAGCCGGAGTAAGGATGTCGGTGGAGTTGCCGAACGTATGGACGATAAGTCCGGCGAGGCTCCGGTTGAGCCACCATTGCCCGTTCGATGGGCGGAAGACAGAGATATCAGATTTGTCGTCGCCGTCAAAATCGGCCGGCGTGTCGAAACTGATGACGGTGTCGTCGTCATCGATCGTGCCTATTCCCTCGGCGCGCTGGATTGTCGCGTTCTGAGGTCCGACGAGGTTGACGATAAAGGTCTCGTCCGGTTCGGGAACGGTCTCGCCGATGACCGAAACGTTGACCGTTTTGGTCGTTTGCCCGGGCTCGAAAACGAGCAGCGTCGCCGGGATCCGGATGTAATCGAATGGTTCGTGAGCCGAAAGATCGGTCGTCGAAGTGTTGACGGTCACCGTCTGGGCCGACGCGCTGCTCAGTGTGACGGTAAAACCGAACGTCGTCGTCCCGCTATTTCCCTCTTCGAGCCTCACGTCATTGACCGACAGCGTCGGCAATCCAGCCTGCCCAAACGCCGCCGCTGCCAAAAAGCAAATGACCGACATCAGCCGCGAGAGATTCCATGCATTGCAACCGATCTTCATACACCCATATTTTACATCAGGACGGTTTGGTTCGAAAGAAACGTGCAAAACGCATTCGGCCTTCCGCGTGGCGTGCCTTAAGACCCATTCCCAATCTTAAGCAAGCATCTGCGCCCGGGCGATCGGACGAGCGAGCCGATGTGCTACCTGGTGAGATCTGAATGCCTTAGTCCAAAGAAAGGCCTTCGAAACCGCAGTCGGTCACGCATTCCAGCGTGACCAAAGCGCTGCCTCCGATGCCTGCAGGCGGTAGCCCCAGTTTCCTTATTGAGTCCGCTAAAGTTTCCAAAATACGGGCACGAGGAACATCGCGACCGCGAAAACGACGATCGTCAGAACGGTTCCGATCTTGACGAAGTCCATAAAGGTGTAGCGGCCGGGCGTGTAAACAAGGATGCAGGCCGGCTCCAATGGGGTGATGAATGAAAATGAAGCGGCGTAGGTGACGGCGACGGCGAATGTGCGCGGGTTGAGGCCGAGCGCGATCGCGGTTTTCACCGCCACCGGGAGAACGACGAGCGCTGCGGCCTGGTTCGACATCGGCTGGGTCAGCGCGACGGTCAGCGCAAAGAATCCGCCGAGGACGGCGAGCGGGCCGTATTGTTCGAAATATCGGACAATGAGATCGGCGAGAAAAACGTCCGTTTTCGTCTGTTCCATCGCGATCCCGAAACTCATCATACAGGCGATCAGAACCAGCAGGCGAAAATCGATCAGCGAGTAAAGTTCGGCATATCTCACCGTCTTTGTCGCCAGCAGAAGCAACACGCCGAGAAGTACGGCGATCGCCAGCGGGACTTCAAAACCGATGACTATTTTTGAGAGCGAAAGCGCCAGAAAAAGGCCGAAAGCGGCGAGCGCCCATTTGCGCTTGTCGGTCCGCATCGCCCCTTCCGACAGGTCCTCAAGCAACAGGACCTCGCCCTCGACGACCAACGGCTCGACGCGCCGCCGTCTTCCCTGCACGAGCAGCACGTCGCCGAATTCAAGACGAACATCGCTAAGTTTCTCGAGAAAGGTCTGACCGTGCCGGTTGACGGCCAGGACCGTCAGATTGTAACTCCGCCGAAAATCGAGCGATTTCAGCGTTTGGCCGACGAATTTCGAGTCGCGCATCACGAGAACCTCGAACAATTCGACTCCGGCGCCTTCAAAGACCTCGTCGGCCATCGTAAAGTCGGCCTTTATCTCAAGCCCGGCCTGCGTCTTGATGTTCAGAAGATTGGTAAGTTTCCCTTCGACGATAAGCAAATCGTTAAGCTGGATCCGATCCCTCGGCCCCGGAACGATGCGTTCCGCATTGCGCCCGCGAATGATGCCGAGAACGTTGAGTTCGAGTTCGTGACTGAGATCGGCCTCGGCGAGCGTTTTGCCGATCAAGTGCGAGCCCGGAAGGACGATCAGTTCCGAGATGTATTCGCGGATATGGTATTGCTCGGTCAGCGACTCCTCGCCGCCCCGCTTCGGCAGCATCTTGCGGCCGAGCGTGAGCATATAGACCATTCCGACCGCGACCGTGATAACGCCGACGGCGGTCAGTTCGAACATCGTATAGCCGGGCATCCCGTAGCGCTGCATCGCACCCGAAACCGCGAGATTCGTCGATGTTCCGATGAGCGTGCAGCTCCCGCCGAGGATCGCGCCGAATGCGAGCGGCATCAGAAGTTTCGACGGCGGGATCTTGGCGCGCTCGGCGAGTCCCATCACGACCGGCAGGAACATCGCGGTCGTCGTCGTATTCTTCAAGACCGCCGCCGACGCCGCCGCGACGCCCATTATCAACGCCGTCAGCATAAGTTCGTTGCTGCCCGCGATCGCGTAAAGCCGGCGTCCGACGAGATCCACGAGTCCCGTCTTGATCAGCCCTCCGGTGAGCACGAACAATCCGCCGATAGTGATGATGACGTTGTCGCCAAATCCGGATAATCCTTGATTTACAGTCAAAACGCCGGACATCACGAGTCCGATGACGAGAATTATCCCGACGACGTCAACGGGCAGCTTTTCGGACCCGAACAGAACGAGCGCGAACGCCAGGAGACTGAGTACGATTATGATCTCGGTCGGCATTCGAAGAGGATAAATGAATTTCGAGAATTTGGAAAGAAACTTTCGATTTTGGATTTTGGATTTTGGATTTTGGAAACCAGTCGCAGATCACGCTGCAACCCGAAACAGCCGCCATTGATCGGGATGATCGCCGAGCGACATTAGTCCGTGTTCGGAGAATCCGATGCCCGAACCGGCGACGAGGTCCTTAACCGTGCGCGACGCGAGGATCTCGTTATCCGCGGCCTCGTTCGCGATCAGCGTCGCCAGTTCAACCGCGATGCCGGAGTATTCGTCCCCTCGGACTTCGCATTCGCCGGTGTGGAGGCCGGTGCGGATCGCGAGGTTCAGGCGCCGGGCCGAATCGTTGATCGCGGTCGCGCAGCGGATCGCTCGCGCCGGTCCGTCGAAAGCGGCCGTCACGCCGCCACGGTCGATCGAGATCTCCTTGCCCTTGAACAGTTCGATCTGCCGCCGCACAAACACGCCGGCACGCATCAGCATATCCGCTTCGCTCCCGTCCGGAAGGCGGACGATCTGAACGTTGACTACCGTCGCCAACACGCGGTCGATCTCCTGCGCGCCGCGCATTCCGGTCAGAAATTCCTCGATCTCGTCGAGTATCTCGTCCTGATTTCCGACGAACGGCAGATGATCGATACCGTCAAATTCGACGTATTTCGATCCGGGAATCAGTTCGGCGACGTATCTTCCCTCTTCAGCCTTGAGGCAGAGATCGCCGGTGCGATGAATCACGAGCGTCGGAACGTGGACCAGCGGCAATACGTTGCGGACATCGATTTCGGCGTTCATCTTGGTCAACGCGACCGCCGCGCCGGGGCTCGCGCCGTTGCGCAGGTATTCGGCCCACCAGGCGCGAAACTCCTCGTCTTCGACCATCGACGGCGCGCGCGCCTCGATCCCGACCGCTTTCCCCCAATCGCGTTGCATCAAATCATAGAATTTCTGATGTGCTTCGGGCGAAGTTCCCCACGGATAGTCGAAGTCTTTCAAACGCTTGGCATACGTTCCGATCATCACCACCGCCGAAGTGCGGTCAGGATAGGTCGCGGCAAAGAGCGAGCACATCGGACCGCCTTCGGAAACGCCGATGAGCACCGCCCGCTCCGATCCGACGGCGTCCATCACGGCGTGAACGTCTTCCATCCGCTGTTCGAGCGTCGGAAGTTGCGATAGGGGAACGCGATCCGATAATCCCGTACCGCGTTTGTCGAACAGGATGAGGCGCGAGAACGACGCGAGCCGGTTGAGGAACGACGCGAAAAGATGATGTTTCCAGAAATACTCGAGATGCGATACCCAACCCATCACGAAAACGATGTCCATATCGCCATCGCCGACGACCTGGTACGCGATGTTGACGTCGCCGTTCTGAACATAACGCGTTTCGGGGACCCCGGACGCGAGCGCCGGAATCGATGCGCGATCAACGCGGATCGCAGCAACCGGAATCTCGCGGGCTTCGTCCGGTTCGTCAAGTTCCCTGACGAAGATCCGCGCGGTCGTTCGTTCGGCTGTCAGAGTCTCGATCCGTGCCGGCGGTTGATTGACGGGCGCGACAAATCGATAACCGAACTTCGGGACCGTTTCGATGAACTTGTTGTCGGCCGATTCGCCGAGAACCCGGCGTAGATAGGAGATATTCTGCGCCAGATTGTTTTCTTCAACGAAGGAATCCTCCCAGATCTCCGCCATCATCCGTTCCTTGGAAAGGACACGGCCGCCGTTGCGAACCAGCAATAGCAGCGTGTCGAAGATTTTGGGCGCGAGAGCAATCGACCTTTCGCCGTCGAAGAGCATCCGCTCGCCGCCGTCAAGCCGGTAATTCCCGAATTGGTAAATCTCGCTGTTCGAATCAGTCATTTCATTGTCTTCACAATTTCTTCAGAAAAACTTCACAGGTTTCTAAAGAATCGAACGGAGCAATCGCGATAAAACTGACTTGCACCTAAATGGGAACGACGTGATTCTAACCCACTTTGGTCGAATCTCCAAAAAAATGATTGCGTACGGGCCGCCAGCGATATGTTCTCGACAGGATTCAAAACGGCTATGAAAGTTCTCAAATCGCGCGAGATCGTCATCGAATTCGAACGCGTTCAATTAATCAGAAAGCGTGCGAGGACACAGGTCGTCAGGTGCGCCGAATGCCGATCCGAGGCGGATTTTGTCACGATCGGCGACGCCGCCGAATTGTTCAATACGGAGGCGGATCGGCTGACGCGCTTTGTCGCAGAACATCGGTGTCATATTCAGACCGATTCGATGGGCGGCGTTTTTGTCTGCGTCGGATCGTTGCTCGCAAAAATGCGCACCCGGGCCGACGGCCAAACAATGCTGACTGAAGGTGGTCAAGGAGAGCAAAATGATCGGATTTGAGCTGAACGCGACGAGCAACACGCGTTTTACAAGAAATTACACGCAATGGACTGAAGGCGAAGTCTGGCTCGCAAAGGCGTTTGAGGTCGTCCGCGGAATAAGCAGTCCGGCCGAAATGGTCCTGGGACAGGCCTGGAGCGCGGCGATCGAAAGCCCGGCAGATGCCGCGACGGCAGCGTTCAAAGGATTGCTCAACGGAATGCTTGCGGATCTGGCCGGCGTGAGAAATCAGATGGGCGTTACTGTCGAGGGCGTCGGCGGGACGTTCTTCTGTCACGGACTGTTGAACATCAATGAAAGCGGCATTCCGATGATCCGCGAGTTTCTGGCGACGATCAAACGCGCCAGCGACGCGTATGGCCGGGAAATCGGCGATCAGGTGATGATCCAGATCTGCAAAACGATCAAGATGTTCGACCTCCATCTCGGACTCGGCAACGCCGTCGGACAGCTTTGGATCGAAATCAAGTTTTGAGAACTGCAGCAAATTCAGGAAAACTTCACAAAAAACTAAAGATTCCCGGAAACGAAACAGTTAGATTGACGACAACGCCCCACGGGGCAATTCAAAAAACCTTTAGGAGGATCAAATATGTTTTCTATGTTTTCTAACAAATTGGCGATTGTGAGCTTGGTAGTTTTGTTTGCGGCGTCGGCGTCGATCGCCGCGCCGGTCGTTCGGCAAGGATCGGGAGCGAATGCTGCGGCGCTCCAGGCCATTGTCGACCAGTTTCGAGCGGATCTCGGCGGCAACAACAACGGAGTCGGCGGATCATTCACCAGCGGCCGCCGCGAGATAAACTGGGACGGTGTTCCGGACAGTTTTGCGGAACCAAACAACCTCCCCCTTGATTTCTTCAACGTCAACAGTCCTCGCGGCGTGATTTTCAACGCGATCGAGGACGAAACGGGTGCGGCACTCAACCAATTTGCGGTAAGTTCAACGACCGCCTCGGGCGTTCCGGTTCGGTTTTCGAACATCAATGCGACGTACTCCACGATCTTTCAGACATTCAGCGCGCAGAGACTGTTCATCGCGCGCAGTACACATCTGCTTGAGATCAACTTTGTCATTCCCGGGACCAATATCCCTGCCACTGTCAATGGCTTTGGCCTTGTTTTTGCTGATGTCGATTCGTCGACCGGCGGAAACCGGAGCCTGATTAGGGTTTATGGAAAAGACGGGCGTCAACTCTCGGCAGCGTCTGCGCCCGTACTAGACAACGGATTGTCGTTCGTCGGCATTTCATTCAACGCCGGTGAACGCATCTCGCGGGTTGTGATCGAGTCCGGAAATAGTCCGCTTTCGGCTTCCAACACAGACGGAGTCAATGGCGTTGATGTTGTTGCGATGGACGACTTCATTTACGGCGAACCGCGCGCGTCGCAATGGCATGCGTCGGATTTCGACGGTGACGGAACGACGGATCGGACGATGTTCCGTCCGTCAACCGGCCAGTGGTTCGTGCTTCAGAGTGGATCGAACACGCTGACGGGAACGACCTTCGGGACCAACGGCGATGTCCCGATCGAAGGAGACTTCGATGGCGATTCGCGAAGCGACTTTGCCATCTGGCGTCCGAGTACGGGCCAGTGGATTTTCAACAACAGCAGCAACGGTTCGAACACGTTCGTCAATCTCGGCGTCGCCGGCGACAAACCCGTCCCCGGAGACTACGACAAGGACGGCAAGACCGATCCGGCCGTCTGGCGCGCCGCTAACACGGGTTGGTTCTATCTCGAGAGTTCGAACAACTACAACACTTTCAACGTCATCGGCTTCGGTTCCCCCGGAGACATCGCTCCGCAAGGCTCGGCGCAGTAGGCGAGAGAACTCGGAACGGAGAACGGAGAACGGAAAACGGAGAACTGAGAACTGAGAACGGAGAACTGAGAACGGAGAACGGAGAACTGATAGATGAGAACTGAAAACTAAGAAAGCTGAGAATCCGGTTCCGCTTCTCATTTCTCAGCTCCGTTCTCAGTTCTCCGTTCTCAGTTCTCCGTTCTCAGTTCTCATTTCTCCGTTCTCCGCTCTCAGTTCTCCGCTCTCAGTTCTCATTTCTCCGTTCTCAGTTCTCAGTTCTCCGTTCTCCGCTCTCAGTTCTCCGCTCTCATTTCTCCGTTCTCAGTTCTCCGTTCTCAGTTCTCATTTCTCCGTTCTCCGCTCTCAGTTCTCCGCTCTCAGTTCTCCGCTCTCATTTCTCAGTTCTCAGTTCTCAGTTCTCAGTTCTTCGCTCTCAGTTCTTTTCCCTTCAGAAAAACTTCACAATTTATTCAGCAAAAGCTAACGACTTCTTCAGTCCAACAATTCTAGAGTGGTTGAAACGACACGAGATCGTTGCGAATAGTCGCTTGGGAAGCTTTCCCACACTAACCAACAGACCATTTTCAAGGAGAATCAAATGAAAAAGTTCAGATTTGTTTTGCTAATTGCTATCGGAGTTCTGTTTGCAGGAATCGCAGACGCACAGGCGACGCGAACCTGGGTTTCGGGCGTCGGCGACGACGTCAACCCGTGCAGCCGCACCGCGCCCTGCAAAACGTTCGCCGGCGCTATCTCGAAGACCGCGACCAACGGCGAGATCAACTGTCTCGATCCGGGCGGTTTCGGCGCCGTGACGATCACGAAGTCGATCACGATCGACTGCTCGACGGATTTCGGCAGCATTCTTTCGTCAGGCACGAACGGCATCGTCATTAACATCACAGCCGCCGCCGACACGAAAAAAGCGGTTCGCCTTCGTGGTGTCTCGATCAACGGCGCCGGCACCGGCTTGAACGGAATCCGCATATTGTCGGCGCTTTCCGTATCAGTCGAAAACGTAACGATCGACGGAATGACTTCGCATGGCATTTCGGTTGAAAGCAACCTCTCGCCGAAGATCACGGTGGTTGATTCGACGTTTCGCGGCAATACCGGCAACGGCATCAACACCTTTGTGACGACCGGAACCGTCAACCTTTCGGTCGCCGACGCGGTTTTTAGTTCGAATAACATCGGCATAAACCTCAGCGGAAGCACGAAAGCGACGGTTCGGGATTCGAGTATGGTGAACAACCTAACCGGGGTCACGGCTTCGAACGCGGACATAGGTGTTTTCCATTGTTTGGTCTCAGGTAATTCGACCGGATTCTCGGCCTTGGCCGGAGGCAACATCCGGCTTTCGGACAATATGGTCACGAGCAACACTACCGGTCTGTCGATTTCGGGCGGCGTAATCGCATCTTTTGGCAACAATATGATCAATGCCAACACGACGGACGGCGCGCCGAACGCGTTCGGAAGTTTGAATTAGTTCTTCAATCCCCCGACTACCCCCCAAAAAGGGCGGCTCCGATTTATCTGGAGCCGCCTCTTCTTTGTTTGGGATTTGTGTTTTGGAATTGAAATCTGCAGTCCCGGAATCCTGAAATCCCTTCAGCCCATTCTCGGCCCCTCTTCATTTTTTCGTCACGAAAACTTCAACACAACTTCAGAAGAAACTAAAGATTCACGCTCCTTAATCGGGCTTTAATGCTCGTACCAACTTCGGTTCACAAAATTTGTAGAGGAGATTTCAGAAAGCATGCAGACTAAAATTCAGGGATTTATCGCAGCAATCACAACGATCAGCACTGTTCTTTCAATGATCGTCACCGGAAGCGGAATGGGCGACGCGTCAAGCGCGTTTGATAAGAATCAGATTCGGCTCCCGCTTCTATTCGAAACCAACAAGGGGCAAACGGACAAAGAAGCGGCGTTCATCGCGCGCGCCGGCGGCTACACGGTCTACCTGACGAGGGACGGCGCGGTCTTCGATCTGAAACACGTCGTAGGCGATGACCGCAACGATGAAACGCCGAAGACCGGAAAGACGATCGAATCGGATCGGCTAAAGATGAATTTCATCGGCGCCAACGAAGCAACTGAGATCTCGGGTGATTCGGAAGCGATCACGAGGACCAACTACTACTTCGGGGACAAGAAGTTCGAAAATCTGTCCAACTATCGAAGAGCAAACTATAGGAAACTATACGACGGTATCGACGCTGTGTTCTACGGAAATTCGTCGGGCCAACTCGAATATGATTTCAACGTTGCGCCGAACGCTGACCCGAAGATGATCAAAATCGGATTTGAAGGCGCAAAGAACTTTTCGATCGACGGCAATGGCAGTTTGATCGTCGAAACCGAAAACACCAGTTTGGTCCAACAAAAACCTGTCGCCCATCAGACCGTAGACGGCGAACGCCGCGAAATCGCCGTGAGCTATCGATTTACGGCAGATTCGGAAATCGGATTTGAACTAGGCTCGTACGACGCTTCCCTGCCGCTCGTGATCGATCCCGCGCTGAAGTATCTGACATATATCGGCGGCACCGCTTTTGACGACGTGTTTGAGGTCGCGGCTGACAATCAGGGCAACGCGTATATTTCAGGACAAACCGCGTCGCTCAATTTTCACGGCGAGGTTCGAAACGATAACGACGCCGACGGAGCCTACGTCGCGAAGGTCAATGCAGCCGGGACCGATTTCGTGTATGTCACGATCCTCGAAGGCAACGGCGACGATACGACGCGCGGAATCGCCCTCGACGCAAGCAACAATCTTTACGCGACCGGAATTGCGTCCCATTTTTTCCCGACGACCTCCGGCGCTTATGACACCACGCATGGAGTGATAAACAACAATGATGTCTTTGTCGCCAAACTAAACACGACGGGCGGTTTGGTTTACTCATCATTCCTGGGCGGAAACGATGCGGATGCAGGCTTTGACGTGGTTGTCGATACGGCCGGCAAAGCATACGTCGTCGGAAGCACGTATTCTGCAACGGCATTCCCAACGAAGAACAAGTATCAGGGCTGCGGCTTTGCGTGGCCGTCCTCGCTCGACAGCGAAGATGCATTCTTGACTGTAATGAACTCGACCGGCAGCGATATCACATATTCAACCTGCATCGGCGGTGCCGCCACAGACGACAATGCCTTCTCGGTCGCGCTCGACGCATCGAACAATGCCTATCTTACCGGTCTCGCGAAGGGCGGGAACTTCCCGACCAAGAATGCGTTTCAACCATCGAGTGCCGGAGGAAATGACGGTTGGGTCGCGAAGTTCAACGCCGCCGCGAGCGGTGAAGCTTCGCTTGTCTATTCGACTTACATCGGAGGCACCGGCACCGATCAGGGCAACGGCGTCGTAGTCAACGCGAGCGGACAGGCCGTCGTTGTCGGCCTGACGGGTTCGGCGAACTTCCCTCTCGTCGGTGCGTTCGACTCGACCAACCAGATCAACGAAGGCTTCGTCGCGGTCATCAGTTCGACGGGAACTTCGCTCGTCAATTCGAGTTTCATCGGCGGCGCGGACACGGATAACGCCAACAACGTCGCGCTTGACCCGAGCGGATCGATCTACATCACCGGCAACACGAAATCGAACGATTTTCCGATGGCGCTGCCGTTTCAAGCGGCGCGGCGCGGGGTCAAAGACGCGTTCTTTGCGAAGGTAAAATTCGGCCGCGGCGTGATCTCGTCAAGCTATATCGGCGGCAACGGCGACGACAACGGCGACGGCATTGCCGTCAAAGGAAATTTCGTCTACGTCGGCGGCGATACCGCGTCGACGAATCTGCTCACGACGCCCGGCGTGATCAAGGCGACGACCGACAATTCAGACGGTTTTCTGGCGAAGATCCTCGACACGCGACTCGATTCGGTTGGCGTGTTCAGACCTGCGTCAACGTTCCTGTTGACCCAATCAACGACAAACATCGTTTCGCAAACAGCCACGTTGTCGACCAACCTCGCCGGATCGTCGGGCGTTTCGGGAGACTTCAACGGCGATGGCCTCGATAGCACGGGAACATTCACGAACGGCACCTGGAAAGTCCGCGACGCCAATTTCCCTTTGATAACCGTCACACCCAAACAAATCGCCTTCGGAACCGTCGGAGACCTTCCGATCGTCGGCGACTGGAACAACGACGGAATCGATACGCCGGGCGTCTTCAGGCCATCGACAGGTCAGTTCTTCCTGACCAACTCGACATCGACGGCGCCGACGATCGACATCGTCCTGAATTTCGGGCTCAACGGCGATCTCCCTGTCGCCGGCGACTGGAACGCGGACGGTTTCGATACGGTCGGGGTCTTTCGCCCGTCGGCATCGAACTTCTTCCTGACGAACAGCGAAACCGCGGCGGCGATTGATATTTCCACGTTTTTTGGCGTCGCGGAGGATCTGCCGATCGCCGGCGATTGGGACGGCAACGGAACAGACTCGATCGGCGTCAGACGTCCATCGACATCGCAGTTCTTCCTCTCGAACGACAATTCGACGATCGCGAAGACCTTCGTTTTCGGAATTGCCGGCGATCAGCCGATCGTCGGCGACTGGGACGGAAGACCGCTTCCGTAACCTTTGCATCGTATAAACAAAAGGGCCTTCCGAAACCGTTGCGGCTGAGTTTCGGAAAGCCCTTTTATCTCTGTTCGAAAGACCGGGTTTAGAAAAACCGGAACGTATACCCGAACCGGATCCCGCGTCCCATTTCGGGTGCGAGGTCCTTAATGAACGAAAGATGGTTTCGATAGAGACGATCCGTCAGGTTGAACGCGTTGAATGTGAAGATATGCGCGTAGTGGTCGCTTGCGACCGTATATGATCCGCTGACGTCGAACATCGAATAGCCGGCGGTCGGTGTTTCGAGCGGATAGGTCTTGTTTTGTTTTCGAATGAAAGAGAGTTCGGGGCGCACATTCAGCCCTTTGACCGAAAAGTCGGCACCGAGACGAAGACGTCCCTGCGGAATGCGCGGCAGGTTCAGATCGATCTCAGGCAACCTTGCACGGACCGCGTCGGCGTTAACGAATGCGCCGAAGTACTTGTTGAAACGCGCCTCGGCACCGACCTCGATCCCGAGATAGCTCGCGTTTTCCTGTTCATAGCGTGCGACCGGCAATCCGTCCTCAATATCGACGTTGCCGTCGCCGTCCTCATCCTGAAACGCCAGAAAGACGAAATTATTCACCCGATAATAGTAAACGTCGCCCGTGAAGCGGAATCGGTCCGAGTAATGACGCAGCGAAACGTCGATGCCGTTCGTCCGCTCGCCCTTGAGATTCTCGTTGCCGATCTCGAATGTCACCGTTCCGATATGCGGGCCGTTGTTGTAAAGTTCCTCAAGCGCCGGGGCGCGGAACGAGTTCGAGTAATTCGCGACAAACGCGCCGCCCTTCCAGAGCGCAACGTTCATCCCGACGGCCGCCGACAAACCGGTGAAGCTCCGGTCGCGGTAACGTGGGTCGTCCGCTTTGTAGCGGTTGTTCTCGAGACGTCCGCCGAATTGAAACTTGATGCGGTCGAAACTGACCTCTTCGAGCCCGAAAACCGAGACCGAGTTTTGCTTCACCTTGCCGGTAACGAGCTGTTCGGCGCCGTTGACCTCGTAATCGCGGTTGAACCCCTCGAACCCGAAGCGTCCTGTCAGCGCTTTGTACTTCGACTGTTCGAACAACGATCGGTACGAAAACGACTTGTTGGTGAAGATCGTGCCGGTCTCGTCGGTCCCGTCAATTACTTCGATCTCTTTGTGCCGATAGTCCGAGTAACCGATGTTGTACTGCATTCCGCTCAGGAACGGGTTTTTCCAATCACGAAATCCACCGTTGAACTTGAATCCGTAGCTTCTCTGCCGCAAATCGATGTCGTCATCGGGCGCCGGCGGCAATTCGCCGAACTTCGTCATACCGCCGCCTTCGAAGAGAGCCGCGTACGGGATCCCGTAACGCCGCACATCGATGTCAAAGCTACCCATCGCATAGGCCTTGTTCCGGAAATATCCGGCGCCGAAAGACTCTGAGTTTGAACGTGCAGCGGAATTCGGGATCTTTCCGATCGGCGTCCGGTAATCGCCCGACCGTTGCGCGCTTGCGCTTCCGCGGAAAATCCAATTCTTGATGCCGTAGTCCAATCCGCTTGAAAAGCCGAGCGAGTTGTTGGTCGTTCCGCCGAAGCCTGTGATGAATCCACGAAGACCGTCGTGCGCCTTGTTCTCGTCGTTGCTGATGACATTGACGACGCCGCCGATCGCGTTGCTCCCATAGAGCAGTGTCGCCGGCCCTTTGACGACCTCGATGCGTTCCGCCGACAGCGAGTCCGTGGTCTCGCCGTGATCGCCTGACTGTGAGCCGATCGAACCGGTGCGCTGGCCGTTTTGAAGAATGAGTACGCGGTCGCCGTCAAACCCGCGGATCACCGGTCGGGACGATCCGACGCCGAAAGAACGCTTTGAGATTCCGACCTCCGATTCGAGAACTTCGCCAAGCGACGTCGCCGAGCGTTGTGTGATTCCGGTCGAGCCGACAGACGTCACGGATTGGAACGAGTCGAAAACAGTCTGTTCCGAACCGCTCGCGGTGATCGTCACCTGCTCATTGACGCCGGAGACTTGCATCTCAAAATCTACCGTCAATTGACCGCCGGCAGGGACGTCAATGATCTTCGCGGCGTCAGAGAATCCGTCGATATGAACCAAGAGCGTGTATCGCCCGGCCGGAACGCCTGTAAACTCATATGCGCCCTCGGCATTCGTCAGAACCGTCCGCCGGAGCTGAACTATCTGAACCGAAGCATCGTGCAGAAACACCGACCCGTTGAACGAAACGTTGCCCGATATCCGTGCCTCCTGCGCCGAAGCTGCAGAAAAGGTGACCAGAACAAACACAAAAACAGAAAGTGATCTTAAGAGATTTTGCATAGCGGTAAAAATATATCAATCCATTCCAATAACCCAAGATTAACAATTTTCAAGGCAACCCAAAGCAATCCGGGAACTCTTTTCAACGAACTGCCCGGTTGAACCGCTGAGCGGCAAGATTCGGCGATGAACGGAATCCACGTTTTTTCGCGGGACGGTGAATAATTTGCAAAACCTAAGAGCCGGATCATACGTATTTACAAGTCTTGAACCTGAAATCAATTTGAACAAGTCCGGAGTTTCTCGTTCCGACACTTTTCTCGGAGCCATTCGGATTCTGTTTCCGAACGTTAAAAGGTAAGGTTTCAAAAACTAACACGCAGGAGTAGATTATGATTCGACGGAAAATTGTATCCGTGGCCCTCTTGGTCACGTTTTTGGCCCCGGTCGCAGCGCTGGCGCAAACACCGGCGGTGGCGATGAACGACGCGGCCGCGAAGCTGCGCGATGAGGGTATGAATCGCTCGCAGGCGATGAAAACTATGCGTTATCTGACAGATGTGATCGGCCCGCGCCTGACAAATTCTCCGAATCAGCGGCGCGCGAACAAATGGACACGCGATCAGTTGGAGGCTTGGGGACTCCAGAATTCGGTGGTCGAAGAATGGGGTGAGTTCGGACGTGGCTGGGAGTTGAAGAACTTTTCGGTGTCGGTTCAGACGCCGGACGGGTTTATCGCGTTTCGCGCCTTTCCGAAGGCTTGGTCGCCGGCTGTCAAGGCGGAAGGCAACATCGTTTATGTCGACGCGAAGGATGAGGCCGGGCTCGAAAACTACAAGGGTAAACTCAAAGGCGCGATCATTTTGATGGTTGACGAGCGGCCCGTCAAACCCGGGTTTGACCCGGCGGCGTCGCGAAACAGCGACGATGCGCTTGCGAAGATGGAAGCCGCCAAACCGAATGACGCCGCGCCGCAGCAGTTTACGCCGACGCCCGAACAGCGGGCGGCCCAGCAGTTCAACAATCGCAAGATCCGATTTTATGTTGAGGAAGGCGCCGCCGTGCTGGTTGAGCCGAGCAACGGAACCGATGCCGGCACGATTCGCGTGATGGGCGCGAACTTGCCGCCGTCGGCAACGCCGGGCGGCAACCCGTTCTCGGGTCCGCGCGTTTATTCGAAGGGCGCGCCCGCAACGTTGCCGCAGCTGGTGGCTGAAGTCGAGCAATACAATCGCCTGGTCCGACTCGCGAAACAAAAGATCCCGATGACGATGAGCGTTAATCTCGATGCGCGTTTCTACGACGACGACCTCAAGGGCTACAACACGATCGCCGAAATCCCGGGAACGGATCTTAAGGACGAGGTCGTGATGATCGGCGCGCATCTTGATTCGTGGCACGCCGGAACCGGCGCGACCGACAACGGCGCCGGCGTGACGGTCGTGATGGAAGCGATGCGCATCCTTCAGGCGTCGGGCGTCAAACCGCGCCGGACGATCCGCGTCGGACTTTGGACCGGCGAAGAACAGGGACTTCTCGGATCTCGCGGCTATGTCGCGAAGCACCTTGCAACGCTCGGCGACGGCTCCGATGCGTCAGCCTTCGGGGCGATGGGCGGCGGCGAACGGCCTAAGGTCAACAAGAAGCCGGCGTACGACAAATTCGCCGCATATTACAATCTCGACAACGGCACCGGACAGATCCGCGGGATTTATATGCAGGGCAATGAGGCGTTGCGCCCGATCTTCAAGGATTGGCTCGCGCCGTTCAGGGATATCAATGCGACGACAGTGACGGTCAATTCGACCGGCGGAACCGACCACCTCGCGTTCGATGCCGTCGGACTTCCCGGTTTCCAGTTCATTCAGGATCCGGTGGAGTATTTTACACGCACCTGGCACACGACCCAGGATGTTTCGGATCGGACGATCGAGGAAGATCTCAAGCGCTCGGCCGTGATTATGGCGACTTTTGCCTTCAACTCGGCGTCGACAACCGAGAAACTTCCGCGAAAGATCACTGGGAACGCCTCGTTGCTCCGGAATTTCGATCTCACGGCCGGATTCGACGAAATCGACTCTAAAATGTCGGGACTCGGACATTCGGTCTGCGGACACGTGATCGAGACGAACGAGATCCCGCATGGCTTCCCAGGGTTGCTGACGCTTTCTCAGATCGGCACGTACGCTGAATAGCTCATCTCCGAATCGTGCGTTGAAAGAGCCTCCGCTCCCGGCGGGGGCTTTTCCGTTGATCAAAGGCGGAGATTCAAGATTCCGGAGACTTTGAATCAATCAGTTTGATTCAAGATTCGGGTTCCTGGAAAAGCCCGAGAATCGCGAAAGAAGACATTTGCCTGGCCGCGGATGACGCGGATCAACTTGAAGATGAGAATGTCCGGGCAATCGGCGTCAGGTCCGAGAGTTGGGATCTTCCGGACTTTCATGTCGTGCGGCCGCGGCAAAGTGCCAACCCGGTGATCATCGAGTTAGTACCGCCTGCGTGAGCGCGCGGGCAACGGTTGGGATCCAGGGAATCTGGAATCCTCGAAATCTTGAATTCCCCATTCCAGGATTCAGGAGCAGCTTGAACAACGAGAACAACGGCGTCTGCGAAGCTACGTCAACATCGCATCCACCAGAGTCAGTTGCTTGCTGTTCATATAACTATTAAATAATTCAATCAGTTACGAGCTACACGCAGAGCCCCGACCTTGAGGAATTCATCAAAGCTCCCGATTGGGGATTCAGGCGTCGTGCGGCCGCGGTTGCCCGCCCGCTGACGCAGGCGGTACTGACTCGCTGATCGTCGGGTTGGCGCGGTGCCGCGGCCGCACGACGCGAAACTCCGAAATATCCCAAATCCCGGACGTGATGCGTTGTCTGCTTTCACGCGATTTCAGAGTCGCAAAAGCCGTTCACGGAGAATCCGCGACTGAAGGCGGCTGGACGGAATCTCCTGGCCGTTCAGCAACGTGATCGCATAGGTTCCCCCGGGCATCGGACTGATGTGTGAAACATGATCGAGATTCGCGATCGCGCCCCGCGAAAGCCGCACGAAGCGGTCGGGCGCAAGCCGGCTCTCAAGATCTTTGAGCCGGTAGTTAATGACGTAACGATCTTTCTCCGCAGTCGTTATGTGAAGCAATTCGCCGTCTGCAACGATCGACGCGATTTCGGCAACCGGTATCAAATAGATCTCGTCGCGGCGTTTTACGGGAATCCGTTCGAGATAGGACTGCCGCGATACTGCATCGTAGGCCTCCGCCGCAGCCTTGAGATTGGTCGTCTCGCGGTCCCGCCAATCGTCGTGTTCGAGACGTTCTTTCGCGCGGTCCAACGTCTCGCGCAATCGGGCCGGCTCGATCGGCTTGAGCAAGTAATCGACGGCGTTCACCTCGAACGCCTGAACCGCAAATTCGTCAAACGCGGTGACAAACGCGACCAGAGGCGTCTGATTCTTGCGCAACGCCTTTACGACCTCAATCCCCGTTGCTTCCGGCATTTGCAGATCAAGGAGAGCCAGGTCCGGCTTCAGTTCGCGAATCTTCTCGATCGCTTCGGCCCCGCTTTCCGCCTCGCCAACCAGATTGGCATCCGGCATCGATCGCAGGATTGCTTTCAGAAACTCGCGTGCCGGACGCTCATCGTCGGCTACAAAAATGCGTATCTTTTCTATCATAGGTTTCAGGCGGCAACGCGCGCTGCGGCTTCGTTCAAAGGCAAAACGATTTCAGCCCGCGTTCCGCCGTTGGATTCGGCCACGACCGAGAGTTCGGCATCGGCTCCGTAATAACTTTGCAGTCTCTGCCGGACATTCTTGAGTCCTACTCCGTCGGGACGCTCCAAAAGCCCGGCGCTCCTGCCGGATCCGGTATCTCTTACGGTCAGCCGGATCAGGCGACGATCGCCGACCGCCTCCTCAGCCGCGAGGATCCGGACTTCCCCTCCGGCCCGGTTCTGCGAAATACCGTGCTTGATCGCGTTTTCGACCAGTGGCTGGATCATCAGGCTCGGTATCCTCACCGTTCCGAGTTCCGCCGGAATCTCGATCGTTACACCGAGACGCTCCTCGAACCTGGCCTTTTCGATGTCGAGATAGTTCTCGATGAGGTGGATCTCGTCCGCGACCGTCGAAAACTCGCCGGTTGAGCTGAGCACGCTGCGCAGAAGCCGCGTCAGGCGCATCAGCGTATCGAACGCCTTGTCCGGGGCCGAACGGATCAGATAACCGATGGTCGTCAGCGAATTGAAAAGAAAGTGCGGATTGATCTGCGCCCGAAGGGCCGAAAGCTGCGCCTCGGTCGCGAGTTTCGAGAACTCCTGTTCCCGGATCTCGACCTCGCATCGTTCGTGGGTGACCCGAAGCGAATCAACCCGACGTGCGGTCATCATTGCCACGGACCCGAGCATCTGGATCTCGCCGGAAAGCAGGTTGCGGCCGCCTGAAAAATCGGAGAGCCCTATCTCAAAATGCGGCGATTCAACGGTTGCGATGCTGACCGTGGCGCGCCGTCCGGCCGCCGATACTGCTTGAAGGACGCGATTCGCGCCTTCGCACTCACGCCACTCTGCAGTTTCAGCCGCAAGCGCGTTCTTGAGATGACCGCAGACCGCGTCGAGGATTCCGGTGACGTGGTCGTGCTGTTCGATATCGGCAGCGATACGCTCAAGCAATCGTGCGAAATTCGTGCGCTGAAGAACAATCGAATCGACGAACCACTCCGCAAACGCATGAATCTTGGGATAGGCGAGCGCGGTCGCGATCCAGAGTCCGAGAACGGTGACTGCCGCCTGAACGTCGTTGCGGTCGTGTGTTTCGTGCCACGCCAAAAGCGGCACGGCGACGCCAACATAGAGCGTGAACGCACCGAGCGCGAGGATCATCAGCGATAACGCTCGTTTGAGAAAAAGATCCGCAAACGCGAATCGATAATCCTGGAGAAGTATCGCCAGCGCAAGCGGAAGCGACGATTGGTGCGCGACGAGCTCAACGATCCAGGACGACTGATCTGAATGCGCACCAAGATGAAGCGCCGAAACGGCGAAGATCAACAGGGCCGTAATCCAAACGGCCTTCTTCTCAAGCGCTTGGCGAAACGCGAGAACGAGCAGTCCGCAGAGCAGTGCGAGCGCGCCCAGCGTCAGGATCCTGAGCGCGAGTCCCGACGGAACAGAACCGATGACAATCGCCGAGTAGAAATTCAGCGCGGCCGCCAAGGAACTCACGCCGTAAGCCGCCAATGTGAGAGAGCGCAATCTTCGGCTTCCCGGTTCAACGTTTTTCCAGGTCGAATGAACGACGACCGAAGGGAGAAATCCGAGTGCCGAATACGATGTCGCCAGAAGGGCCGGCGAGATCGGCCCAGTTCCAAAGTCCTTGAGCACGAACACGACGAATTCACCCAAATTCCAGACCAATCCGAGACATGCCGTCGCGAGCAGAAGAATGTCGAACGTCGGACGCCCGGAATCGCGCCGATGACGGACGACCATTACGAACAGTAGTCCGTACAGAGCGATTCCGATCGAGAATCCGAGCAGGTTGATTAGAAGCGACGTGTTCAGCATGCAAAACTCAATTAAACGCAAGTTCCGGGCTAATTGCAAAACTTATCGAATCAGCAGCGGATATTTGGCAATGGGCAGTCAAAAACAAAAGCTGGGATCTAACAAAAAAAATGGCCGCCGGAAAACCGACGGCCGCCAGATTGAAATAGAACAGATGATCAGCGTCGCGGAATCTTGATCGCGCGTCCTGCCGGCAAAGCTTCATTGATCGACTTGATGCCGTTGAAGTTCGCCAAGTCCGCCGCCGACACGCCGTAGCGCGATGCTATCTTGGCGATCGTGTCGCCGGAGACCGACTTGACAGTTGCAAAGGTTGGCACGGCCGCGACCTTGTTCGGCGTCGTCGGACGCTGATAGGATGTGTTTCGGACGTTGTTCGAATTCGGGATCACGACTTTGCCCTGCGGCGTCTTCATTCCGCCGTTCGCCGCCATCAGATCGGCGACTGAAACACCGGTGCGGTTCGAAATATTCTCCCAGGTTTCGCCTTGAACCGATTTCGTCAGATTCGCGGTGTTCTGGTTCGAACGCGGAACGCGCTTGAAGATCGCGACAACCTCGGCGCCCTTGCCGGACGGCACGCGAATGACATACGGTTCCGGGGGCGTCGAATTCGTGCGCAGTTCAGGATTCAGATAACGAACGTAATCGACCGAAGTGTCGGCGACCTGCGCGAGGAACGACAAACTCGTGCCCGGCGGAACGAGGACCGTTTCCCACGTCAGTTGCGGCGCCGGGCGGACGTTTCCAAATCCAAAATAACGCGGATTGTTGGCGATCATGATCGTCGCCAGAATGTTCGGCACGTAGTTCCTTGTTTCCTTCGGAAGATACGGATACGCGACCCAGAAGTTTGCGACTCCGGCACGCGAGATCGCGCGATCGACGTTTCCTTCGCCCGAGTTGTATGCCGCCATCGCCAGTTCCCAGTTTCCGTTGTAGCGGTTCGCGAGGAACTTGAGATACCGCGCCGAAGCCTGCGTCGCTTTTTCAAAGCTGTTGCGTTCGTCGAGATACGCTGTGCGTCGCAAACCGTAACGCGCTCCGGTTCCGGGGATGAACTGCCAAAGCCCGGATGCGGACGCCCACGACATCGCCTGCGGCTTCCACATACTTTCGACCTGGCCGAGCCACGCGACATTCTCCGGAATTCCCTCTTCACGGAAAATACGGCGCGCCATACGCATGAACATTCCCGAACGGTAAAGTCCGGTCTCCATCGTCGAACGTCCGCGGCCCTGATAATAATTGATATACTGCTGAATCATCGGGTGGACCTGAAATTTCAGCCCAAGCGAATTGTTCGAAACCGCGTACGTGATGTTCTGAAGCTGCGCCTGCGCTTCCGGAGTGTCTACGTTGGCCTCGACCTCGTTAAGCTGCAGCGTCGCCAGTTCGTCGAGATTCGAACGCTCGAATTTCTGTTCGACAAAGCCCTGCGTCGATTCGCTCGGAAGCTGGCTCAGGATCGCGTTCGTCATATTCGTCGTATCGGCCGCCGGTCCGGACATTACGAGCTTCGCAACCCGATCGGCTTGCTGATTCTCGATGATCCAACCGCACGTCGCCGACAGCGATCTGATTTGCGGCTGTTGCTTTTCGGTCGGAAACTCGATGCGATAGATCGTCTCGATCAATTGGTTGTAACAGTCGCGCGCCTTGGAATTATTGTTGGAGTTGAGGTTGATTCCCGACATCAGAAAAACCTCAATCGATTTGTCGAACTTTTCGCGCGCATTCGGCCGGCGATTATCCTCTAGCGCAGACAATCCCGCCTTGAATTCCGCTCCGGAACGGTCGAGAAGGATTTTCACCTGCTCCTCCGCACGCCGAGTTTCGTCGGTCTGCGCGAAAACATTGAGTCCAAAAAATATGATTGCGGTAAAACTGAAAAGCCTTAAAAGGTGTGTCTTATTCAAACTCGTCTATACTCCTTATGTAAAAAAATCTCTCAGGGTTAGGGCGAATCGCTGCAACGACCCATAAACAAAGCGTCAGATCTGCTAACGCCGGTGACCCGTGAAAGTTCCACGAATATCCGAGAAACAAGGCCACAATCTCAAAGGTACAACTTCAAAAAACGTATGTCAAAACGCCGACCGCCTGTAAATGCTGGCTTTGGCGTATTGCGAAGGCCGCCGCTACGGTTTTTGCCGCGCACTTTGAGCCTTCGCCTTGTCGGTTGGCTTGACTCTTTCGAGCAGCGCTTCCGCCAAAACTTCGCGTACGTTCTCCACAAATATAAACGTCAAATCGTCGGCAACTTCCTGAGGCAGATCCTCGAGATCGCGTCTGTTCGGCGCCGGCAGAATCACGGTCTTCAGATGCGCTCGCCGCGCAGCGAGCAGTTTTTCCTTGACGCCGCCGATCGGCAAAACATTGCCGCGCAACGTGATCTCGCCGGTCATCGCGACGTCTTTTCGCACCGGTCGCTGCGAAAGAACGGAAACAAGCGCGGTCGCCATCGTGATCCCGGCGCTCGGGCCGTCCTTCGGAATCGCACCTTCCGGAATGTGGACGTGGATGTCGAAATTCTCAAAATCCTCGGGATCGATACCGAGTTCCACGGCGCGCGCCTTGGCATAACTGAACGCGGCCTGCGCCGATTCCTGCATCACTTCGCCGAGTTGACCCGTCAGTTTGAGATTTCCCTTGCCCTTGGTTTTCAGCGCCTCGATAAATAGGATATCGCCGCCAACGGCGGTCCACGCCAACCCCGTGACAATGCCGATCGCGTCCTTCTTGAGCGCCTCTTCGCGGAAGATCTTCGGCGCGCGGAGATACTCTTTGACATCGGCGGCAGCGATCTTCTGCGGCAGAAAGTCGCTTTCGAGTTCGGCTTTCTTGCGCGCGACCTTGCGGCACACCTTCCCGATCTCCCGCTCGAGCTGTCGGAGTCCGGCTTCCTGAGTGTATTCGCTGATGATCTTCGTCAGCGCCTTGCGTTCGAATTTCAGATCTTCCTTTTCGAGGCCGTTCTCCTCGACCTGTTTCGGGACAAGATGACGTTTGGCGATCTCGAGTTTCTCCTCTTCGGTATAACCCGAAAGCGAGATGATCTCCATCCGGTCGCGGAGCGCCGGCTGGATCGTGTCGAGAACGTTGGCGGTCGTCATAAACATAACGTTCGAAAGATCGAACGTGACGTTCAGATAGTTGTCACGGAACGAGAAGTTCTGTTCCGGATCGAGGACTTCCAGCAGCGCGGACGACGGATCACCGCGAAAATCGGCGCCGACCTTGTCGATCTCGTCGAGAACGACGAGCGGATTGTTCGTTCCGGCTTGCTGGATCCCCTGAACGATGCGCCCCGGCATCGCTCCGACGTAAGTCCGTCGATGGCCGCGAATTTCGGCTTCGTCGTGCAGTCCGCCAAGCGAAATGCGAACGAACTGCCGGTTCAGGGCTCGGGCGATCGATCGTCCGAGCGACGTTTTGCCGACTCCCGGCGGGCCGACGAGACAGAGGATCGAGCCTTTCGGTTTCTCACGAAGCTTGCGCACGGCGAGCGCCTCGACGATGCGTTCCTTGACGCGCTCGAGGCCGTAATGATCCTCATCGAGGATCTTTTCGGCCTTTTTCAAATTAAGATTGTCCTTTGAAGACTTGGACCAAGGCAGCTCGATCATTATGTCGAGCCAGTTTCTGAGCGTCGCCGTCTCGGCCGTGTCGGGATGCATTCGTTCGAGCTTTTTAAGTTGCCGGAACGCTTCTTCCTCGGCGTGCGGCGGCATTATCGCCTTAGTGATCTTGTCGCGATAGAGTTCGATCTCCTCAAAAAGCTCGTTTCCCTCACCGAGTTCCGCCTGGATCGCCTTCAATTGCTGACGCAGAAAATACTCGCGCTGCGAACGATCGATGTCGGCGCGCGCCTGCGTGTTGATCTCCGCCTGGACGGTCAAAACATCGATCTCCTTGTTGAGCAGGTCGTTGACCCTGCGGAGACGAAGGATCGGGTCGAAGTTATCAAGTACGCTCTGCGCGTCTTCGACCTTGAGTTCGAGATTCGATGCCGAAAGATCGGCGAGCCGCCCGGCATCTTCGAGATTGGCGATGATCGCCAGAACCTCCGGCGAAATGTTCTTTCCTAGGTTCGCGGCGCGTTCCATCGATGCGCGGACGTTGCGGACGAGAGCTTCGACCTCGAGCGAGTTCGTCGGCGGAAGCGGCTCGGGAATCGGCGTCAGGTTGGCACGGACATAATCGCCGGTTCCGCTGACGGACTCGACGCGCGCCCGCGAAAGGCCCTGGATCAGGATCCGGATACGACCGTCGGGAAGTTTCAGCATTCGCATAATGACCGCGACTGTCCCGACCTTGAAGAGATCCGCCTGTTCCGGCTCTTCCTTATCGACGTCTTTTTGAGAGACGAGCATTATCATCCGGTTTTGGCTGAGTGCCTCGTCAACGGCCTTGATCGACCGGTCGCGAGAAACGAACAACGGCACGATCATAAACGGGTAGATGACGATATCGCGCAGAGGAAGCACGGGCAGTTCCGAAGGGATCTGCATTTGAGGATCAGCGATCTCGGGATCGACAATCTTTTCAGAGAAGTCTTCAATTTCGTCCATTAGATTATGGTAGAGAAAAAAGGACGAAAGAGCAAAAACGAGAGTAGCCGAGGGGGGAACGGCGATTCAAAACACGTCGGGCCGCCGGGCGCGGAGATTGGTCAAGATCGGGAATGCGGGTACAGTTCGTTCAACCGCCGTAGTTCCCTCGATCCTCCAAACATTCCGTTGGACGCGGATTACTTTTTCGATTTCGCCCGCGTTTTTTTCGACGGCGAGCTGTCACGGGAGCGAACGAGAACCTTGAGTTCCGTCATAAACTCGGAAACGTCTTCGAACTCGAGATAAACCGAGGCGAACCGGACGTATGCGACCTTATCGAGCGCCTTGAGACGCCGCATAATGATCTTTCCGATCTCGCTCGTCGAAAGTTCGCGGTCCTGCGAGTCCTGCACGTTCTTTTCGACCTCGTTGACGATCGCTTCGAGTTGCGCCGAAGAAATCGGACGCTTTTCGCAGGCGCGCAGGAGTCCGGCCATTATCTTGTTGCGTTCGAACGCCTCGCGACGGCCATCCTTTTTGACGACCATATAAGGGATCTCATCGATCCGTTCGTATGACGTGAACCGGCGTCCGCAAAGCAGGCATTCGCGGCGACGCCGGATCGAATCGCCTTCCTTCGACTCGCGCGAGTCGACGACTTTGTCTTCAAGATGTCCGCAAAATGGGCAACGCATACGATTTTAGATTTTGGATTTTGGATTTTGGATTTTGGATTTTGGATTCTTCGATTTTAGATTTTAAAAATGATTTTAGATTTTAGATATTTTAGATTTTGGATATTTTAGATTTTGGATATTTTAGATTTTGGATTTTGGATTTTGGATTTCTGGAATCCTGGAATCCTTGGAATCTTCAAATCCTTGGAATCCTTGGAATCCTGAAATCCTGAAATCCTGGAATCCTTGGAATCCTTGGAATCCTGGAATCTTCGAATCCCTGGAATCCTGGAATCCTTGGAATTCTGGAATCTTCGAATCCTGGAATCCTGAAATCCTGATTGTCCGGCTCCGTCCGGACGATCGTAACCTTTTTCCTTTCCTAACTCACCTCGGCGGGTATCGTTTCTTCCAAAACCTCGGGATCGTTTTCGTGCTCGACCTCATCGACGGCGTTTTCGGATGTCAGCAAATTCCGCATTCGTTCAAACGAAATGTCGCCGTGAAAGAAATAGAACAGTCCAAAGATCACGGCCGGCGCGAAATAAACGAGGTGCATCGCGATCGAAACCGCCGCCGCCTGCTCCCTTTCAACATTCAAAAAGATCAAACTCGCCGCGGTCGCCGTATGAAAAGCGCCCGCCGCGCCGCCGGGCGTCGGAACCACCGAACTGACGGCGGCGAAGCCCATAATGAACAACGAATCACTGAAAGTCAGCGGAAGATCGAACGCGAGCAGCACGAGCCACGTCGGAAGCGCGATCGCCAGCCAGAGTGCGAACGTCCAAAAAGTGACGCCGGCGATCTCGCGCCAGTCACGCAGGATCCCGAGCGCGGTCGAAAGCTGCCGCAGGATGCTGATGATGATCGCCTGGATCCGTTTCGGAATGAATTTGCGGTCGATGAACCTCGACGTCCAGCCGATGACACGCGGCGCGATGCGTTGAAAGACGATCAGCGCGATGAAGCCGATAACAACTCCGACAAGCATCAGGTAGCCGGCGATCTCGACATAGAAGAACTCGCGCTCGCGCCCCGCGGGCGTGTTGAACCAGAGCAAATTGACCGCAAAAAGCGAGATCAGCGCGGCGAGGTCGAACACGCGTTCGACGCCGAGCGTGACGAGCGCCGCCGACGGGCGGACGCGCTTGTCGCGCATCGGCAGCCACATCGGCCGAACGATCTCGCCCGCGCGGCCGACAAAGAAGACCGCCGCGAATCCGACGGTGGTCGTCGCAAAAAGCTCCTTCAGCGACGACTCTGTGATCGGTTCGAGCAGCACTTTCCAACGCACGGCGCGCAGAAAGTAACCGAAACAAATGATCAGCACGGCCGACGTGATATAAACCGCACGCGCCTTCTGAAGGCTCGTACTCACCTCTTGCCAGTCGAGGTTCCGGCCAAAGAACCAGAACAGAAAGACCGCAAAAAGCGCGAGTAAAATGAATTTGATGGACTTCCGCAAAATTAAACCGTCTCCACCCTTGATGATCGACTGCCAGCGTTTAGAATGAACCAAGTTGTCCGTTGGCCACGGCGTCGTGGACAAACAAAGACAAAAGATTAACTCAAACGGGTTCGAAAAGTAAAAATCGACTTTGAACTGTTATGTCGGAACTTTTTGGAAATACGACTCGTAGGGTCATATGACGGGGAATATGTTGGTCCCGGTTGCGTTTGGCGGAAGTCATTTTGCTGTTGGAGAAAGAGCGTTGGAAGCAATTAAGGTAGCTTCGGAGACAAATGGGGCCGAACTCGTGCGGCGTTGCCGCGCCGGAGACGGTTCCGCGTGGGAAGAGATCGTGACGCAGTATTCGCGACGGATCTTTAATCTGGCATTTCGGTTTACATCGAGTGCCGAAGCCGCGGAGGATCTTACTCAGGACGTGTTCATTCGCATCTACAGGACGCTTGAGCAGTACGATCCGAAACAGGGCGATCTTTCCAACTGGCTGATGCGGCTTGCCCGGAACTTGATAATTGACGACTATCGCCATCGCCAGCGGAACCCGCAGGACTCGATGGCCGACGATGTCGAGGACCACACCTTCCACCTTCGGGCTGTGGGCGGCACCGCGCAGAAGGAAATCGAACGGAAAGAACTCGCGGCGCAGGTTCAGGATGGAATCGACAAACTCCCGTCGGATCTTCGCACTTGCGTCATACTCCGCGACATCGAGGAGTTGAGTTATCAGGAGATCGTCGACGTTTTGAAGATTCCCGAAGGCACGGTCAAATCGCGGATCAACCGCGGACGCATCGAACTCGCAAAGATTCTTCGGAGAATGAGGGTGGTGACAATATGAGATCGGGCAAAATCCACGATTTGAAGCGTCAACCGGACAACGGTGTCGTCGATCCCGATGCCAAGGGGGTTAAGGTATGAACTACGAAACGGAAAGAATCATCGAATGTTCACAGTTTGAAGAGTCGCTGACGGAATACCTCGACGGCGCGCTCGAACGTTCGGAGCACCGGTCGGTCGCGGCGCACGCGCTTAAATGCCCGCTCTGTCACTCGCTTCTGAATGAAGTCAAGGAAGCGCTCTCCGCCTGTCATCAAATCGCCGCCCCGAAACGCTCGATGACCCATCTTGAAGCACGCGTACTGTCGATGACGATGCCCGACACCGCGATGGTCTGTGAGCAGTTTGAAGAGTATCTGACCGATTATCTCGATGGATTCTTGCCGGCGACGCTTTTCCATCGATGGGAACGGCACGCGGTTCTTTGCGATAACTGTACCGATCTTCCGGGCGCGGTCGTTCGCTCCATCGCGGCT
Organism: Acidobacteriota bacterium; assembly: GCA_016715115.1. Taxonomy (NCBI): domain Bacteria; kingdom Pseudomonadati; phylum Acidobacteriota; species Acidobacteriota bacterium. The sequence goes on from JADKBM010000001.1 coordinate 267,691, forward strand.
TGCTATACATACAAATTGGACGAGCTGCCGGTTCCCGCGGCCTTGCACGATAAGATCCTGCGGGCGACGATCGGAACTGCCGAGGCGAAGGATATGAAAGCGGCCTGGCCGTCGCGCGCGGTTGAGTGGCTTCGCGGACTATCGTTCCCGATGCCTGTTCCGCAATTCGCGTCCGTCGTGATGATGTTCGTTTTTGCCGCGTTCGTTTTCAGCCAGACCGTTTCGGCCGATGTTTACCAGCGAAGTTACGAGCTTGCCGAACAAACCTACAAACAGAGTGCCGGAATCGTGCTCGGCACCGAAGAAAATCGCACCCCGAACACGAATTCTGAACCTATTCAGGGAGTTTACGTCAACGAGGAAGGCAAGAAATGAATTGCGCCTATCATACACATAACGCTGCCAACGTGAACTGCAACGGTTGCGGCAAATCGCTTTGCCCGGCCTGCGACCATCGGATCAAGGGGTTTCCGTACTGCCAGGACTGCATCGTTCAGGGAGTCCAACTCCTGCGGAATCAGAATCAAGGTTCATATTCGCAGTTCGTCCAGTCGCAGTCGTCGCCGTTTGCCGCTTTCTTGCTCTCATTCTGTCCCGGCCTCGGCGCGGCGTACAACGGTCAGACCGTGAAGGCGCTCGTGCACTTCGGCGTTTCGGTGGGACTTTTGCAGTTGATGCTTCAGACGGGAATGGCGATCTTCTTCTTCGGATTCCTCGGAATGTGGGTGTATGCGGCGGTCGACGCCTGGAAAACGGCGCGGATGATCCGCCGCGGCGTGGTCCCCGAAACGGCCGAAACGATGCTTGCGCAACGCTTCTCGGGCAGTTTGAAAGTCTGGGCAGGCGTGCTGATCGGCATCGGACTGTTGTTTTTTCTGGATGCGCGGTTTTTGGTTCGCGGCCTTTTGCCGATAATGCTGATCGGACTCGGTGTCTATATCTTACGGGCCTATTTCTTCAGTTCGGAGCGAATTCCGAAGTATGAATCGCAGAGCGATCCGGGGCTGATCGCGGCGGTTTCCGATTACCGGAGTGACCGGTTCGAATCGCGCTATGATTCCTCGCCGAGTGGCGCTGAGGCTAAAAGTTGGCGAAATCGTTAGTCGTGGGTTAATATGGAAACAGGACGACGTTGGTCGTTTTTGATTAGCGGTCCTGTGGTGAGAGACGAGTGAGGTTTGAAATATGTCGTTTTATTTGAAAGCCGCCGCAGGGATTGGCAGCAGCCTTTTGGTCGTTCTGGCGTTGGTGATCGCCTTGTTGAAAGGGTTGATCGGTCTGATCGGATTTGTTACGACGGCGATCAAGATCATCATTGTGCTTGGTTTTGTGGCGGTCTTCGTCGGCGTGGGAATCTTGGTTTTTCGCACTTTTCGCGAAAGCCGGCGAGATAACGACTGACCCTAACTTACTGACAACACTGGCTTTAGTGCGGCAAAGCGGTTTTCGGGCGGGTTTGCGCTTGAAATGGTCTTTGCGCTTGTGCTAACTTTTACCCAATTCTTTTAAGTTATTAAGTAACAGACAATTGAATTATCCCCCTTGATCGGAGGATTCGCTTGAATCTTCGAACAGGATTCGCGTTTAGTCGCTTGCGGCTGTTCTTGCGTGATTCCGCGTGCTGAAACGCTGGACTTTCGGCGCGAAATCATTAAAAGGAGCTTTTAAGGCGTAATGCAGAAGAGCAAAAATAGTTACAGTTTTTTACTAACACACACCACCAGATCAAAAATTTACATTCGCAGGGTCGAAGTTTCAAAGCAGCTTTTACACTCGGGTTTCGTTGCGTGCCTGTTCACGCTGGTAATAGTATCGGTCGGAGCATTCAGCTTGACGCGTTTCAACGTTCTCGCGAACGTTGATCCGGAAGCGACTCAAAATCTGGTGGCGCAACAGGCGGCTATTCCGCAGCGGGTTATTCAACCGAAGTCGCTCGATTACAACCGTCCGCAATCCACTGACGAGTTCGCCGCGAACAGCGGCGGACCGGATTCCGAACTTCAGATCTCTGAAAACGAACTCGGAAGCGCGGAAAGCGGCGAAGTGGAAAAAGAACTCCGGACGATACAGGCGATGGCCAGCCCGGACGCGCTTCCCACGATGTGGGCGCATCTCGGAAAGATCAACAACGAGTTTGGCTTCAGACGCAATCCGTTCGGCGGTCGCAGCTACGAGTTCCACGCCGGAATGGACATCGACGGTGAAAAGGGCGACACGGTCATCGCGCCCGGAAAGGGCGTTATCATCAAGGCCGGTTGGCAGGGCGGATACGGCAATATGATCGAGATCGATCACGGAAACGGAATCACGACCCGCTACGGCCATCTCTCGAAGGTCGAAGTCGAAGTCGGACAGACGATCGGACGCGGCGAGCTTATCGGCTATGTCGGTTCGACGGGCCGTTCGACCGGACCGCATCTTCATTACGAACTTCGCCTTAACGACAAACCGATCAATCCGCGGTTCTTTCTCCCGCCGGAGCCGACCGAGATCCGACAAGGTTAGTCGAGTTCAACAATTTAGATCCTTCAGAAGCGAGCCTGACCGGCTCGCTTCTTTCGTTTGTGATTTTTCTGACGCTTTGCGCTAAAATCGAGTAACAGACTGCATTCGATGCAAATTTAAGAAAAAAAGGAATTTAACTATGCGTTATTCACTTCGTTATCCAACTTCGCTGCTTTTGGCGGTTTCCGTCCTTTTCGGTTCAATTGTCCCGGCCGTGGCCGCGCCCGACGAGGGGATGTTCACCCCCGACAAGATCGTCACGCTTCCGCTTAAGGAAAAAGGATTGAAGATCAAGCCGATCGACCTTTACAACCCGAACGGAGTCGATATTTCCGACGCCGTGATCCAGCTCAGTGTCGGCTGCACCGCGGAATTCGTCTCGCCGCAAGGGTTGATCCTGACGAATCATCACTGCGGTTTCGACGCACTCGTTTCGGCGTCGTCCGCCGGCAAAGACTACGGCAAGGACGGTTACAAGGCCGACTCGATGAAGGACGAACTCCCGGCCAAAGACTACAGCATCTTCATCACGAACCGCGTCGAAGACGTGACCGCGAAGATCAAGGCCGGCACCGATTCGCTGACCGGCGACGCGCTTGCGAAAGCGCTTGCCGACAATGTCAAGGCGCTTCAGACCGCCGAACAGGCGAAAGTGCCGGAAGGCACTGCGATTCAGATCCGGATGCTCAACAGCGGGTTCTTCTACTATCTCTACGAAACCGTCGAGATCAAGGACATCCGGCTCGTTTACGCGCCGCCGCAAATGATCGGTTTCTACGGCGGCGACCCGGACAATTTCGAATGGTCGCGCCACACCGGCGATTTCACCTTTCTGCGCGCGTACGTCGCGCCCGACGGCAAGTCGGTGCCGTATTCGGCGAACAACGTCCCGTTCAAGCCGAAAAAGCACCTGACGATCTCGCTTGACGGCCTCAAAGACAACGATTTTGTCTTCGTGATGGGATTTCCCGGCGGCACGACGCGCTATCGCGAAAGCCAGGCGATCGAATACGCGAAGACGACGAACTATCCTTTTCTCGTCGATTATCTGACTTCGTGGAGCAACGCGCTGAAGAATCTCGGCGCGGAGGATGAGGAAAAGCGCGTCGCTCTCCAAGGTGAGATCGCGAGTCTGGACAATGCCCGAAAGCTTTACGAGGGCAGAGTCGCCGCGCTCAAACGCTCGAACTTTGCCGGCACTCGTCGCGCCGAAGAAACGAAACTCGAAGCCTGGATCAAGGGCGACGCGAAGCGCACCGCGAAATACGGCGACGTTCTTGCGGGCCTTGATCGTATATCGAACGATTTCTACGCTTTCGGCGCCCGCGACCGGTTGCTCAGGACCTTCCCGAACGTCGGCAACGCACCGGTTTACAAGCAGATCATCGACGCCGTGGCATCGGTGAAAAGCAATCAGAAGCTGACCGACAAGAAGCGGGCCGAGATCGTCGCGACGATGAAGGACCGCGAACCGCTCGTCGAACGGGAAATGATCAAGTATTTCCTGCGCGCCGCGTCGGAACTGCCCGCGAATCAGCGCTTTGCAGCTGCCGACTCAACCTTTGGCGGCGGCAAGACCAGCGAGCGGCGCAAGAAGGAAGAAGCGTTTGCGAAACTGATCGTCGATTCGGACGCGTTCGATTCGGCGGAAAAGATCAGCGCGCTTTACGATCTTTCGTGGTCCGATCTTCAGGCCAAATACCCTGACGTCGCGCGTATTGCGTCCGCGCAAGCTGATGAGAGAGCGGCGTTTGCGGTGCGCGGCAACAAGTTCAACGGCGAGATCGAAAACCTCCGGCTTCGTTATCAGCAGGCAATGGCTGAGATGAAGGGCGTCAGTCCGTACCCGGATGCGAATTCGACGATGCGCTTTACCTACGGAAACGTTCGCGGTTACCAGCCCCGCGAAGCGGTTCAGTACACGCCGTTCACGACCCTCAAGGGCGTGATCGAAAAAGACACCGGTGTTTTCCCGTTCGACGTTCCGCAGAAGCTCAAGACACTTCAGCAAGACAAGGATTTCGGCCGTTTCGGCGTTGGCGATTCGGTTCCCGTGAACTTCCTTGCGACGACCGACATCATCGGCGGAAACTCCGGAAGCCCGATTATGAACGCCTGGGGTGAACAGGTCGGGATCATCTTTGACGGAAATTATGAAGGAACGGGCAACGATATGTTTGTCGATCCGAATTATGACCGGTCGATCGCCGTCGACATTCGCTTTGTTCTTTTCGTGACAGAGAAATTCGCCGGAGCCGGCTGGATCCTGAACGAAATGACGCTCAAGGGCGGTGCGAAGGTCAAGAAGGCGAAAGCCTAAACCGTTGAACCACGAAGGGCACGAAGTCGCACGAAGTAGAATAGGATTTTCTTCGGGCTTCGCGTCCTTCAGTCATTACGCCCGTTTGATCGAGTTCATCCCGCGAAGAATTGCTTTCAGAAGGCGAAATCCCAGACCGTTTAGCCACGAAGTCGCACGAAGTAGAATAGGATTTTCTTCGTGCTGCTTCGTGTCCTTCAGTCATTACGCCCGTTTGATCGAATTCATCCCGCGAAGAATTGCTTTCAGAAGGCGAAATCCCAGACGGTTTAGCCACGAAGGGCACGAAGTCGCACGAAGTAGAATAGGATTTTCTTCGTGCTCCTTTCGTGTCCTTCAGTCATTACGCCCGTTTGATCGAATTCATCCCGCGAAGAATCGCTTTCAAAAGGCGAAATCCCAGACCGTTGAACCACGAAGGACACGAAGTCGCACGAAGTAGAATAGGATTTTCTTCGTGCTGCTTCGTGTCCTTCGTGGGTTGAGCAAACAACTCTGGTAATTGTCAGTTCGCGCAACCTGGGCGATAAACGGCCTTTCCACAATAGCTTACAAGTTTGGCGCGGCCAGACAATGCTCAGCCGGGCCGGTCATCGAGAAGACAGTTTCGCGTTTCTTAGCGTTTTTTCGCGGTCAAACTTTCTTTTGCGCAATCTGGGTTAAACCATGAAGGAAATGAAGTTGCACCCGAAGAAGAGGATGTTCTTCGTGTTGCTTAGTGCCCTTCGTGGTTTGAGTAAACAACTCTTAGTAAGCCAGTTTGATCGAATTCATCCCGCGAAGGATCGCTTTTTGGCGTCTCGCGACGCGTTTCGGATTTTTCTTCGGATTGAAAACGTTGAGCGGCGACGGAATCATCGCCGAAAGATAGGCGGCTTCCTGTGGCGAAAGCTGCGACGCGGACTTGTTGAAATAAACCCGCGAAGCGGCCTCCGCGCCATAAACACCCTCGCCCCATTCGATGACGTTCAGATAGATCTCGAGGATGCGCTGCTTGGAAAGCTCCTTTTCAAGAAAATACGTGTAGGCGGCCTCGCGCCCCTTTCGCAAGAAATTGCGGTCTTCCGAAAGGAACAGATTCTTCGATAACTGCTGCGTCACCGTCGACGCCCCGCGTTTGAATGACGGCATCGGCGGGATCCAATCATTCGGATCGTAATCGCCCTCCGCTTTGGCTTCCTTTTCGCCTTCTTTGACGGCTTCGTCCCAGGCCTTTTCGATCGCCTTCCAGTCAAAACCGTCGTGCTCGAAGAACCGTGCGTCCTCGCCGGCAAGCACGGCGCGCTGCAAATTCGGCGAGATCTGCGCGATCGGCTGCCAGATCATATACTTGCGCGGTTCACGATTCTCACGGCGCGCTTCGGAAAGTCTGAACTCGATCATCGAACTCGTCGAAGGGTTCTCGGTCCTGAGTTTCGAGATCGACGGGAACGTCACCAACTCGTACACCAGCCAAACGCCGATAGCGCCGAGAAGGATCAGAAACAGGATTTTTGTCCAATACCACATAGCGATTTTCGATTTTGGATTTCGGATTTTGGATTGACGTCCCCCGAGCCAATTTCGGAATTATCCATCAATGCCATCGAAAAACAAACCTCCGGGGGCTAAGGAACGGCAAAGTTGTCCACGTCGCGTCCCCCCGCACCGTCGCCGCCATGGAAAAGGGACGCGGGATGATCCGCGTGGGAACGGATAAGGCGACGATTGAATCAGCCGTCGCTGACGCGACGCTTCTTGAATAAACGAAATCCGGTGGGTTGAAATCCACGGCAAAATTCAGGGCATCGCAACGCGATTCGGGTTGGGCGGACGGATCGTCGCACCCCGGCAATCCGAAATCCGAAATCCCAAATCCCAAATCCCAAATCCCAAATCCCAAATCTTGATTATCACAAATCCGAGATCTGTTTGGCGACGATCTTGCCGCTTGAGATAACGCCCGGCATTCCGGCGCCGGGATGAGTTCCGGCGCCGACGAAATAGAGCCCCACGACGTCCTCGCTTTGGTTGTGCGGACGCAGATAAGCCGACTGCATCAGCGTCGGCTCCACCGAAAACGCGCTGCCGAGATAGCTGTTGAGCGTCCCTTCGAAATGACGCGGATCGATGATGTGCTCCGAGACAATATGTTTGGTGAGATCCGGCAAGTAGTGTTTTTCCAGATACTTATAGATCAGATCACGATAGCGCGGCGCCTCGGTCGCCCAGTCCGTCGATCCGCCGAGATGCGGGACGGGCGAGAGAACATACCAGCAGTCGCAGCCTTCGGGCGCGAGCGTCGGATCCGTCGCCGTCGGCCGGTGCAGGTAGAGCGAGAAATCGTCCGCGAGTTTTTTATCGACGAAGATGTCGTCGAGCAATCCGCGGTAGCGGTTGCCGAGTATGATCTCGTGATGCGCGACCGAATCGTACTTGCGGTCGGTCCCGAAATAAATCACGAACAGCGACATCGAATACGTCATCTTCCTGATCTTCGCGTCGGTATATTTTTTTCGCCAACGCGGCGCGATGAGGTTAAGATATGTCCACGCGACGTCCGAATTGGCGACGACGATGTCGGATTCAATGATCTCACCGGAATTGATCCGCACACCGCGCGCCGCACCGTCCTTGACGATGATCTCCCCGACCTCGGCCTCGGTATAGATCACGCCGCCGATGTCCATAAAGAGGTCACCGAGCGCTTTGACCAACGCTCCCGTGCCGCCCATAGCGAACCAAACGCCGAATTTTTGCTCCAGTTCGTGAATCATCGCGTAGATCGACGTCGATGTGAAAGGGTTTCCGCCGATCAGCAGCGGGTGAAAGCTGAACGCTTCGCGGAGCTTCTCGTTTTTGAAGAACTTCGACGCGAATTTGTAAACGGATCTGTCCGACCGCAGTTTGATCATCTGCGGGACGATCTTCGCCATATCCCAAACGGTCGAGAAGGGCTTGTCGATGAGTTCGAATCCGACGCGGTAGATGTCGTCGAGCGACGCTGCGAACTTCTTGTAGTTCCCGACCTCTTCCGGTGCGATCTTGGCGATCTGCGCGATCAGGGTCTCGCGGTTGTCGTTGTAATGAAATACCGTTCCGTCTTCCCAACGAATGTTGTAGAAAGGGTCGAGCTTGACCAGTTCAAGATAATCGCGGGTTTGCTTTCCTGCGATCGTGAAGAATTCGTCGATCAGCCACGGCGCGGTGATGATCGTCGGCCCGCCGTCGAACTTGAAGCCGTCCTGTTCATAGACGTAGGCGCGCCCGCCGATCTTGTCGCGCTTTTCGACGATCGTCACGTCGTGCCCGCTCGCCTGTAGACGAATCGCGCACGAAAGTCCGCCAAAGCCGCTCCCGATAACTACAATTTTCATTTTTGATCCCGTCGCTTCCGAAGCAAGTTACAGAGTAGGAAGTGAGCGAAGAAAAGACAAGTGCCCGGAATAAATGCGCGGTTTCGACCTACCTCGAGAGAAAGACATTTCGTACCGCGCGGATCGTGTTTGCGTGTATCTCGACCGTTTCGTCGATAGTCGCCCCGTATCCGCCGCTCATCGTCGTAACAATCGGAACATCAAGGCTTTTCGCGTAGTTCAGGACGAGTTCGTCGCGTTCCCGAAGTCCTTCCATCGTCAGACTCAACCTTCCGAGCTTGTCATTCTCATAGGGATCCGCGCCCGCGAGGTAGAAAATGATCTCGGGATCGTGAAGCCTTATCCGGTGAAGCGCTTCGTGCAATGTCTCGAGATACTCAACGTCGGATGTGCCATCCGCGAGTTCGATGTCGAGATCGGAACTCTCCTTGAACAGAGGATAATTCTTGGCTCCGTGGATCGAGAACGTAAAGACGCGTGGATCGTCCCGAAAAATAAACGCCGTCCCGTTTCCCTGATGGACGTCGCAATCGACGATCAGCGCCCGTTCACAGAGCCCTTCGCGCTGCAGAACGCGGATCGCGACGGCCACGTCGTTGAGCACGCAAAACCCCTCGCCGCGATCGGGATATGCGTGATGCGTCCCGCCGGCGAGATTCGATGCGATTCCGGTCGCAACCGCGGTTCGGGCGGCGTTGATCGTTCCCGAGATGGCGTGGAACGTGCGCCGAACCAACGAGCGCGACCAAGGCAATCCCAATTTGCGGATCTCCTTCGCGGTCAACGTGCCGTTTTGAAGCCTTTGGATGTAATCAACCGTGTGAACCAGCAGCAGATCGCCGATCTCCGCGGGCAGCGGTTCGAAGATCTGGGCTTCGGACAGAGTTCCCTCTTTCAACAGAAGATCGCGGACGAGTTCGAACTTTCGGATCGGAAAAACGTGCTCATCGCCGATTTCGGCGTAATAATAGGGCGAATAGTAAAGCCTATAATCGGACCTCGGATCTCGAATCTGCAAACTCTGATTTTCGGTTCCCCGGTTCGTGTCTTGCATAAGTGCTTGTTGACCTAGTATTTAACATTCGGCGCGGTTGTTCAATTCCGGTATCCGAGCTTTTTGAAATCGGAGTTTCGCCGATACGGCGGATTTGCGGCAGGCGGGTCGCTTGAACCCGAATTACGCAAAAGAGGCAGATTCAGAGAATTTCCGCTCTTTGCGATCTTGGCGGACTCTGCGCGAAGATCCGGCTTTGGATCGCTCGGATCTCTCCGGCAAATCCGGGAGCGGTTTCTCTCCGCGGACCTTTCGCATCCGCGGGAGTTGCGCGTGTAACACACGCTTTGGAATCGGCGTGACCAGCCAGCACGTTTCGCTCCGCTTCACGTGGTGCTATCACAAGTTCGCGTGCTCCGCACGCTTGAAGAAGTGAATTCAGTTTCCGACGGGACAAAAGGAACGGTTGCTTCGAGTCATTGCGCCGGTAAAACGAGTTCCCTGGATCCTGCGCGGAACTCCGAAGTTCAGCGAATGGAACGATCGAAATGAATTGATCGCGCCTCTCTCAGGATTCCGGCAGGTGATTGTTGTTAAATGCGTAATCTGCGTTGAACAAGCGGTGACCGCAATTCGGCGCCGGCAATGCCATTTTTCCTTGGCTTTTGTACTATACTCAATCAAAACACCGCTTGCTCTCACATTGCGGTTTGCCATTTGTCCTTGATGGAAGTTCAGAGACTACAGAAAATCGAAGAGATCTTTCACGCCGCGCTGGAAGTGGAGTCCGGGCAACGCGCCGCCCTTCTAACGGACCGATGCGGAACCGATGATTCGCTTCGGCGCGAGGTCGAATCGTTGCTTGACCACGAAAGCGCACTCAGCGACTTCCTCGACACCACGCCCGAATCATTCATTGCCGAAGCGTTTACGGAATCGGATGCCGCCGCGTTGCTCATCGGAAAGAAGATCGGGCATTACCGCGTCCGCGAACTTCTTGGCAAAGGCGGCATGGGAGAGGTTTTTCTGGCGGAAGACACCAGCCTCAAACGCCGTGTCGCGCTCAAATGCCTTCCGCCCGAATTCGTTGAGAACAAGGACCGGATGACGCGTTTCATCAACGAAGCGCGTGCGGCGTCGGGGTTGAATCACCCGAACATCATCACCATCCACGAGATAAACCAGTTCGACGGGATCCATTTTATCGCGACCGAATACATCGAAGGCAAAAATCTCAGCGAATTCACGAAAGGCGAACGCTTGAGTGTCCGCAAGGCACTCGAGATCGCCATCCAGATCGCTTCGGGCCTCGGCGAGGCGCATTCCGCCGGGATTATTCACCGCGACATCAAGCCGGACAATATAATGATCCGCAAGAACGGTCTGATCAAGATCCTCGATTTTGGCATCGCGAAGCTCGTCGAAGGGCAGATCAACGTTTCGGAAGCAAATTCCGCGTCGGCCGAATTGCCCGGAGAAATCAGAGATCAGTTTCTGACGAATCCCGGCTCGATCATCGGCACCGCAAGGTATATGTCGCCGGAGCAGGCACGTGGAAAAGAGATCGACTCACGCAGCGACATTTTCAGTTTTGGCGTTTTGTTCTATGAGTTGCTCGCCGGAAACACCCCATTTCCGGGCGAAACCCCTCTGGAAATCCTCGGCGCGATAATGCAGACCGCTCCGAAACCGCTGGAGTCGACAGACATTCCGTGTGAGATCCGCGACATCGTCGGCAAATGTCTGGCGAAGGATCCGGACGAACGCTATCAAACGACCGACGATCTCCTTTCAGATCTCACAAAGGCAAAGGAGAAACTGGCGACGGATACGCAACGGCTCCGTGCGTTCGCGACCGGCGAAACCGTGCTCAATACGACCGACGCGCGGGTGGCCGAAATCGGACCAAGCCGTCCGCGCGGGTTTGGAATCGCACGCCTGAACCGGAATTTCGTCAGACTCGTTCCGTTCGTCGTACTGCTCTTGCTCGTCTCGGCGATCGGATTCTGGAGTTACCGTTATTTCTCAGCAGCGAAACAGATCAAATCGGTCGCTGTAATGCCGATCGTCAACGAAAGCGAAAGTAAAGATGCCGACTATCTTTCGGACGGAATGACGGAGAATCTGATCAGCAATCTTTCGAACATCCCCCAACTTTCGATAAAGGCCCGGAGTACGGTCTTCACGTATAAGAACCGATCGGTCTCGGCAAAGACGATCGGGCAGGAACTGAATGTCGATGCTGTGCTCATCGGAAACCTGATTCAGCGCGGCGAGACACTGCGCGTCAATCTCGAGTTGGTCGATGCGGAAACCCAGGACGTGCTTTGGTCCGAAAATTACGAGCGCGATATCGACTATTTGGTTTCGCTCGAAAGTGAGATCGCAAGCGATGTTTCCGAGAATCTCAGGCTCAAGCTGACCAATGCCGAGCTGAAACAGGTCGCGAAATCCTACACCACGAACTCCGAAGCCCAGCGAATGTATCTCAAGGGGCGTTTTCATTGGAACCGGAGGACCGAACGGGATTTTGAATCCGCGGTTCGTTATTTCGAACAGGCGGTCGAGATTGATCCAAACTATGCGCTCGCGTACACAGGACTCGCCGACACCTACGCATTGATGCCTTTGTACGGCAACTTCCGTCCGAATGATTACATCCCGCTCGCGAAACGGGCGGCGCTCAAAGCCATCGAACTCGACCCGCAATTGGCGGAGCCACACGCGTCGCTCGGCTACATCACGAATACGTACGATTACGATTGGGAGGGAGCCGCTCGCGAGTACAGGATCGCGATCAGGCTGAATCCGAATTATGCGACGGCTCATCAGTGGTACGCCGAACACCTGGCGTTCAAAGGAAAAAATGACGAAGCCTTGAACGAGATATCGCTGGCGTTGGAACTCGACCCGTTCTCCGTCGTCATCAACCGGATGAAAGGAAACATCTTGGGATTTGCGAAAAGACACGACGAAGCGATCGCGCAACTGAAGAAGACGATCGAGCTGTTTCCCGAGAATGCGCTCGTCAGATTCAACCTCGGTGACGTTTACGCCGCCCAGAGAGCGTACCGGGAGGCCATTGAACAGTATCTGATCGCGCTCAAACTCGACGGCCGGGACCCGGCGGATGTTCAGAGATTCGAATCCGCGTATCGAAAACTCGGCTGGGAGGGCTTTTGGAACGAGTATCTCCGGAGTCTTCTGGCGGGAAGGAATTCCGCCGCGGCGTCCGGCCAAAGCGAGTATTTCAATAGCGAAAACATCGCCTTCGTGTTTGCGGCAACAAAGAACAAGGAACAGGCCCTCGAGTATCTACACAAAGCGTTCGAAGAGCGCGACCCGACTCTCATCAGTATCAAGGTCTCCGGCGTCTATGATTTTCTCGAAGACGATCCGCGGTATCAGGAGTTGCTAAGGAGTATCGGCCTGTAGCGTTTGCAGAATCAAGACATTCCGGATTCCAAATTCCAGGATTCCGGATTCCGGATTCCAGATTCCAGATTCCAAGATTCCAGGTTTCCAGGATTCCAGGATTCCAGGATTCCAGGATTCCAGGATTCGAGATTCGGGAGCTTTGAAAAACCCACGGGTTCTTTGTATTCGGGGCCGGGACGAGTCAGGACCATCTGCGGTAGCGGATGGTTGAAGATCGGTTGGTATCAATACTTCGGTCCGGGAGTGCCGCAACCAACCATCCGCTACCGCAGATGGTACCGACTCGACGCGATTGCAACGCGATTCGGAATTCCCAGTCTGGAACGCCTGGAATTCTGGAATCCTCTGGAATCCTCTGGAATCCTCAGGAATCCCCTGGAATCTCTGGAATCCTCTGGAATCCTCTGGAATCTCTGGAATCCCCTGGAATCTCTGAAATCCCCTGGAATCCCCTGGAATCCCTGGAATCTCTGGAATCCTCTGGAATCCCCTGGAATCCCCTGGAATCTCTGAAGTCCCCTGGAATCCCCTGGAATCTCTGAAATCCCTGGAATCCTCTGGAATCCCTGGAATCCTTTGGAATCCCTGGAATCCTCTGGAATCCTCTGGAATCCCTGGAATCTCTGGAATCCCTGGAATCCTCTGGAATCCCTGGAATCTCTGGAATCCCCTGGAATCTCTGAAATCCCCTGGAATCCCCTGGAATCTCTGAAATCCCCTGGAATCTCTGAAATCCTCTGGAATCCTCTGGAATCTCTGGAATCCTCTGGAATCTCTGGAATCCTCTGGAATCCCTGGAATCCCCTGGAATCCCCTGGAATCTCTGAAATCCCCTGGAATCCCCTGGAATCTCTGAAATCCCCTGGAATCCCCTGGAATCTCTGAAATCCCCTGGAATCCCCTGGAATCTCTGAAATCCTCTGGAATCTCTGGAATCCTCTGGAATCTCTGGAATCCTCTGGAATCCCTGGAATCCTCTGGAATCCTCTGGAATCCCTTGGAATCCTCTGGAATCCTCTGGAATCCCTGGAATCCTCTGGAATCTCTGAAATCCCTGGATTCCCTGGAATCCTCTGGAACCCCTGGAATCCTCTGGAATCTTTGGAATCCCTGGAATCCCTGGAATCCCTGGAATCCCTGGAATCCCTGGAATCCCTGGAATCCCTGGAATCCCTGGAATCCTCTGGAATCCTCTGGAATCCTCTGGAATCCTCTGGAATCCCTGGAATCCCTGGAATCCCTGGAATCCTCTGGAATCTCTGGAATCCTCTGGAATCCCTGGAATCCCAAATCGCAAATCCCAAATCGCAAATCGCAAATGGAGATGCGGCCCTGAGTTTCGGGTAACTCAGGGCCGCGATTTTAAGCGGAAGGCTTAGCTGTAGGCAAAGCGGAGCGGACAGGCAAAAGGCGGATTACTTACGGGCAGGGCTATCTATAGTCAACGAACCAACTTCTCCGCAATTTAGTTTAGTTCGCCGGCACAAGAATCTTTTCATTCGGACGACTCATACCGATCTTTCGCGCTTCGCGCTCGATCGCGTTCTTGTCGTTCTTCAGGTTGTGGATCTCTTCCTGCAAGGCGAGATTCTCTCCTGATACTTTTTCAATTTCGACGTTCAGTTCGGTGTTTTGCGCGGCTCCTTCATTCATTTCCGAAAGCGCGCGAAGGTTGATCGCAAGTGCGAGCATCAAACCGATTGAAAACACAACCACGAATACGAACCAATTTGGTGTTCCGTTACGGCCCGCCGACTTTGACCGACTTTTCGCGTTCGAATTCCGCGATCTATTCCAGTAGGTAGCGACGTCCTTCCTCAAGCAACACCTCCAAATCTTCCGAACTCTCCGATTCCGCGTAAATTCTGACGAGCGGTTCGGTTCCCGACGGCCGCATCAACATCCAGCTTCCGTCTCCGAAGAAAAACTTCACACCGTCCATACGGTTGATGCTTTCAACTTTGCGCCCGCCGATCGAATCGGGTTTGCGGGCCAACTTCTCTTTCAAACTTCCGGCCACTTCGTCGGTCAGTTTCACACCGATCCGGCCTGATTCCAGTTTCCCGACCCGGGAATAGATCTCATCGAGCTGCGCCGTCAGGCTCTTTCCTCGTACAGTGACGGCTTCGACCGCTAAAAGACAGGCCAGGATCCCGTCTTTTTCCGGAAAATGTCCGCGAATCGAAAGTCCGGCGGATTCCTCACCGCCAAGAATGATCTCGTCCCGATTTATCAATTCGCCGATGAATTTGAAACCGACCGGCGTCTCATAAACTTTCAAACCACGGGTCGCAGCGACCCGATCAACGAGGTGCGAGGTGGCGACGCTGCGCGCGACCCCGAGCGTCCATCCGCGCGATTCCGCAAGATAATCTGTCAATATCGCGATCAGGTGATTCGGCTGGATGAAAGCCCCGTTCGAATCTATCACTCCGAATCGGTCGCCGTCGCCGTCGGTCGCGAGCCCGAGCGTCAAGCCTTTTGTCTTGACCGCTTCGATCAATTCGCCGACCTGCTTCTCGCTCGGCTCCGGGGATCTTCCGCCGAACGTCACATCGCGCCAATCGTGAATCGTTTCAACCTCGAGGCCGTAATCGCGAAGTATCTTGTCGAGATATCCCCGCCCTGTGCCCCAAAGTGCGTCGTACGCGAATCGGCCCTTTGCGTCCGCGATGGCGTCGAACCGGATCTTTGATTTCAAATCGTCCAGATAAGCGGGACGCGCATCGAATTCCTCGATCGAACCACCCTCTGCGTCCGGGGCCTTGGAACCCGATTCATACAACGCCTCGATTCGTTTCGTGATCTCCGGCAGTGCCGGCGCTCCATCGGACGTTGAGAACTTGATGCCTTGGTACTCCGGCGGATTGTGCGAAGCCGTGAAATTCAGCCCGCCAACCGCGCCGTTGTTCCGGATCGCGTGCGAAATGGTCGGCGTCGGGGTCGGATGGTTGCAGAGCAGCACCCGGAAGCCCTTTCGACAGGCGATCTCAGCGGCAACGGCCGAGAATTTCTCTCCCATAAACCGCGAATCGTGTCCGATGATCAGCGTTTTTCGATCGTCGCCGATACTCTCTTTCAAATAGCCGCAAATCGATTCCGTTACCCGGCGAACATTGTCATAAGTAAACTCATCTGCGATGATTGCCCGCCAGCCTGAAGTTCCGAAACGAATTGACATAGGATTGAGTTCAAATTATTTGTCTAAGTTTGGAACCAAATCCAGTCTTAAATGCTCCGGACGCGCGTTCAATTTTTATCGATTTGACCAGTTTCCCTTGAAGGTGAAAAAAATTTAGCATAAACACTTTCTTATGTAAAGAGGCAGTTCCTACCGCTAAGTCGCATATTGGCAATACTTTACATTTCTTTCCTCAAGTAAGGGATAAGTCACCTGCTTAAAGTTGAACGAATGGTGAACAACCGGAGCCTTGTAGCCGAACCCCACATACAAACTGTAGATTAAATCAGGATTTGGCGGCATTTGACGTGTTCCGTTTCATAAGTGTTCGACCAAACCGTGTTAAGCAATGGTTTAATGGCGAGCTTTCGATTATTCATTCTGAAAATCCGATCGGCCGCAATTGCGACGGATTGTGTGTGTCAATTATGCCCCGATCGCGCTGGCAACCCGTTTCAGTGTCAAACTGACCCACATTTTTGATCTGCAATTCGCGCCCGACCTGATACGGTAAAGGCATATTTCGCTTAGACTTAAGACGCGAGATTTCGATTGGCACGCGCCTTGCTATTCGTAAGACAACATTTATCGGATCGCGCTCGATCATCGACCAGTTGCGATCCTTCTTTGCTTAAACGCATTTACAGAATTTAAGTCATTATTTGGAGAAGAGAACATTTTATGAGACCCGTGAAACATTTTGAGAAAGGCCTGACCGTTGTCGCAAGTGGCGTATTCAATGCAGTTAAGGCTGTCAACAAGTACAAGCCGAACGCTTCGTTCACGCCGAAATGGGCGGACAAGCCGATCCAGAAGTCGTGGGAGAAGTCGAAGCCGACGCTTGGGTTCCCCCGCACGACCGATTCGCTCTGCCCGAACTGTGTCATTGAGGCACGCGAAGAGATCCTGAGCGGCAAACGCGACGTTTCGACGCTCGTCAACGAGAAGGTCGGTGAGATCAAAGCCCAGATCGTCGAACGTGACGGCCAGATCTGGATGATCAAGGATTGCCCGGAGCACGGACATTTCGAAGACCTGATGGCGATCGACTCGGAATTCCTGAAGCACATTGAAACTCTCTTCCCGGGACGCGATATGCGCTCGCACAACGACGAAAAGCTTCATAACCACGGAACGTCATCGATCAAATACGGCCGCGGCGCCGTTTTGACGGTCGATCTGACCAACCGCTGCAATATGATGTGCGACCCGTGCTTTATGGACGCCAACCAGGTCGGGTTCGTTCACGAACTCAGTTTTGAAGACGTCACCGAGATCCTCGACAATGCGATCTCGATCAAGCCGCGCCGGCAGATGTCGGTTCAGTATTCAGGCGGTGAGCCGACGCTCTCGCCGTACTTCCTCGACGCCGTTCGATACGCCCGCAAGGTCGGTTACAACTCGGTTCAGGCCGCGACCAACGGCATCGAGTTCGCGAAATCGAAAGAATTCTGCCGCGAAGCCGCCGAGGCCGGACTTCGTTTCGTCTATCTGCAGTTCGACGGTATTGGCAACGATGCCAACTCGCATCGCCAGATCGGCAACTTGTTCGACGTCAAGCTTCGCGCGATCAACAACCTCCACGAAGCCGGCGTTGACATCATTCTCGTGACGACGCTCGTCAACGGCGTCAACAACGACCAGGTCGGAACGATCGTTCGCTTCGCGCTCGAGAATCCGAAGAAGATCTCGTTCATCGCTTTCCAGCCGGTCTCGTTCACCGGCCGCGACGAGCACATCACCGAACAGCGCCGTCTGCAACAGCGCTACACCTTGTCGCATCTTGCGCTCGACGTTCAAAAACAGGTCGGAATCACCGAACCGACGCGTGATTGGTTCCCGTTGTCCCTGATGGGCGCTTTCGCGGACTTCGCGGACGTCGTTCACGGACCGGAAGCCGAATGGGGTCAGGTATCGTGCGGCTGCCACCCGAACTGCGGCGTCGGCACGGCGGTGATGATCAACAAGGAAACGAAAGAAATGGCGCCGGTTCCGCAGTTCCTGAACATTCAGGGATTGGTGACCGATATGCAGCACATCACCGACACGAACCGCGGCAAATGGTTCTCGAACATAATGATGGGCCTCGCGCTCCTCAAGAACTACAATCCGTACGGATCGCCGAACAGCCTGACGCTCGGCGGCATCCTGAAGAAGTTCGACAAATCGTTCGGCCTGTCGGGCAAGAACTACGGCAAGGTCAGCGGCGACCGCACGATGGAAGACATTGAAAAGCGTCGTCAGGACCCTTGGAACTTCCTGTTCATCGCCGGTATGTGGTTCCAGGATCTTTTCAACTATGACTTCCGCCGCACCGAAATGTGCATCATCCCGTACGGCACGCAGGAAGGCGAAATCTCGTTCTGCGCTTACAACACGGGCATCGGCTGGAGAAACATCATCGAGCATATGCACCAGAACGCGACCGTCGCGCAGTGGTACAAGGACCACGGACGCCACGAGATCTTTGCCCGCGGCAAGGAAGTCCCCCTCGCGGACAAGTCGCACGGTTTGAACCTCAACGAAGTCGATCTCCAGCGCCCGGACAAACCGGAAATGGAAGGTCCGAAGACGGCGGCCGAAGAAATGCAGATGATGCGCAAGCTTTATCAGCAGATGGTTCTCGACAAGAACCAGATCAAGGGCGACAATCTCGTCCAGATCGGCGGCATCAAACGCGAGAAGAAAAAGGAAGCGGCCTCGGCCTAGTTTTCTGCTTCATTTAATGACTGTGGAGGCTGTCCGAAAGGGCAGCCTCTTTTTTTGTTTTGGGTCTCGATAAACTACGTTCGAACTCTTTTTTCGGGCATCCGGAGCAACTGCTCCGGATGCCCTTCTTGTTTTCAACGCATCTGCTTTCAAAGGCAATCGCCGGGCGCCGGGCGAACTCTCCCGAAACACCGGCTCAAGGCATCGTGAAGATAGGTCAGCCGCATCGAAAAGCCGTTGCTTTTTTTGGTCGTTAGACACATAATTCAGCAAACGAGGTGATTGGTCTTTATGAAACGATTTCTGGCGTCGATTGCGTTCTGTGTCCTTCTGCTGCTGGTCGGTTTGATCGCCTTTTCGCCAGGATCCCGCGCGGACGGCGATCTTGCCCGGAAACTGATCGAACTTCCAGCGCCCCCGCCGCCCAATCCTTTCTTCAAACCCGAACGAAACGCACGGCCGGACGATTTTTACGACCAACGAAAGCCACCGTCGGATGAAGCGCCGATCGATGACCTTCTGGACTTTTGGCAACGCCAAAATCAGGTTGACCGGAAGCGCAGCTACAGCATCAATCCATCGGACAAGACCCTCGAGCGGATAATGGATCAGATCTCCGACGATCCCGAAAAACTGACGCAGTTTCTGAACATCTTCGAAGGCAACGAAGACGGCATCGAATTCGTCAAGCGCATATACGACTCGGAACTCATCAACCGAAAGTTCGAAAAAGACTGGCGCGACACCGTGAAAACCTGGCTGACGTACAACAGCCCTTATTTCAGCAACGAATTGGCGCGAATGGCGCAGGCGGTGCGCGACGAGAACGAATACGTCACGAACCAGGACGAACTTCGCGCGCTGGCCAGGGTCGACTGGGACAAAGCCGAACCGCTGCTCAACAAACTCTCCAATGATGCGTCGCAGCCCGTTTCACAGACCCTTGCGCGCTGGGCCTATTACGAGCGCGCGATGGAAAAGAAGGACGAAATCGAGGCGAGCAAATGGCGCGACCTCTTGAAGGCGACCGTCGAGGACAAGAACCAGAAGCCCGGAAACCGCGATCTGGCGATGGACGCGCTCGTCGAATCTGGCGATTTCGAGGGCCGCGACGAATGGTATATGTCGCTCCTGGAAGACGAAACCCTTCACGATCTGCGCGTCAACGGCCAGACATACACCGGACTGACCACGATCCTCAACCATTCCGAGGAAGGAAAATACACCAAGCGGATGATCGATCTGCTCGGCAGCAGCAGCAAGACCGTTCGGAGCGCGGCGGTCCGCAATCTCGCCGGCCGCGGCGGCACCATTGAAGAGGAAGCAGTGCGTTTGATGCTTCCGTGGCTCGACGATCCCGACTGGGCGACGGATATCAACAATTCGCGCCGGGCGCTGATCTCGGCGCTCAAGGAATATCGAATGCCCGAAAGCGTGCCGGGACTCCTTGCCGTTCTGGCGGAACGAAAGCTCCGCAAGACCCCGTCGCTATCGGCGAATTCGGCGAACACTGTTCCGCGGGCGTCAAACTCAGCCGTCAATACCGTAAGTTCCGAAATTCAGGTTTTTCAGAATCTGTACGAATATCAGAACTTCGTCGGCGAGATAGTCGGGGCGCTCGGCAACCAGCGCGACGCGCGGGCGGTTCCCGAACTTCGTTCCGTAATGCCGGAATTTGAATCTTGGCAACGGCAGAACGTCATCCGCGCGATCCTCAATTGCGGCGGTTTTTCGACTTACGAACAGGTCGATGCGATCGAACACGTCGCGCGTCTGAGCGCGCAGCGCGAGGAGGCAATTCGGCAATCGGTAAATTCGAACACCGCGGTCGATGCCGAAACGATCGAGCTCAAGACCGTGACGGTTACGAATATGGCGGCGCGCTTGAACACGGACGACCCGAACGAACTAAAGTCGCAGCTCGGATCGGCACTGTATCAAAATGACAATCCGACCGAAGACCTTGTATCAGCGATGATCAGCAGGATCGAGGCGCTTGAGAAGAAAGAGCCTCCGATCGCGGCGCAGATGCGCGAGGTACTGCGAAACTGGCGCGGTGTCGCGGTCAACGCCGTTTTGATGCGAACCGTCAAGAACGGGAAAGCCGAACTCTCGGACGCGCTCAAGCTTCTCGCCCGACGCAAGGAGATACGCGAGGCGCAGATCAACGACATTTACGATCTCCGGGGCGGAGTTCCGTTCGCGGTCGGACTTTCGGCCTGCCTTCTCGAACAAAATGGCGAATATGACGCCGCCCTCGACGGCGACGATCTGGAGGTCAAGATCACCGCTCTCGGCTGCGCCCGCCTGATCCGCGCGCCGCTTCCCGTGCGAAAGGTCGCCGACCTGATGAACTCCCCGGACAAGACACTGGCGATGGCGGCGGAAAGATATCTCGAATCCGAGGATTCGCTCGAGGCGCGCGCCTTCGTCCTTGCCAAACACCCGAACGAGGCGAAAGTCCTCGGCGCGCGGACGAGTTTTACCGGCAAAGGCGAATTCAGCGATGCGCTCCGCGAGGTTTTCGCGACCGTTACACCCTTCGAGTTTGGATTCGGCTTCGGAACCGAGTTTGAAGAACTTGACAAGATCGAGGAAAAACTCAAAAAAGAGGTAATTGAAAATCAAGAACTTATCGGGGTCTATGCGTTCGACAAACATTTCGTTCGGATGTATAAGGATCGGGCCGTTTTCAGTTGGGAGGAAGATCCGGCGCGGTTCCGCGAGCGAACACTTGAGACCAATGAAATCGAGCGGCTCAAGGGCTATCTGGCCGAATCGGGCGTTGACGATCTGCCGCCGTTTCTTACGTTTTGCGGCGAGTACTGCGCCAACTCAAAGGAGCTGCTGATGCTCGGACGCGGCGGCGGTCGCCGTGTTTTCACGCTTGGGTTTCAGACACCGCCGTTTTTCGTAAAATTGAACGCGATCTTCGAAGACCTCAAGCGCCCTCCGGCGAAGCTACAGTATTATCTGCAAAAACGCGTTCCGGGACTTGAGATCCTTTTCGAGGACAAGGAACTTTCCGCGCTGACCGTCTGGAAAACCGGTCCGGACCTGCGTGTCCTCACCGACAATTCGACGAAACGCGAGCAGATCGAAAAGGAGTTGGCCGCGCAGGACGACGCGGACGAGGAAAACGAGGATTTCGAATACGAAGAATATCGCGAACGGCGCCGCAAACGCCGCGAACTCCGAGCATATGAGAATCTTAACTGGTTCCGGTTCGGCGGCGGCCGACCGATCGCGGCGGCTGAGCAGCCGGCGAGTTTTTCGTTTATCCCGAATCGCGACCGGCTCACGGTCCAACCGGATCAGTTGCAATGGAAGGCGCGAACGTCCACGGTCGAGATCCGTGCTGATTCCGAAGGCATCTACAAGGTCGTACGCGGTCAGCTCACGCGAATCCGCGCCGGATTTTTCGAAAATCCGGTCGTCACACCGAATGGCCGCTGGGTGATCGCCAGAAAGTACGGATCCGATGAGTCCGACGTTGAAGATCAGTCCTACGGGGTTGGTTTGGTTCGAATAAATCTCGCGACCGGTAAGGAGTTCAAGGTTCCATACCAACAGTATCCGCCGCTTCTGCCGATCGCCTTCGTCGTCGGCCAGAACAAGGTACTTCTCGGCGCGGCTTATACTTACGGAGACGAAGAGGAGAATGTCGATGATTTCGTGATTCCCGAGCCATCCTATCAGAAGTACTATTGGCTCGACCCCGAAACCGGAGCGCTTGCGGAAACCAAGGGAAACGTCGAAGCGCTTTCGCAACAGATGTTCCGTCCGCTTCAACCCGTCAACGCAAAACCGGACGAGTTTTGGGCGGCGATTCCGGACGCCGAGAAGAACAAGACCGATATCGGAATCTACAATCAGCGGACGCTGGCGTTCAAGCCGCTGCTGACGCTTCCGCAGATCGAATTCAACAGTATGCGGATGTGGGTTGACGAGGCCGAAAACAAGGCCTATTTTGCCTACGCCGGCCATCTTTTGAGCGTTCCGCTTAAGTGATTTGCGATTTGCGATTCGGGATTTGGGATTTGGGATTTGGGATTTGCGATTTGCGATTTGCGATTTGCGATTTGCGATTTGCGATTTGGAATCTGGAATCTGGAATCTGGAATCTGTAATCTGGAATCTGTAATCTGGAATCTGGCAAGAAATCGCAAATCGCAAATCGCAATTCGCAAATCCCAAATCCCAAATCCCTTCGCGTTTGCCAGATCAAATGAAAAGTGCTTTAATTGTTGTTTGCTCCGCGAGCAATATCTTTTGCCGAGAGGGGGTGAACGAATTATGGCTTACATTTCTGTTAATACGAACGAATCGATCGAGAATGCTCTCCGCCGTTTCAAGCGAAAGGTTATGACGGAAGAGATCATCAAGGATCTCAAGAAGCACGCGCATTTCATCCCGCCCGGCCAGAAAGCGAAACTCAAGTCGCAGAACGCCCGCAAACGGAACAAGAAACGCATGCGTTCGATGAGAACACAAAACAGCGCGCCGTCCAATGGCTAGTTGAAGTTGTATTCTCGCAGTTTCTATAATGCGTGAAACGAGGTTCATAATACTGATCCGCTCGTTTCACGCATTATCTGTTTTCTTTGCCGAATCCTAAGAATGCCGATTGAAAGACCACGCATCCTGATCACCAACGACGACGGCTACCATTCCGAAGGTATTCTCGCGCTCGAATCGGCGCTCAAAGAGATCGGCGACGTGTTCGTCGTCGCGCCCGCGTCGGAAATGTCGGGCGCGTCGCACAGCCTGACGCTCTCGCGGCCCTTGCGCATCAGGCAGATCGACGAACGCCACTGGACGGTTGACGGCACGCCGACGGACTGCGTCACCTTGGCCGTCAATATGATCCTCACGCCGCGGCAGTTGCCGGACATTTGTGCGTCCGGCATCAATCACGGTCCGAACCTCGGCGATGACGCGACCTATTCAGGTACGGTCGCGGGCGCGCTTGAATCGACGATCCTCGGCGTTCCGGGACTCGCTTTCAGCCTTGTGGCCAGCCGCGATTGTGATTTCAGCGAGTCCGCCCGCATCGCGCGGACGATCACCGAACGGGCGCTTGCCGAAGGATTGCCGCCAAATACGCTGCTCAACGTCAACATTCCGAAAGGGATTCCGAAAGGCGTCCGGATCACAAAACAAGGATTCAAGAACGCGCGCCCGATCATCACCGAACACATAGATCCCCGCGGGAAGCCCTACTATTGGATCGGTGAACTTCGCGAAGGGTTTCACGCCGAAGGCGGGACGGACTTTGAAGCGATCGACGAAGGGTATGTCTCGGTGACACCGATGCGGAGCGATCTGACGAATCATCAGGCGATCGAGCGCTTGCAAAATTGGGACTCGGAGTTATGATATTGATTCGCCATCGCCAAAAGGCGCGGCGTTCAAGATAAAGTGACGGGATCAAAGCTCTTAAAAGAATACGAGATACTTCGCGGTCAGATGATTCGAAAACTCCGCGACGAGTATCGCATCGCCGACGAGCGTGTGCTCAACGCGATGGCCGAAGTGCCGCGTGATTTTTTTGTTCCGACGGCGCTGAAATCTCAGGCCTATCGCGACAATGCGTTGCCGATAGCGTCGAATCAAACTATTTCGCAGCCGTTCATCGTCGCGCGGATGACCGAACTTCTCGAACTGAAACCGTCGTCAAGGGTTCTTGAAATCGGCGCCGGATCCGGATATCAGTCGGCAGTCCTCGCGAAACTGGCGGGATCCGTTTTCGCGATCGAGAGGATTCCGAATCTCGCTGCCGAAGCGCAGGAGCGTCTCAAGACGCTCGGCATCGGGAACGTTTCGCTGCGCTGCGCCGATGGCACTGCCGGTTGGGAGGTTTACGCGCCGTTCGATGCGATCCTTGTCGCCGCCGGAGGACCTGAAGTTCCGAAACCGTTGCTTGAACAGTTGAGGGTCGGCGGAAAACTCGTGATTCCCATCGGACAGGGCCAGAAGAGCCAAACACTGGTCCGGGTCACGCGCACAAGCGACGCCTTTGTTTCGGAGGACTTCGGCTCCTGCTCGTTCGTCCCGCTGATCGGCGAACACGGATGGAAAGGAGCGTAGGGTTGGGATTTGGGATTTGCGATTTGCGATTTGAGATATTTGAGATTTGAGATTCCAGAGGATTCCAGGGATTCCAAGAATTCCAGGGATTCCAAGAATTTCAGGGATTCCAGGGATTCCAAGAATTCCAGGGATTCCAGGGATTCCAGGGATTCCAGGAATTCCAGGGGATTCCAGAGGATTCCAAGAATTCCAGAGGAATTCCAGGAATTCCAGAGGATTCCAAGAATTCCAGAGGATTCCAGGGATTCCAAGAATTCCAGGGATTCCAAGAATTCCAGGGATTCCAAGAATTCCAGGGATTCCAGGAATTCCAGGGGATTCCAAGAATTCCAGAGGATTCCAGAGGATCGTAACCGCGTGTGCGCAGCACACGGAATCGATTTTTCCAACGGGATCCCCGAATCTGAAATCTTGGAATCCGGAATCCTGGAATCTGGAATCCGGATCCTGGAATCCTGGAAATCTGGAATCCGTAATCCGGAATCCTGGAAACTGAAATCTGAATCCCAGAATCTTTAATCCTGGAATCTGGAATCCTGGAATCCTGGAATCCTGGAATCCTGAAATCCGGAATCCTGAAATCCGGAATCCTGGAATCTGGAATCCTGAAATCCTGGGATCCGGAATCCTGGGATCCGGAATCCTGAAATCCGGAATCCTGGAATCTGGAATCTGGAATCTGGAATCTGGAATCCTGGAATTTGGAATCTGGAATCTGGAATCCGAGATCCCGGAATACGGAATCCTGGAATCTGGAATCCTGGAATCTGGAATCCTGGGATCCGGAATCCTGAAATCCGGAATCCTGAAATCCGGAATCCTGGAATCTGGAATCTGGAATCCTGGAATTTGGAATCTGGAATCTGGAATCCGAGATCCCGGAATACGGAATCCTGGAATCTGGAATCCTGGAATCTGGAATCCTGGAATCGTGAATCCTGAGACCTTCTTTATCGAATTATGTTTTTCGCTCTTATTCTCGGCATTTTTGAAGACATCAAAAAGACGTTTTGGTTTCTCGACCCGAACGTTTTGATCAATACGCTGCTCGACACGTTCGGCGTCTATGCTTACTTCGGTCTCTTCTTCATCGTTTTCGCGGAGACCGGACTGGCCGTCGGCTTTTTTCTGCCGGGCGATTCCCTGCTTGTCGTGACCGGCTTGTTCGCCAAGACCTATCCGGAGAAACTCAACGTCCTGATCGTGATGCTGTCGTTCTTTCTCGGATCGGTGCTCGGAGATTCTACCGGTTACTGGACCGGGCGCCTGATGGGCAAACGCTTGTTCAACCGCGAGAATTCACGGATCTTCAAGCCATCGCGAGTCGAAAAAGCCCACGCGTTCTTTGAGAAATACGGACCGAAAACCGTTTTGCTCGCGCGGTTCGTCCCGATCGTCCGAACGTTCGCGCCGCTGGTAATCGGAGCGGCCGAAATGCCGTACCATAAATTTTTGACATACAGCATCCTTGGCGGTCTGCTCTGGATCTCGAGTATGGTCTTCGCCGGTTACTTTTTGGGTTCGGCGATTGAAAACGCGTTCGGCATCAAGCTCGAAGCGCATATCGAAAAGGTCGTCATTCTCGTCATTTTCCTGTCGCTTCTGCCGCCGATGATCGAGTATCTGAAACATCGGTTTTCCAAAAAAGACGAACCGGTTTCGTAACGGAAAGATCGGTCTTGATACCGTTTCCTCCGTCCTTGCGCGTTAAGGACGGAGGATTTTTTATGGCTATCGATACCCGTTTATTGACTCGGCATACTGACCAACGATTGTTTCTCGCTGCCGCGGCATTGTTTCCGTTGCTGGTCTTCATCGGCTATTCGCGGACTTACTATCTCGGCAGTTTGTTCGATGCGCTGCCGCTGGCGAACAATCTTGTTCGTTTTCACGGACTCGTGATGTCGCTCTGGGTGGTCTATTTTTCCGTTCAAGTGGCGCTCATTCGAACAAAGAACGTCAACCTGCATATTTCGATGGGACTCGCCGGCATCGCGCTCGCGACGCTCGTCGTCGTCGTCGGACTGGCAACCGCGTATGACTCGAATCTCGTCCGCGGCGCCGCGCCTCCGGGGCTCGATCCGCATTCGTTCTTTGCGGTTCCTGTTTTTGATATGCTCAATTTCGTGATCTTGTTCACGGCGGCTATCTGTTATCGGAAGCGGCCGACCGAGCATAAACTGCTGATGCTGATGACGGCGTTCAACTTCGTCGGAGCCGCAATCGCCCGGATTCCGGTCGTGCCCGATGATTACATTATCTTCTGGGCATTCGGAGCGACGGACGCACTGATTCTCGCGGCGATCGGCTGGCACACCTGGAAACATCGCAAACTCAACCGCGTTTTTGCGGCGGGCGCGTTGCTCGTGTTCGTTTCGGAACCGCTGCGGATCTTCGTTTCGGGTACCGAATCGTGGCTTCGTTTTACGAACTGGCTGGCCAGTTAGCGACATTTTTGAACCGCGGACCCGATCGAGGTTGACTTACGCGATGCGGTCGCATAGAATCAAGAACTTGATTTAGCGGGGCGTGGCTCAGCCTGGTAGAGCGCACGGTTCGGGACCGTGAGGTCGGATGTTCAAATCATCTCGCCCCGACCACCTACAAAAAGAACAGTCGCCTTCATCGGCGGCCGTTCTTTTTTTAAATCCCGGATATCAACCCGAGTTAGGCCGAAAGGATTTCCATCGCGGATTCTTGTCGACCTTGCAGACCGATCTCCGCGCTGGAAAATGCCTGATCGGCGCAATGCCGGTAGTTTTCTCTTCGGAAATCTCCGGGCATAAACTCTCCAAAACCGGTTTTTCGCGCAAAGTCCGCCAAGTCCGCAAAGAGCGGGAATTCTCTGAATCTGATTTGTGCCTATTGCGTATTAAGATTGAATTCCTGGAAGGATCGTTCAACCCAAATTGCGTAACAGAAAATTTCTTTCCCGCGAAACCCGCCAAAAACGTGAAAAATGGCATTTTTGATGTTGTCTTTCGCGTATTTCGCGGGAAATTGCTTTTGATGAGTAATCTTGGTTCAATTTTCGTCCTTCCGCCATCGAAGTTGGCTCAAACCATTAAAATCAAAGGCCGATGCGCGATTCGGGTCGCAATCTGTCCACGCCATTCGCGGAAATGCGACCTTCTTTCCGAGCCTTCGAGTTTCTGGTCAGAGGTTCGCGATTCGCCAATTCAGGGCGAATAATGAACCATTGACCGCGAACAATTACCCTGCAGCAGGGCGATCGAAATCTTCCACACCAGGAATCCCCTGCGATTTTATTGCCTTTCACCTGATTTCGCAGCCTTCAGATCTGGCATATTACTTGCGCTTCCTAGTTTTGACGCTTGTATTTCACGCAATCGCCGGCGCTTCGTTTCGGTTGCGGCTCAACGTGTTTCGCATCCCAAATCGACACCGGACGGCGGATGAAGGCATCGTCAGGAGGCGACAGAATGAAGGTCACATCATTTCGAATTCCAAGAAGCGGTTTGATCGCACCCGCGATCGGTCTTGCCCTTCTGCTGCTTCTGTCTCCGGCTTTCAGTCAGGACAAGAAGGCACGCTGCGAGGCAAAAAAGGAAGAGCTCGCCAAGCTCGAGAAAAAGGCAGGCCAGCTGTCGGCTTTCGTAATCCCGCCGGTCCGCACGGCCCAAACAAAACTAAGCCGCGATGACCTGAGTCTGCTCAACAATGCAATGTCCGAACTGTCCTCAGTTAACTGGGAGTCAAGCCCGCCGATCGTGGAACTTTTGTACGCAGTCAGAACGCGCGGCGGATTTTCGGGCATGGCCGAACAATACGATTCTACTGCGAACTTCGACAACGTGCGGGCGGATGACAAGGAGTCTCTGCGCGCATTCATCGCGGCAACGCGCAGCGCGGTGATCTCAAGGATCAATTTGCTTAAGTTTTTCGACGAGAACCCCGATTCGGCTTCCGTCGCTCTTCGGGATTCGCAAACGAAGGTCGAAGAGCAAAGGGCGGAACTTGCAAGGATGAAATGCGATGAAACGGCCACCGACGAAAACGATCCGGCGACCGAGAAATCCAAGAAATCGCCGTGCGACCTAAAGAAGCAGGAGATCGCGGATCTCAGGGGAAAAGAGATTGAACTCAGGACGACGATCGACGAGGTCGACGATTGGATTGGCACGACCAGAGAGGATTTGGGTCTCCTCAATCACGTGATGGCCAATATCTCGGACCCGAACTGGCGTGCGACCGAATATAGGGCCAAGGTGGAAGCAATCTTCGGCCGCTCCCCGAGTTTGACGATTTTCGCCGAAAGATATGGACTTAAACGGGACTTCGACGATATCCAACGCGACGACGCCAACGCCGTTCGTGAATTCATCCTCGCCGTAAGGCCCTTTGTCATCAAACGCCTTGACCGTCTGTTGTACTTGCGCGACAATCCGAAGGCCGCAAGGGACGAATTGAAAGGTCTGCAAAATCAGATCGATGCCGCAATTTCCGAACTTGAAGAACTCCGCTGCGACGAAACCGGCAAGCAAGAATCTGTCTGCAGTATGGAAGGTTCGTGGACGCAATATGCAGCCGGATTGGGCAGGTCCACATGGCACGTGACATCAGACGGCAAGGCGATTGAATCGGGGCTCGGCGCGTCGACCGGAACAGCCAGTATGACCAAAAACGTGATGCGGATCGAATGGTCCAACTCGAACGGCTGGTCAGGCTACTATGAATGGACGATGGACGCGGACTGCCAAAAAGGTACCGGAACCCTTGTCTTCAAGTCTGGCGGCAGCGGTTCGAGGACGAGCACCGTTGAGCATAACTGAGGCGACGGCGAAACCGATCGCGAACGTCGAACGGACGACGAAAGCCGAGCAAATCCGGCTTTCGTCGAAATGCGAGATAGGAGTTTGCCCCACAATCAGGGAAGACCGCCAAATCAAATATCATTCAGCACGTTTTTGTGTCTTCCAGAAATTCTCCAACGCGCGCCTGAAACCCTAAAATCGCATTCAGCCGTTATCGTCTGACGTTGTCAGGCGCCCGATCAAATTCCGCAAGTGAATCGCGTCGATGATTTGTAGTAGAATGTCTGCACGATCCTCTTTTGGAAACGGTGCAATTTGGGAACAAAACGAGAGAAAATCCTGATCGTAGACGACGAGCGTTTTATCCGTATGACGCTCGGCGAAGCGGTGCGTTCGTGGAACTACGCGCCGATCGAGGCCGGCGACATCGGTACGGCGCGCGAGGTTTTCGCGAACGAGGAGCCGGACATAGTCCTGCTCGATATCGACCTTCCGGACGGGTCGGGACTTGATCTGCTCGACGAGATAAAAGAATCGTCGCCGGATACGGTCGTCGTTATGATCACCGGCAACATCAGCGTCCCGAACACGATCGCGGCATTGCGCGGCGGCGCCCACGATTTCATCGGAAAACCAGTGAGATTGGAGGAACTGCGCGTCACGCTCCGCAACGCGGTCGAGGTCAAACAACTGCGCCGCGAGGTTAAGTACTCGCGCAGCAGCCAGAAGTCAGCGTTCAGTTTCGAACAGATAATCGGAGAATCCCCGGCAATCGTCCGCGCCAAGGACCTCGCCGAAAAGGTCGCGGCGTCCGACGTCAACTCGATCCTTCTGCAGGGCGAGACCGGCACCGGAAAGGATCTTTTCGCGCGTGCCATCCATTACGCTTCGGAACGCGCCGATGCGCCGTACCTTGCGATCAATTGTGCGGCCTTGCCCGCTAACCTGATCGAATCCGAACTCTTCGGCTACGAAAAAGGCGCCTTCACCGATGCCAAACAACGCAAAGAAGGCCTCTTCGAACAGGCCCACGGCGGCACCATCTTTTTGGACGAGATCGGCGAAATGGAACTCGGCTTGCAGGCAAAGCTCTTGCGGGTACTCGAAGAGAGTACATTCAGACGCGTCGGCGGCCTCAAAGACATTACGTTCGACGCCCGTATCATCGCCGCGTCGAACAAACGGCTCAGGGACGAAGGTGAACACGGAACCTTCCGGCTCGACCTGTTTTATCGCTTATCGGTTATTCAGATAGACATCCCGCCGCTGCGCGAGCGCGACGACGACTGCCTGCTTCTCGCAACCTCCTTCATCGAACGCAACAACCCGAAGCGGCGAGGTGAAAAGCTCAAAGGATTGTCGCCGCAGACCGCCGAACTGTTTCGCGGCTACAACTGGAAGGGGAACGTCCGCGAGTTGCGGAACGTCATCGAACGCGCTTCGATCCTCGAAGACGGCGAGTACGTTTCGACCGCGCATCTTCCGGCCGATCTGCTCAAGGATTTCAACGGAGCGGAAGCCGTTTCGAATTCGGTCGTCAGGTTGCCGGCCGGCGGGATCGCGCTCGAGGAGGTCGAAGAAATGCTCGTCAATCAAGCATTCGAGATGGCCAATGGAAACCTGACGCGGGCGGCGAAACTGCTTCACATATCCCGCGATCAGCTGCGCTACAAACTCAAGAAATCGGGCAATTATCAGGTTGAAGGGCAGCACGACGAGGAATAGCGCCATCGAATCCAGCAATGAACGATCTTGTGAGTTTGAATCATTTGAGTTTTGAAGATGAAAACCGGAGTCTGCTCAAGGAACTCTCGGAGATGAAATTCGCACTCGACCAGTCGGCGATCGTCGCCATCACCGATCGCGACGGCACGATCACTTACGCGAACGACAAGTTCTGCCAGATCTCAAAATTCAGCCGCGACGAACTTATCGGCCAGAATCACAGGCTCATCAATTCGAAATATCACTCAAAGGAGTTTTTTCGAAACCTCTGGAAGACCATTTCCGGCGGCGAGGTTTGGCGCGGCGAGATTCGAAATCGCGCCAAGGACGGTTCGTTCTACTGGGTCGAAACGACCATCATTCCGTTTCTCGGCAGCGATCTCAAGCCCTACCAGTATGTCGCGATCCGATATGACATCACTGAGAAGAAATTGACTGAGCAGCAGCTTCTGCGGGCGCAGCGGATGGAATCCATCGGGACGCTCGCGGGCGGCATCGCGCACGACCTCAACAACATCCTCTCGCCGATCCTGATGTCTGTCGATATGCTCGAGATGAACGGCCCGGACCCTGAAACGAAACGCTGGCTCGAGGTCATTCGTGAAAACTCCGAGCGCGGCGCGAACCTTGTTCGGCAAGTGCTGACTTTCGCGCGCGGAATGGAAGGCGAACGCATTCCGGTGCAAACCCGGCACATCGTCAAGGACCTCGTCAAGATCCTTCAGGAAACGCTCCCGAAATCGATCACGCTGCGTTACGAGATCTCAACCGACTTGAAACTGATAAATGCGGATCCGACCCAGATCCACCAGGTACTGATGAATCTCTGCATCAATGCCCGAGACGCGATGCCGTCCGGCGGAAATCTCGTTCTGGCGGCGCGAAACGTCTCCCTCGACGACAATTACGCCCGGGTCCATCTCGACGCGACCGCCGGGAACTACGTTTTGCTGAGCGTCTCCGACAACGGAACCGGAATGACGGATTCGGTCGCGAAGCGCATCTTCGATCCGTTCTTTACGACCAAGGACATCGGCAAAGGGACCGGTCTCGGCCTTGCAACATCGCAGTCGATCATCAAAAGCCTTGACGGATTCATCAACGTCTACAGCGAGGTCGGCAAAGGCACGCAGTTCACGGTTTACATTCCGACATTCGAAGCAGACAACGACGAATCGAACATCACATTGGCGGCGCAAATGCCGCACGGGTCA